>NZ_JBHWUE010000036.1:0-100988 GCF_042738615.1 Rhodococcus sp. NPDC059968
CAGATTTTCGCGTTCCACCCACCCTGCACCGCTCTGACCTGCACCTTCATTCCACGGCATGCACGAAAATGCCTACGAACTGCGGAAGTCCGGTCTGGGGGCGTCGCGAGACCAGTCTTCATGAATCCGTCAGTAAATCGTCTTCAGTTCGCCGTACATACTGGCTCGCGACCCACCCCGCCGGGCGCGTCGGCAGGAACCCGACCGCGATGGACATCATCTGGATTCGGCCGACCCTGCCAACGGCCGTAAGCACTCCAGTTCGGGTTAGCCTCCCGTCTGCCCGTTCGGCGGGGTCGGACACGTTGAGAGCGCCGAACAACTCGAGGCGACGTGAAGCGGCGAGTGGCAGATCGACATCCGCCGCAACACTGTCTCCCGCCGACTCGGCCACCACGTCAACGACAACAGGTGTTCCGCCCTGCGTGATGTACGTGTCGCGCGTATCGGCGACGATTTCCGTGTGCAATCGAATCGGGATGGTGAAGTACTGCCCCTCCGCATGATTGCGCCACCAGCGGGGGCGTCCAGGGCAGGTGGACCCCGATCCGGCCAGGCTGTCCAGATGAAAAGGCGCGATGCAGGGCAGCATGTCTAGTTGCCGTGACCACTAGATCCTGAGACGTGATGTGGGCGAGTAGCAAGTTCGAGTGCCTCCAGAATGTGGCGATAGGTCCTTCCGGTGGCGCGCGTGAGTCCGATCTCGCAGGTTCGATTCGCCGATACGTAGGCGTCGAACTCGCGTGCCGAGACCTCTGCTGCTTCTCGCGCTGTTGCCTCGTGCGTCAATTCCGGGTGAAGCAGGCCCCGGTCGCCCGCGAAGGCGCAACATCCCCATTCGGTGGGTACGAATACCTCGTCTGCAATGAATCGCGCGATGGCATCCATCGCAGGGTTCACCCCGATTGCCGTCGTGGAGCACGTGTGATGCATTGCCATCGTAGACAGCCGGTTGTGGGTGGAAAGGCCGTCGAGAATTCGGTCATGAACGAACTCAGTGGCATCGACGAAGCGTAAAGACTGGAGCTTTGGATCCTCAGCGGTGGCGGCAAGGGCCCGGATACCTTCCGTGCACGACGCGGCGTCACATACGATCGGAAGTCGGCCACTATCACTTGCCTCGAAGAGGGCAGGCAGCACTTTGGCTGCCATCGTTCGATGCCCGTGCTCATGGCCCTTCGACTTCCACGGAGTCCCGCAGCACATACCCGCTAGCCGGTCCGGAATGATCAGCTTCATCCCAGCGCGGTCGACTAGGCGGATGAACGCTTCAGTTGCTCCGATCGAGTCATCCTCAGGTCCAAAGATGGATCCGATGCATGCGGCGAAGAAGACAGCGTCGGCGCCGTCGACGGATCCCGTTGCTCTCGGTCGTGCTGGCCCGCCAGCTGGTAGTCCGCCGTCGTATAGCGGTACGGTCTCGGCACCGAGGACGGCGCGGCCCGCTCTCGTGATTCCCGTGGCGACGGATGTGGTCGCTCGCTTAGCACCGGTGAGTGCGATACTCCCCGCGACGGTCACTGGACCCCAGGCACGCGCCGCGGCTGACCAGCTCGCGTTGAGTGCGGCGCTACTCCCTTCGGCGCGGAGGCGGCGAACGAGATCACCAGTGTTGATGTCGACTGGGCAGGCGATCGAGCACAGCCCGTCAACCGCGCACGTTTCGACCGCGTCATAGGTGTAGTCGGCAGTGAGCTCCGCGACAAGGGCATCGTGACCGTCGCGCTGGGCTGCCGCGATGTCTCTGCGCAGAACGATTCGTTGCCGTGGGGTCAGCGTGAGATCCTTGCTTGGGCAGGTCGGTTCGCAGTATCCGCATTCGACACATCGGTCCACCTCGGCTTCGACGGGAGGCGCGGACTTGAGGTCCCGCAGATACGATTCGGGATCGTCCGACAGCACGACTCCGGGATTCAGTATTGCGTGCGGGTCGAACAGACGCTTGATCTCGAGCATCATCCCGTATAGCCAGTCTCCGTACTGGCGACGAACGAACGGTGCCATGATTCGACCGGTGCCGTGCTCTGCTTTCAGCGATCCGCCGTGCTCTAACACGAGATCCACTAGGCGTTCGGTGAACCTGCGATAGCGTTCGACGGATGCGGGATCATCGAAACGCTCGTTGAGCATGAAGTGCAGGTTGCCATCCTTCGCATGCCCAAAGATCACCGAGTCCTCATAGCCGTGCTCGTGTAGCAGGTCGACGAGGCGTTCACAGGTCGGTAGCAGGCGATCGAGTGGAACCACTATGTCTTCGAGGAGCGCGCTCGTTCCTGCGGGCCGGGAACCGGCCACCGAGGTGTACAGTCCTTTGCGCACGCGCCAGAGCGCTGCGCGCTTGTCCGGGTCGCTCGTGAATGTGCCAGGGCGAGTGAGCCGCAGTGATTCGAGGACAGGTCCTACTGCGGATTCGATCGAGGCCAGTTCGTCGGCCGTACGAGCGTGCAGCTCGACAAGGAGAGCGGTGTGATGCTCGATGATCAGGTTGTCCAAGTGAGCCGAGACCCCGGGCAGCGACTGCGCCACCCGCAGCGCCTGCGAATCCATCAATTCGATCGCTCGGAAGCCGGCCTGCACTAGCGCGGGTAGGGAAGTTACCGCTTCACTGAGTTGATCGAACACGAGAAGTGCCGTCGCTGCATGTGGAAGGACTTCGACTGTGCGGAATGTCGCTTCGGCGACGAATGCCAGTGTCCCCTCGCTACCGATCACAAGATGTGTCAGGATGTCGAGCGGAGACTCGAAGTCCAGCAATGAGTTCAGGCCGTATCCCATTGTGTTCTTCATCGCGAACTGTTGCCGTACCCGCGCGACAGCCGCGGGATCGGAGAGAAGCTTGGACCGGAGGTCGAGAAGACCGCGAGCGAGCTCGGGTTCGTTGTCCCACAGCGTCTGCTCAGCTGCGGGGTCGGAGGTATCGATCACGGTGCCGCTGGGCAGAACAATTACGAGAGATTCGATGGTTCGGTAGCTGTTCTCGACGGTTCCACACGTCATGCCACTCGAGTTGTTCGCGATTACGCCACCGATCGTGCACGCGATTTCACTTGCCGGATCGGGACCGAGCTTTCGGCCGTGCCGAGCGAGACGGGCGTTCGTCTGCCGTACGGTGGCGCCAGGCTGTACGCAAACATTAAGGCCGTCCTCGCCGACGTCTATTCGGCGGAAGTGTTTGCGGACGTCGATGAGGATGTCCTTGGAAACCCCCTGTCCCGATAGGCTAGTTCCCCCGGACCGGAACGTGATCGGCCGTCGGCTTGCGTGGGCGGCGCGGAATACTCTTGCGATCTCGTCGACGTCGCGAGGTACGACGACCGCATCCGGAACCAGCAGATAGTGGGAGGCGTCGTGTGCGCGCGCGAACCGATCGATTGGCCGTTGCGACACCTCGATACTGGTCCCCAAGATGTTTGTGTCGAGAACTGGAGTGAGATGCTCTGTCTTCATGAGAAGACCGACCACTCGTCGATGCGGCTTGCCGATGTGTCGCCGGCGTCGTCGATGATCCGTGAACGAGCGCGCTCTGCAGCGCCGATAACGTCGTCGACTCCTCGATATGCCATCTGACCTCCGCGTTTTACGGTCTTCCCGTCGACGATGACGGTATCGACGTTTCCTGGATGCGCGGTCGTGACGATCGTCGCGACCGGGTTGTTGAGTAACGAGAGGTTGAAGGGGTCGCTCTTCAGAAGCAGGATGTCGGCGCGGGCACCAGGTACGAGCGATCCGATGCGCCCTCCCATGCCGCACGCTGCTGCGCTCCGTACCGTTGCGAAGCGGAGCACGTCGTGGGAGGTAATGTCCCAGGAGGCGATCGCTTCACCGTTTTCGTAGGCACGATCCGCCCATATGCCTCGGGTGGACGTGAGTACGCTGCGCATCGCTGCAAACATGTCGCCGCTTACCGCAATGACACTGTCAATGGATAGGCCGGGCTCGATTCCGAATTTGAGCACATTCTTGGTGGCGGGAAGGCCATGGCCGCAATTCATCTCGTGATCGGGTGAGATCGAGATGTTCGCGCCGCTGTCGGCGATAAGCTTGAGCTCCTGCGGTGGCAGGTTGTTGCAGTGCACGAGTGTGATGTGAGGTCCGAGCTGGCCGAGGTCGGCGATGTCCTTTACAGGAGTGAGGCCGCGATCGCCCCAGCGCGGGGACCCCCAACATCCCCCACCGACGCCGCCGTCGACCGAGACGTGGATGTCGAGTTCTCGCGCCAGCTCCAGGTCGTGGGCGAGGACATCGGGATCTACCAGGAACGGCGGTCGCATAAACATCCCGAGCGTGACGAGCGCGTCATCGTGATTGAGGACATCAGTTCGGATGCGGCGGATATCGTCTGGGTGTGTCCGCGAGCTGTGCGACCACCATGCGGCCGCATCGCCGTCGTTCGGTGCACCGTGGGCAAAGAGCACCCGCTGTCCGCTGTCGTGATGCGCCTGAATAGCGGCGTCCGCATGCTCAGGCGAGTTCATGATGTGTGCGAGGTCGGCAACGGTGGTCACACCGCTGTTGAGTGCCTCGAGATCCGCTAGCAGAGTTGCGGCATAGACATCCTCGGGTGCATACCGACTCCCGTATGAGGCCCGCATCGCGCTGCGATACTGCACCACAGTTTGATCGGTGCTCATCCCGCGCAACAACGATTGCCACGGGTGCCGGTGCGAGTCGATGAGGCCGGGCATTACGATCATGCCAGTGGCATCGAGTTCGGTGCTCGATTCTGGACTCGGGAGATCCTTGCCGACCGCAAGGATCTGTCCGTCCGTGCTGTAGTGCACGTCGCCGTCGAACACGTCGGGACGGTTCGGATCAAGGCTTACGACCAGCCCGCCCCGGATCACGACATCAGACATCTCACGCTCCCTTGACGACTTCTGACTTACCGCTCTGTGCGATCGGCGGAACCCCCTTCGGAGTGGTGTTGCGCGGCGCGCGGGGGAACATTCGCGGCGCAACCAATGGAAGGACCCCCGCGAGGGCGAAGAAGACCGCGAATGCCGCAAGGCTTGTTTGGAAGCTACCGGACAGACCCCGAAGGACTCCGACGATGTTTGGGCCGAAGAAACCGCCAAATGTTCCAAGCGAGTTGATAAGCGCAAGCCCACCGACGGCAGCCGAGCCAGTCAACACGCTCATTGGGTTGGGCCAGAAGGCAGGAAGGTACGCGAAGACACCCCCGACACCAACGCACAGCGTCACGAAGCGAACAGTGGGATCGGTCGCGAGTGCCGTTGTTAAGAAGGCAGTCGCGCCCACGGCGCAGATGATGACCAGGTGCCAACGTCGGTCACCCGTGCGATCTGACGTACGACCCACAACGAGTAGCGCGGCGACCCCGAAGATGTAGGGAACTGCGCTGATGAGCGAGATCTGCGCGGATCCGAAGTTGGCGAACTGCAACTTGATCACCTGGGGAAGCCACAGGAAGATGCCGAAGATCGCAACGCTGATGAAGAAGTAGCACGCGCTGTATCCCCAGATCGCCGGCCGTTTGATCGCTGCGAGGAAACTGGTGTGTGTGGTCTTGCCCGCGGTCTCGCTGTTCTCTGCATCGATTGTGCGCGTGAGCCATCCGCGTTCATCGGCCGAAAGCCAATTCGCCTTGTCGGGTGAGGTTGGCATCAACAGGTAGAAGAACGCAGCGAACAGAACGGTGATGGCTCCCAGCGTAATGAACAGCCACCGCCAGCCTTCGAGTCCGAAGAGGCTGAGGGGGAGAACGGCAGCTGCGATCGGTCCGCCGATCACGCTTGCGATCGGTGACATCAAGGTGATCTTGCTGACCGCCCCGGCACGGTGGCGCTGTGGGAACCACCGAGTGAAGAGGTACCAAGTGCCAGGGGTCAGTCCGGCCTCGGCGGCGCCGAGCAGAAAGCGCATGACCGCCAATGACTCGAAGCTGAACGCAGCGCTGAGAAGAATCGTTACGAGACCCCACGTGATAAGGATTCGTCCGATCCACATGCGGGGGCCGAACCTACGCAGTGCAAAGTTGCTCGGTACCTCGAACAGCAGATATCCCCAGAAGAATATTCCGGCGGCAAACCCGAACTGTTCTGGCGAGAGCGACAGCGAGTCCATCATGTCGAGCCCGGCGAAGCTGATGGCCGATCGGTCGAGGTTCATCAGCAGTTGCGCGATCATGAGTAGCGGAAGGACACGCCACGTCACTAGCCGGATCGCACGGCTTTCGATCAGGGACAATTTTCACTCCTATGTGAAATCGACACGGGACTCGCTGTCGCGAATCGCGCGGCGGGACGGTTCAGGGTGCTCTCACACGGTCTCTGCGAGGTCTTCGAATGTGACGACCTGCGAGCGCTGTTCACCGAGGACTCCGCCGCCCAGTGTGACGAGATCGCCGGGTTCCAGATACTGGGGAGGGTTCATGCCGAGCGCAACGCCGGGTGGCGTACCGGTATTGATAAGGTCACCGGGCTCGAGGACGAAGAACTGGCTCAGGTACTGGATAATCGTTGCTACGTCGAAGATCATGTCCGCTGTTGTTCCGGACTGACGTCGCTGGCCGTTCACCTCTAGCCACAGGTCGAGGTCTTGCGGATCGCTTACTTCGTCGGGTGTCACCAAGTACGGGCCACAGGGATTGAAGGTGGCACACGACTTCCCTTTGATCCACTGGCCTTCGCGTTCGAGTTGAAATTCTCGCTCGCTGACGTCGTTGACAAGGGTGAACCCAGCGATGCTTTGGAGTGCCTCGTCCTTCGACGAAAGATACTGGGAGCGTTTGCCGATTATCACGCCGAGCTCGACCTCGTAATCAAGCTTCCAGGCCGCGGGTGGACGTACGATGTCGTCGCCGGGGCCCACCAGAGTATTCGGTGATTTCGAGAAGACGACCGGCTCTGTCGGAACGGTCATTCCGGACTCATTGGCGTGGTCACTGTAGTTCAGTCCGACGCACAGGATCTGGTGTGGCCGCGCAATCGGCGCGCCCAGACGTAATCCAGCGATGCTGAATACTTTTCCGCTCGCCTTCCGGTCCTTCACCGAATCTTGAATGCGCAGGGGTCCGTCAGTGGCGAAGAACGACTCGTCGAAGTCGTCGACGATGTCGGCAACGTCAACCGCGTGGTCGTCGCTGACAAGTACCGCTGGGCGTTCCGCCCCGGGCTCGCCGATCCGTACTAGTTTCATTGCTTGCCCTCACGCTTCTCGGCGAGCATCGCTGGCTGTTTCGCCGAACACGATCTGCCGTGCGGTCTTGATGTCGGCGACGGGGCGTCCGATGAGCTCGGCCATCTTCACGACTACTTCGACGAGTTCGGCGTTGCTGCGTGACGGGGCGCCACCGGGAAGATAGGGGTTGTCCTCCCAGCCGACCCGTACGTGCCCGCCCAATCCGATTGCTGTCGCTAGCAGCGGCCACTGGGCGACTGGGTCCATGACGGACACGTTCCAGTTGACGTTCGCAGGCAGGTGATCGACAAGGTAGATCAACGCCTTGTGGGTCGGCGGAGTCCACGCCCCGCCCTGCCAGCCGAGGAAGAGGGTGGCCCACACCGGATCGCCCAGGAGGCCCTGATCACGAATGAAGTCGAGGTTCCAGAAGGCGCCGGTGTAGAAGCACTCGATCTCGAGCTTTACGCCGTGAGCGAGCGCCGCGCGACTCGCCTCTTCCAACTCGTCACGCGGATGGAGCGAATACATCTCGTTCGGAGGCAGACTCGGGTCCGGACGGAAATACTCGTCGTGCACATTGAAGGCGTACGACATCATGTCGGGCCCCTGCTTCATTAGTTTGATCTTCTCCGGCAGCCGCGCCGATGCGATCCCATACTGGATGATCGGATCCGTTCCGACGGAACGGATCTTGTCGGTGAGCTGCTGCCACCCATCGTGATCGATCGTCGAGAGCTTCTTGCCGTCGGAGGCCATCGTCTCTTCGAGGTGGTGCACCCCATGGTGGTGACAGATGGCCGCGCCGGCGTTGACGGCATCGATGTACTGCTGGCCGATGGCTCCGACATCCTCGATCTCCGGCATGTTCTCGAAGCCGGGGTACGACATCGTGGAATCGCATGTCACGGTAATGATCAGGTCGTCCATGTGTAACCTTTCACCAAGTCACCAAGTGACTTTTGAGGGAAGTGTGGTGCGCCGGTCTATGGCCGACGCGACTTATGAGTGAGTGAAGAGGGCGGGATCTGCCGCAGCGGTCTTGGGAACGTTCAGCCGGACACCACGTAGGTCTGGGTCGGAGGAGAAGATCGTCCGCTGATCATCCAGGTACGCGATCATCGCCGTGACCGTTGACTCCTCATCCCGGTTGGCAAGCAAGCGCGCGATCTGTAGCCGATCTTCTTGGAAGTCGAGTGCTCGGCTGCGCCAGTACGAATGCGCATCCTCTCGCTTGCCTTCGAGTTGGAGCTTGATGAGGAGTCGGATGAGGTAGCACTCGACTCCGTAGAGCAGTGGATTGTGACTCGCCATCGCGAGTGCTTCCTGGAAGTTGGCGATAGTAGCAGCGATTGCTGCGGGTGAACCGCCGTTGGCCACCTCGCCGCATGCGGTTGCGCATGTCGCGATGCGGGCGACATCCTCGTTGGTTGCGAACTGGACTGCGCGGCGGGCGGAATAACGGCCGAGCACCTCACGGACATCGAGCGTATCGAGCAGGCCAACCGAGCCGAATTGCACATAGGTGTCCAGTGCAGTCGAAAGGAAGCCATGCAGATCACCGCTTACGTAGGCGCCGCTGCCGTGGCGTACTTCGACAAGCCCCATCGCGTCGAGAGCGCGAATCGCCTCGCGTACAGTTGGTTGACTGACCCCGTAGGCTTCGGCGAACTCACGCTCGGTGGGGAGTCGCTCGCCGTGCGCGTAGGTCCCGTCGGCGATGGATGAGCGGATGCCGGCGATGATCTCGTCGCTCACCTTGCTGCGCGAACGCTTGTTGACGTGCAGGTCCATGTCCATCCTTATCCACTCGTGCGTCGGTTATCCGTACTCCCGCGTGTGCCTACTCCCGCGGAGTAAACGCTGGCCGCGCGATCGGTGCGTCTACTCGGTGCTGCCGATCGGCTCCTCAACATAGACCTTCAACGACTCGGGTCCCGTTCCGACGTTGTTGTAAGCCGCGACGAGACCGAATCGCGCATCCGTGTTGTTGATGTCCTTGTGGATAGTCCCTCGCGGGATGAAGGCGAAATCGCCGGGCTTCAGGTGATGCTCGGTCTGGACGAAGTTCTGGTCCCAGGTGAGCATCGTCGACTCGCCTTCGATCACGAACAGAGCGATGTCCGCGCGAATGTGGAAGTGGGCGCGAGTTTCTTCGCCCGGATCGAGGTAGGCGACGTGCATGTTGACATCGGTCGAGCCACACCAGTCGCCGACGCCGAAGTAGTGCTTCATCGTCGTCTCGTACGATGCGGCCTCCAGCTCGGCGATGCTCGTGAAGTGCACCGGGGTGGTCGACTCCTTCTGATGCGGGTCTCGCATTCCAGCTCCTTTGCTTGGGCGGGCCGCTGATCGGCCCGCGCTGTAAGACTATGCCGATCTTCACAAAAGTCAACAAGTGACTTGGTGAATCTCTCTGATGGGGTCGGTGGCCGGTGGGGTCAGTCCAGCCGGCCACCGAGTCCGGTTACACATGACTCCTCGTGGGAATCCGATGACGACCGGACGACTGCTGACGAGCTTCCTTGGCTACCGATCTCGGCGACATTGATACCGGACCGGGATCGACGCGCGTTCCTGTTCCAGTGCGGCCGGGATCCGGTGTGCCCGGATAGGTGCCGTCGCGGAGGCTAGTTGCTCGCCGAGGGTTGAGCGTTGCTATACGGCCTCGTTAGTGCTTGAGGTCGACGGTTACGGGGGATTCGGGCAGCTGTTGTACAACCCTCCTTCATGTATGAACCTATCCGTAAACTCTGAATTGTTTCCAACCGCGCGCTGCGCGAATTTGTATCGGGATGAGAACAAACTACAAATCGGGGTCGCGCGCGAGGCCGGCCAATATCGCCGCTCCGTACACGCGATCGAGGTTCGCGCGAGTTCCAGCTGCGAGTCGTGTCTGGTGAAAAGTCACCGCACTTGCGAGCCTTTGACGATACTCACTGGCTCCTATTCCGAACATCGAACGAATCCTCTCGACGGACGGCCCACCAATTGGGGTCCGCAGAATCGCTAGATCGAGGATGTCATCATCAAAGCAGTGGTGCGATTTCATCATATTCTTTCCGCTATCGAGTCCTTTGAGATACGCAGACATGAACAGACGATTGAGTTGATAAGTATCAACCCGGCGCTCCCCAGCTCGCTGGCAAGCGGCGAAGCTCGTACACTCAACTGTCCATTTGTTACGCCAGGATGTGCGTAAGCGGTGGTGTCAGAGTAAACGCCAGCTCGTCACCGAACGTCGCCATGAAACCGAAAATCAGGAGGGAGGCACCCGCCAAGGACATGTTCTTAGCGAATTGAATCTGCTCCACGGCGCGAACTTGCGGGTCCGCATGTGTCCAATAGTTATGCATAGTGAATGCTGCCGGGACTAGAAATACGGCCAGCAGAAGTCCGGCAATATCTGCCCATGCCCCCAGGATGATCAGAATCGTCGCAATTATCATGATGATTCCGGATGACACAACAATTGTGCGAGCGTATCGAATATTGCGCGTTCCGGCATACGAAACGACCTGTGAGGTTTTCGTAAGATGGTCAAATCCAGCTAGAAGAAATACTGTTCCAAACAAGATTTGACCGACTAGAATGACGGCGTCCATATAAATCGCTTCCTTGCGCGGTGTCGAGAGTCGATGTGACGACCGCTCCGCAGAGTGTGTCGGCAGTCAGGGTGACCTGGAAAGTTCATGCCCCATCCAACGTGCTTGATCCTCCCTTGCCGGGTGGGGCTGAAGATGATGAATGAGCGGCGACAAGTCCACCAGTCGTGATCACGAGGCCACTGCTGAACCGACAACTGGAGCCAAAGCGCCCCGCCCGGCAAAGACTGCGGTGCTTCCAAGCTCGGCTTCGATGCGTAGCAGTCGATTCCATTTCGCAGTTCGGTCGGAACGCATGGTCGAACCAACCTTGATCTGACCTGTGCGCCACCCAACGGCGAGGTCCGCCAGCCACGCGTCTTCGGTCTCACCGGACCGTGCAGAGAGAACCGTGGCGAAGTTCGCTGCGCGGGCCTGCTGGACGACGGCACGTGCATCGCTGAGAGTTCCTGTTTGGTTAGGTTTGACGAGAACGGCATTGGCAATCTTGTCCGCGATTCCGTGCGCGAGGCGGTTGGTATCGGTGACGAACAAGTCGTCGCCGAGGAGTTGGATGTCGGGCAGGCGGGTGGCCGCCGCGGCCCAGCTATCCCAGTCCTGGTCGGCAAGCGCATCCTCGACGGATACAATCGGGAAGTCGTTGCACCAGGCTGCAAGCTCCTCGATGAGCTCCGACGAATCGAGGTCCCGGTTTTCAACACGAAAGCGGTACGTGCCCGTTGCGGGATCGAAGAACTGGGTGGAAGCGATGTCGAGTGCAATCGCGGCATCCTCGCCGAGTTCAAAGCCTGCGCATTCGATCCCGGCGGCAAGAAGTTCCAAGGCGGCGCGGTTGGTCGGCAGAGACGGCCCGAGGCCTCCTTCGTCGGCGATCAACGCGGTGGTGAGTCCACGCCGCTCCGCTTCCGCTGCTGTTCCTTGCCGTACCCGCCATGCGATCTCAAGAGCGTGGGAGAAGCTTTGCGCCCCTACAGGAACTACGAGCAGATCCTGAATGTCGATGGACCGTCCGGCATGGGCGCCGCCAGAGATGATATTGATCATCGGCATCGGCAGCAGTGGGTCCTGGTCGCTGTCCGCCATCGCCCGATAGAGCGGAGTGCCCGAGGCGTTTGCTGCGGCTATGGATGTCGCGATCGATACCGCCAGGACCGCGTTGGCGCCGAGGCGGTGCAGCCCTGCGGTGCCGTCAGCCGCTCGTAGCGCCTGGTCGACGTCGTGCTGGTCGAGAGCGTCTCGTCCCTCAACTGCTGCTGCGAGGCGTCCGGTGACATTGGCTACGGCTTTTCGCACTCCTTTCCCTGCAAATCGCTCCTCGCCATCGCGGAGTTCGAGTGCTTCGTACGTTCCGGTCGACGCACCGGAAGGGGACATTGCTGTACCGACAGCGCCACCGGCGAGTCGGACTTCGCACGCGACGGTGGGGTTGCCGCGTGAATCGAGCGCTTCCCAGGCGAATAGGGACGCGATGGTGGTTGGGGTAGTCACAGTAGCTCCCAGAGAGTTGATGGTGTGCGGGGCGCTGAGGTGGACAGCGCAGCAATGGAGAGGGTTTTGATCCTCTTGCGTGCGGCGCCGCTGAGATAGTTCGCCGGGGATTTTCCGTCGACGCGGGCAAGTGCCAGCGCGGCGGTATGTCCCGCCAGGTAGGACTCGTCGAGGTGGGCGAGTTCAGATGCTGTCGATGTCCGGTAACTCCGGATGAATAGCTGCGCGCATTCGCGGAATTGGGGTGCGTGGGCTTGATCGTGCGCCGATTTGCAGAGGAGGTGGCTCAGCAGAAAGGCTAGATCGAACACGGGATCGCCGAAGTGGGCGACTTCCCAATCGAGGACAACGGCCTCGTCGTCGTCGACGAGCACATTCTTGGGGGAGAAGTCGCCGTGAACCAGACACTGGCGGGTATCGAGAAGCTGCCGCACCAAATCGGAGATCTGTTCGGTGAGTATCGGGTTGCGCTCGGTGACGGTTCGGTAGAAGGGGTCGACCCGTAGTTCGATGAAGGTGTCGAGATCGTCGAAGTTGGTGCCCAGAGCGCTTCGGTTGAGGGTAGCCGAGTGCCAGGCGGCGAGGTCTGCACCGAGGCGGTCGGCGATAGCTGGGTTGATGTGGCCCTTCAGTAGTTCAGTCTTCCAGGGGGTGAATCGATCACTTATCCGGTCCATTACCACGATGTGGTTCGAGGCGTCGAGGCTGCGTAGGGCGGGAACGGCGCCAGGGCGAATGTGCCCTGCGATATTCAGAGCGTGCGCCTCGGTGAGGATGCGGTCTGGATTGGACTTCCAATCCTCGGCTACCTTGAGTTCGGGGAGGGCCTGTTTGACCACGAGTTGCTTGCCCGCCGCGGTGACGGCGAGGACGTCACTGGAGACCCCGCCAGCGAGAATCTCTACCGACAGCGGAGCGTCGGCATCGATCAGCCCATGCTGCGCGAGGTAGGAGGCGACGTTGTGCCGGTCGATGCGGATGGTGGGCCGTGTCGCGGGTGCTGGTGTCGTGGTCATGCCCGCACCTCGATCGCCCTGGCACGGTCGGTGAATGCAATCGTGTCGTAAACCTCGGGGTTGACCACGTAGCTCGGGCGCGTCCCTGTCAGCGCATCCGTCACATTTCGGGCTGCGTTGCGCTGCAGTTCGGCGACCGATTCGAGGGAATCGAATGCCGCGTGCGGAGTGAGGAGCAGATTCTCGATGGCACGCAGCGGGTCGTCCCGATCGGGGGGTTCGTCGGCCAGTACGTCCAGCGCTGCGCCGGACAGGGTGCCATTGCGGAGCGCTCGGCTCAGCGCCTCAGTGTCGACGATCGGACCGCGCGAGGTGTTGATCAGGTAGGCCGTATCCTTCATCGTGGCGAGTTCTCGTTCACCGATTAGTCCCTGGGTATGTTCTGTGAGCGGGATGTGTACGGACACCACGTCCGAAGCGGTGAGCAATTCCTCGAGGCTGCCGACCATGGTGGCCGATCCGATTTGGGTGCCGACGGTGCCGGGCGCGGACAGGCCGCGCGAATAGGCCAGGACTCGAATTCCCAGGGTGTTCGCCTTGTCTGCGAGGGCCCGGGCGATCTGACCGTACCCAACTAGACCGAGCGTCTGGCCGCGTAGTCGCCGCATCGATCCGAAGGCGGTGTTGTCCCATCCGTCGGACCGAGTCTGCCGGGCAAACGGAATGATGTGGCGTGCATGGGAGAACAGCAGTGCGAGTGCATGGTCACTGATCTCTTCTATACAGTGGTCCGGCACGTTTGTGACCACGAGGTCCAGTTCGCCGGCCCGGTCGGCGTCGATATTGTTGAGTCCTACCCCGTAACGTGCCACGGTTCGGCATTGTGTGGCGGCGTTGAGTACCGCCTTCGTCATGGGTGCCCAGCAGGTCAAGATGGCGGCGGCTTGGGGGGCGAGCTCGATCAGATCGCGTTCGTGAGCTGATGGCGCCACCATTAATTCGGCGCCGATGGCTGCCAGGATTTCTCGCGCGATATCGAGTGATGGCCACGCGTAGTCGGTGACAGGGACTTTGGTTGACATGACTGTTCCTCAATTGTTCCGGAAGGCAATAGTTCGGGTCCTATCGATGCCATCGTTGGCCGAGGTCCGGTGCCGGTGCCGCGGTCCGGCATACGTTCTCCATGCGGCCGAGTCCCTCGATCTCGCTGGTGATCACGTCACCGGCGACGAGATAGCGGGGCGGGTCCTCCAATCCGCCCACACCCTCGGGAGTCCCGGTGAAGATAAGATCTCCCGCCTCGAGTGGAGTGACGGCCGAAAGCAGGGCGATCAGGTCTGCGACGCTGTAGATCATCTCCGAACTTGCGCTTTTTTGCCGCAGCTCGCCGTTGATCCAGCACCGCATCGACAGGTTTGTGGGATCGGCCAGCTCATCGGGGGTGACCAAATAGGGGCCGATAGGGGCGAAGGTACGGAAGGATTTTCCGACGGTGTGCTGCTCTGGGCCGAGGAACTGCACACCACGCGAGGAGATGTCTTGGCCAACCGCCAGCCCGGCGACGTGTGACCAGGCGTCCTCGACGCTCACCCGGTCCGCACGGGTGCCGATCGCGACGACGAGTTCGATCTCGTAATCGCCGGTGTCGTTGGGCAGTTCGACGTCATCGGTGGGTCCGGTGATCGAGGAAGGAAACTTGGTGAAGGTCAACGGCAGTGGCTGCGACTCATTGGGTTTGCCGATGTGTGCGGCGGCCTCGGTGACGTGGGCGGCGTAGTTGAAACCGACACCGAAAATTTGACGGGGGCGAGGAACCGCGGGACCTAGCGGACCCCGGCTCGGTGTCGGCGCGGTGCGATCGGTGGCAGCCCAGTCGCGAAATGCAGTCCAGTCTTGAAAGATATCGTCGAAGCTGGAAAAGCGCCCCCCTGAGGCGCGTTCGATGTCCACATATCCGCCGTCACGCGCGAGGGAGGGCCGGCCGTGTGAGTTTGCCAGTTTCATCGTTCTCGGTACTTTCTGCTGGGGGTCAGGGTTGTGCTGAGTGGCTACCAGGGCAGCGGGGTGGTGTGGGAAAGCAGTCCGATCGCCCGGGACGTCAGGTCGCTGATTGTGGTGTCGGGCAGCTGCTGCGGTCTGTCGATGAGAGCGAGGAGCTCGACACCCACCAGGGAGGGAAGCAGTGTCTGGTCGGTGTCTCCGTACGCGCTGAGGAAGGCACGGCCGGCATCGATGTACCAGTCCTCGGTGTACGGCTGTAGATGGCTGCGAAGCAGCAACGACGCCAGAAGTTGCGCGACATCGCTCAAGGTGGATCCCAGGGCAACAGAACTCCATCTAGCGACGGTCAGCCGCCGGTCGGGAGTGATCACCACATGCCGGGGATTGAAGTCTCCGTGCAGAAGGCTGCGTCCGCACGTACGCAGACGTTCGTGGAGGTGTGCTACGGAGGTATCTGCCTCGAAAGGGACCCGACCAGCGGGTAGTGGCAGGATGTGATCGGGGTAGTCAGACGTTCCCGGAGATATCTCGTGAATCCCGCGCAGTGATGCGCCGGCGATGGCAAAGGTCCGCGCGTCGATCTTGCCGGCCAGCAGCTGTTGCTCCCAGTTCGTTCCAGGGACATAGCGGGTGACGAGCACGCCGTAGTCCAGATCCAGCCAGAGAACCTCGGGTGCCAGTTCTTTGACTCGGGCCATTGCGTCCGCGGCGTGAGCGAGTGTCAACGGCTCGCCGACCGTCATCACTGTGTCTCCGACACGAATCGCAGCGCGAGGTCCGTGTCCGAGGCGTCCGGCCGGTATTGGTCCGGGTGGCACCAGGCCCCTCTGTTTGAGGTACCGCGTTGCGTCTTCGATGCGGTCCAATTCAGAGTGTGGGCGTTCGGACTCAATATGACTGCGCGGCATGCGATCTCCATTGTATTCAGGCATACGTGCTGGTTTTGAGAGCCGCACCGCTCCTGTCCGGCCTGTTGTGTGTGGCCAATTCCGGTATCCACCGCTTTGGGTGCGCGCAGTTGCCACCGGCGAGCCAGATCCGCTGCTCGTGGAGGCTCGTCCGTGCCTTGTTGCCGGACGGGTGCGGGGCAAACGAGAGGAACTTCCGGCCGCGGCCGCCGCCGGGGTCGTCGGATCGGAGGAGGAGCACTGTGTCAGCCTTTCCGACCTGTAACCGGTACGGGTCGCGGAGTGTCCGGGCGGGGGAGCGGCATGCGTCATCAGTCCCAGTCCCTTATGCCACTGCCGCGGTGTCTAAGTCGGTGGTTGTGCTCTCGTAGTGGTGGGCGTGGACCTCTGTCCACCGAGCGCGCCCCGCAAGCCTTTCGGCCGCTTGTCGCGCGTCCTCGCGAGCACGAAGTGCGTGCACCATGGCGACGCTTTGTTCGCATGTCCATGCTCGGCTGGAGATGCTCTCGCGCAGATCGTCATCCGTCTCGCGCTGAATGCGGCGCCAGAAGGTGTGGTCGAGCATCGAACTCATCTCCTCGTACAAGGCAGATCGGTGTATCTCTGGTATCAGCGGTGCTGGAGTGATCCGGTGCTGCGATTGACTCGTGGGGGACAACCGCGTGGTCGGGGTTCGCCCAAAGAGTGACGGTTGGGAAAGCCTGGGCGGGGCCACCGCTGACCCGCCCAGGCCAGCTTGGTTAGGCCAGTTGGGATTCGCTGGGGTGGCGTGAGTACTGGTCTGTTTCCGCAAGGTGGCTGATGTCGCGACCGGCGGCGGTGACCTTCAGCTTGCACCGTGTCTCGATAAGAATTGCACGGTATCCTTCCGGCACGTTCTCCACGGGGCCCTGATGGGCAAGCCCCTTGGGAGTGTGGGTGATCAGGCCGGGCGTGTTGACAGCTCCCCAGCTGCCGGGGCCCTCCATGAACAGGATGCACTCGTCGTAGTCGGCGTTGTAGTGCACGGGGGGTCGGCTGCCCGAGCGGGCGCTGAGGTCGAAGATGAACGTCTGGGTAGTGGCGTCGTCGAACAGCAGGGGCGGGAGGAGCAGCCCACTTTCCATACCAATCGAGCGCAGATCGTTGATGTTGACCTTGGTCACCAACGGGGTTCCCTCCGTCGAAACGGTCGGCAGGGGGTCGTAGTCAGTAAAAATGGAGGTGAACTCGTTGCCGTGGCGGACGACTGTTTCGAACTCGCCCCGTCGGATCGAAGGGTCGGCGTACGGCGCCGGCGTTTCGAAACGCTCGAGCGGTCCAAGACCCGGCTGCATCGCAAAGGACAGTTCTGTCTCCGACGCCAGGATGTACTCACGCAGCTCATCCTTGACATCGACGAACCGGTACGTCGTGGCCCGCGGAATCAGTACCAGATCATCCTTGGCCACTCGGAGCACACCGAACTCGGTTTCGAGGGTGGCCGAGCCAGCGAGAACCACGTGAACTTCGTCGGCGAAGACGTTGCGCAATCCGAACACGCTGTCCTGCTTGCGATAGGACACTTCCATCCGCAGGCCAGGGCCTTCGAGGACTGAAACCGGGAGGGAACGTACGTCGTCGAAAGCCTGCTCGTCGAGGGCATGTAGATCCAAGATGCGCGGTGCGTAGTCACCGACGACACGGGTGTACTGGGGCGGGTACTGCTCGCGCACCATGGTTGCCATGGGGCCGGCGAATCCATTGCGCGTGTACAGCACTGTTGTCTGGCCGGTGGGCTCAGTCATTGTTTCTTCCAATCCCTTAGTCGGTGTTTGCCGTGTTTGTTCGGCGGCCATGTAGGTCAAAGCGGGCTGGGGCCTGCGGTGATCGCTGTACGGGCTCGGGCCACAAGTTGGCCGGTCGTGATCACTTCCAGATCGGGATGGCATGCGGCCTCGGTTAAGAAGGCGCGCAGGACGGAGAACTTGTCCGCGTCCGCACCCGATACGAACGGGTGGACGGTGATGGTCAGCAGACTGTCGTCGTGTGCCACCCGCTCGAGGTCCGCTCGCCAGGAGGCGAGCACCTGATCCGGGGATTGAGGGCCGGCGGGGTGCATGTAGTACTGCCAATAGTCGTTGGACTGCCAGTGCCAGGGAATGTTCACCAGGCCCTCGGGTAACAGCGATACGACGAGAGGATCGTCTTCCGTCGCCGGTTCGACGCTGCTGTCGTAGGCGTAGCCGAGTTCGGCGAGCAGGGCGGCCGTGCGCGAGCCGCGGTATCCGCCCGGTGCGCGGAAGCCGCTGGGGGTGATGCCCGCCATGCGTATCGCCGCGGTCCCATCGAATAGCAAGCGTTCTTGCTGGCCTTCGGGGAGCTCCGCCCAGTTCTCGTGCACCCATCCGTGCAGGCCGATCTCGTGGTCCTCGGCCAGGATCGAATCGAGAACGTCGCGGTGGTGTAGCGCGTTCCAGCCCTCTACGAAGAACGTGGTCCGGATGGCCAGTTCATCGAACAGCCCGAGCATCCGCGGAACCCCGACCTCTAGCCCAGGCTCGGTCCGATCCGGACGGTAGACCTCACCGAGGCCAACCTCGCGGGCGCGGCCCAGGTTGTCCACCGTCACGCAAATATGCCCGGTCATGGTCCTGACCCTTCCTGTGTTGTGGCTCCTGTCACAACTAGTAGATCACTTAATCAATGCCTGCGCAAGTATTGATTATGAACCGCCTGTAGATGCAAATGATGTGGTCTGGCCAGTTCAAGCGGTACTTTTCCCTGCGTCCGGCATTCGATCCGGTCCGATGGTGCTAGTCTGGTTTCAACGTTTTCATGCGCGCGCAGAGTTCGGACCCCTGGGGGCGAAGTGGCGTATCGGTGAGGCAGGACCACCACACGGGTGGCATGGGAGGGATGGAGGCGACATGGCGAGCACGAACCAGGCGAATGCGCACGTGACTGCGTGGCGCGCGATGCTATATGCACACGATCGGCTGATGAAGACGCTCGCAGAGGAACTCCAGCGTGTCGAGAATTTGGAGATGGCGTGGTACGAGGTTCTGTTGCACATCGCTGAGGCCCACGGGGCGCTGACTCAGCGTGAGCTGCAGGATCGGATGCTGATGGGGCAGAGCGGACTCAGCCGTGTTCTGGCGAAGATGGAGGATGCACAGCTGGTGCAACGTGGGGCGCTCGAGAGCGATCGGCGTAATCGTTCGGTGCAGCTGACCAAGCGGGGGCGTGAGCGGTTGCGCCGCGCAGCGCCCGTGCACATTGCTGGGATCAAACGCTGGTTCGGCGACCAGCTGACCCCGGGCGAGGCGGCCGCGATTGAAAGCGGACTCACCAAGGTCCTCAGGGGCCTGACTCCGGAGGCCGCGGAGGAACTTATGGCGCCCCAGTCCGAGGTGGCCATCGGATCGTCGATGCTGTCGACGGCGACTGATCCGGTCTCCGTGGCGGACACCCTGATCGTGCGCGATGCCCTCGAGCCGGTGCTGATCGCCGATGCCGCTCGGTATGCGACGAAGGAAAACGTCGGCGAGTTGCGCCGGTTGCTCGGTGGCATGGCGCGTCAGTTGCGCGATCCGGTGAAGTTCCTCCAGGCGGATTGGCAGTTACATGCCGAAATCGCGAAGATCACCCCGAACAAGGTGCTCGGTACGACTTACAACTCGCTACTGACAACACTATTCGACAACGTCGAGTCGATTTCTCCCAACGCTGATCTTCCGCGATATTTGCAAGACCGGTTGCAGTTGCACGCCGATCTCGTCGAGGCGATCGCAGAAGGCGATGTCGCGGCCGCCGAAGCGCTCGCCCATGAGCATCGCCTTACGCCAGGGCATAAGACCGACCCTCATGCCCGGATCTCCGACTAGTTGACCGGTGCGATGAGTCTGGCCGTCAGGCCATACAGTCTCGGCCGGGACTCCTCAGGGCCCCGTGGTCGAGACCGTCCGTGACAATCGGGAATGGAACGGGCGATGGACGGGCGCGGGGGTCTATCGGTGTATCCGCTCTCTGGCAATGGGCTCGCCTTCTCCGGAAATCGCCGAGGCGGGATGTCCGAGGAAATGCCACCTCGCCGCCCTGGGGACGGTGACGATCGCCTTGTCGGTACCGGCAGATTTACCACAATCAACGTCACCAGAACAACGGCAGAATGACGACGAACCAAGCTGGTACGCAACAGATCCCGTCTGGTTCGCACCCGGTCCGCCGGCGCGATCGGGACTCACGAGCCGGCCGGTCCCGAGTGCTGGTGTGATCCAGTTTCGACGACACGATCGCCCACACTCTTACACTCGACAGGACGACTCGCTATCAGGAACTGTACTCGAAGTCCTGAGACACGTAGCTGGAGAGATTTCCGCATCCCTTTCGGCAGTAGCCCGACGAGGTGGCGATGATGCGGCCGCTACGCAGTTCGACCATGTGCGGGGCAACGGCGCGGATTGAGTTGAAGACGCCGTGGAGGTCGACGTCGATCACGTTCCTCTACTCTGCAATGGACATCTCATGGACCGGCGTCGCCGTCCAGACTCCTGCGTTGGCGACCATGATGTCGACCTTGCCGAATTCGTCGAGGGCACACTGTGTCACTTGATCCATCTGCTCGAGGTCACGAACGTCGGCCACTTCGGCGACGCATCGACCGTTCTTGTCCACGAGGTTGACTGTCTCGTCGAGTTCGCCAGGCGAATTCATCGAGTAGGGGCCGAATCGGTGTGGGTATCGATATCGCAGATCGCCACGTCGGCACCCGCTTCTGCGAGCGCGATAGCGATAGCGTGAGAGCGTCCTTGGCCGCGGCCACCTCCGGTCACAATTGCAACTTTGCCGTCCAATGAGTTCATGAACACCATCTCCCTTATGTGGCCTGGATCACCTGGCACACATCAAGGCAGGCATAACTATGCTTGCGCAAGCGTTGGTTGCAGGCTTACTCTCGCATCATCAAGTTGCGCGCCGGCTTCGCTGGCTTAGTCAAAACTGATGTGCAGCACAATTAGTCGTGTCGATGTCGCTCCAAGGAGGCTTTCATGTCCGTTGCCGAAACTGGCCAGAGAACGCTGTACGATACGTTTGTGGGGCCGACCCTCGACTCCGCACTCTGGCAGCCGTTGGTGCTGCCCACGCCAGACGGGACACCTTGGGTGTTCGCAGAACCGGGCGCCGATATACGGGTCGAGGCTGGCTCTGTGGTCGTTTCAGTCCCGCGATTCACGCGGTCCCACAACGAGTTGCAGTCACCGGACAACGCGAAACACTTCTTGATCTCGACATCGTCGGTTGCAACGCCTACGAGTGGACAGATCACCTTCTCGGTCGAGATGGCTGCGGAGAAGATCCGCGGCGCAGCCAATGACTACCGCGACGGATTCGCGACATTCAACGTCTTTGACATGGAGTCGGGCATGGTCTTCGACCTCGTCAGCACCGGGACGCGGATCCTGGCTATCTACGAACGGTTGCCGGTCGCCGGAGTGAGCGAGGAAGACGCGTTCACGTATGTGGTTGACGCGCCCCTGGCCGGTGTGCCGACAACTCCAGGCACGTTCCACCAGTATGCAATCACTATCGATGCGCAGACCGGCGTGGTTCGATTCGTCGTGGACGGCACGCTTGTGTACTCGATTCCATCAATCCCCGTGATGCCACGCCAACTGAACCTAGGTATGGGATTGATGACCCTTTCCCCTATCTCGGCGGGCAGCACCACGTCGATCCACGGGCAAGGAATGATTGCTCAGTGGCGGCGTTTCGAATATGGTCCAGGCGGTGCATAGCCTAGGCCGGCTCCGCCACCGCGAATCACTGCACCGGTTTCCAACGCGAGTCGGTTGGCTCGAACGTGCACATCGTGCGAACTGATTGTGCATCCTCGTTTCACCGCCACCCGAGGCGGCGGTGAAACGAGGCGGTTTGAAGCGAGTACCGCTGGCAGAACCTGATTCACAGATTCAGCATCACGGGTTCACCGCGGCACTGGTGATTGGATAGTCTTGTACCGCCCGACTTTCATCAGCCGATGGTTTCGGGTGTTCGATTGGTCTGGAGCGCTCTGCTCCAAGAGATGAGTTGATCAAGCATCGCATCCACCGATTCTTTGTGGAAGTCGGCGGGCCGAAACTCCTGGAATTCGACGAAGTCGGTGAAAAGTGACAGTGCCACCGCGGTCCGGACCCCGGCGACCTTTACCTCCGCCATCACCTGGCGCAGATGTTCGACCGCGCGTGTGCCGCCGGCGCTGCCGTAGCCGACGAACCCTGCGGCCTTGTCGTTCCATTCTCCGTAGACGAAGTCGACCGCGTTCTTCAGTGCGCCGGGGATTGAATGGTTGTACTCCGGGGTCACGAAGATGAACCCATCGAAGGATGCGATCTTCGCCGCCCACGCCTTGGTGTGGTCATGAGTGTACTGACCGTATGACGGCGGGATCTCCTCATCAAGCATAGGGAGGTGGAAGTCGAGTAGATCGACAACCTCGAACTGTGCGTCACTTCGGCGGCGAGCGATCGTGTACACCCATGCTGCCACGTCTGCGGCTCGACGCCCCGGTCGAGTGCTCCCGACGATGATGCCAATCTCGGTCTTGTTGAAGGCTCCTTAAAGGATGGCTAGGGGTGTCGATCACCACTGATTGTGAATCTTGAAGAGCTTTTCCGCGTTGGAGTGCGAGACTGCCCGGTGTTCTTGCTCTGTTAGCGGTGCGCGGTCGAACCATTCGCTCGCAGCGATCATGTCCTCGTATGGGTAGTCGCTCGAGAACATCACCCGTTCGTGACCCATCTTCTCGATTGTGAATCGCAGTGCCGCATCGTCGAAGAATCCGCTGGTCGTGGCGTGAAAATTGGTGGTGAGGTATTCGGCGAGCGGTCTGGCCAACTCGACGCCGCGATGAGTGACTTCGTATCGATGCTGGACTCGCCAGATCGAATACGGCAGCGTCTCGCCGAGATGCCCGAGAACAATCTGTACTCCGGGATGACGGTCGAAAACCCCACCGGTGATCAGGCGCAAGGCATGGGTGGCGGTCTCCACGCCGAAGGCCCATGCCGAACCGAGCAGAACCTCGTGGTCTCGATACGCTTCGCGTTGGGTTTGCAACGGGTCTCGCGGATGCAGGTACACCGGCACATCGAGTCGCTCAACCGCGGACCAGAACACGTCGACTTCGGGTCGGTCCAGATAGAGAGCGCGGTTCGGGTCGGCGGTATCGGTGAAACCGTTGATCAGTGCTCCAGAGAATCCGAGAGTAGTGACAGCCCGTTCGAGTTCGGCGGCGGCGGCGGCGGGATCTTGAAGCGCAACCGCGGCCAGTCCGCCGAGGCGCCCGCGGTGTGGGGCGATGGATTCGGCGAGGAAGTCGTTCTTTTCCCGGGCCATATGCACCGCCGCCTGCGGGTCGGTCTCGCCTTGAACAGCTGGCCCAGTGACCGACAGCAGGGAGTAGTCGATACCGGCGTCGTCCATGTCGGCCAGTCGGAGGTCAGTCATGTCCAGCAGCCGGCGTCTAGCCTGCTTCCAGACGGCCGGGTCCGGCAGTCCCCCGGTCACCTTGTCGACGAGATCCGGTGTAATGAAATGCTCTTCGAGTGCAATCTTTCCGCTCATGTGTGCTCAATTCATGTTCGACGTGTGGGACTTGTAGGTGCCATGGTGTGGCTGTCAATCACCCGTGATGGTTCGTTCGAACTTGGAGAGCAGGCCCCATTCCAGGCGGAGAGCCTCGAGGATCGAGTACGCGTGATACTTCGTCATCACGTCGGCTCCGGCGAGCCGTGCGGCCCAGGTCTGGCCGTTGTCGGTCGTCTTGGTTAGCGTCTGCTTGGTGACGTAGTTCGTCATGTCGTTGAAGTAGTCTTCCCACAGGACCCAGCCGTTGCTGAAGCCGATCCGTTCCACCAGTTCGAAGTCGTCGACCTCGTCGAACGCCTGCTTGGCGAAGTCGATGATGTCCCAGGTGTAGTCGCGGGATGCGAGCGCGTCTTCGCGGGTGCCCCATCTGTTGACGTGGCCGGATACGACCGCATCGAAGTCGTACTCGAGGATCCAATCGTGTGCTTCCGCCCACCCTCGAATGTTCTCGGATGCGTCGCAGTGTTTGAAGGCGCTCCAGCCGGGGCTGATGATGTCGATTGCGGCAAGAACCTTCTGCTTCGGGGTGTAGATGAAGATGTTCCCCGGTGCGTGGTTGACGCCCTTGTAGTCGAGATCGATAGTAACTCCGTTGATCGCGATGCTCTGGCTGGTTGAGATCGTTTCTGTCGGCAGTGGAATGCCATTCTTGCGGCCCATGTCTGGCCAGCGTTCGAGCATCTCGCGGGTGTACTCGTGGGCGAAGACGGTCACGTCCTGGCCGAAGACGCCAGCTGCTCCGATGTGATCGGCGTGCCAGTGGCTGTAGATGGCGTGGGTGACTGGTTCGTCTGTGACCTCTGCGATTCCCCGGAGGATGTTGTCGCCGAGGAGTGGCGGTGCATCCACTGCTACCACCCCGTTGCCGGTGGCGATGAACATGCAGTCGTACGCTCCGGAGGTGAGGTAGAAGACCCCGTCGTTGAGTTCTTCTACGTGGTATCCCTTTTCGAGGCGATCCGGCAGAAAGAGCGATCCGGTGGCGTTCGGCGGGATGGGGCGGTAGTCCGAGAGAGAGGTGTAGGGCATGCCGGCGGCGCCGAGGCCGTAGCGGTCGGGCAAGATGCCGGGCTTCTCATTGTTGCTCATTGTGAGCGCCTTTCTTGGGTGGTGGGGGTCTAGTTGGAGATGGTGTGGGATGTGGGGATGCGCAGGATCGGTTTGATCGCCTTCCCGCTCTGGGTGTCCGCGACAGCGGTATTGATGTCGGCGAAGTCGTAGAACGTGACCAGGCGGTCGAACGGGAATCTTCCGGCCTGGTGCATTTTGATCAGCTCCGGGATGAATAGCTGTGGTATCGAATCGCCCTGTGCGATTCCGCGCACCGTGCGCCCACCGAGGAGAGTGTTCATGTCGACCGGCGCTTGCGTGCCCGCAGGTGCACCGCCGATCAGGCCTGCTGTTCCCAGGGGGGCGAGTACGTCGACCGCCAAGGTCAGCATGGAGGGTCGCCCTGTGATTTCGAGGGCGAAATCCACTCCGCCGGGGGCGATGTCGCGCACGGATGCGCTCACATCCGCCGTACGTGCGTTGACGGTGTGTGTGGCGCCCAATTCTTCGGCCAGGATGAGGCGCTCGTCGACGACGTCCACCGCGATAATCGGGCTTGCGCCGACCGCATGAGCTGCCATGATCGCGGACAGTCCGACAGCGCCGGCCCCGAAGACCACGACGCTGGCACCGGCGGGCACAGCAAGTGAGTTCATTATCGCGCCGGCGCCGGTTTGTATCCCGCATCCCAGAGGTCCGAGAAGCTCCAATGGAGCATCGACGGGGACTTTGACAACGTTTCGTTCGGTGGCCACGGCGTGAGTGGCAAACGAGGACTGCCCGAAGAAGTGTCCGTGGATCTCGTGGCCGGCGTCGTCGCGGAGTGCGTTCGTGCCGTCCGCCCGCGCTCCGCCGAAGTTCAGAGGAAAGGACCTCTCGCAGTAGGCAGGGTATCCGGTCAGGCACGACCGGCAATGACCGCACGACTGGTACGACATGGTCACGTGGTCGCCGGGGGCTACGGTCTGCACCGCGGCACCGACCGCCTCGACAACGCCTGAGCCCTCGTGGCCGAGGACGGCGGGTAGGGGAGTGGGTAGATTCTGGTCTCGAACATGGACATCGGTCTGGCACAGCCCCGTCGCCACGACGCGCACCAGTACTTCGTCGAGCCGCAGATCGGACTCCCGCTCGAGGGTCTCGATAATAAAGTCTCCGTTCTTCTCGCGCACCACGGCCGCGGTGATCCGTTCCGTTCCAGCGCCATGGACTGTGTTCCGTGTCATCAATTCGTCTCCGAGTTCCTGCCGCGGGGGCCAGATGGGATCTGTCCCGCCGATATGTGGGGCTTGAACAGTGCAAACAAAATAATTCAATGCTTGCGCATGCTTTGAATGTACAGTGGACGATACTCCGGTTCGGGTCGCAGTCAAGGCGCCGCGGATGGCGATCCCAGCCAGAGCGCACAGGGCACCAGTCCTGGCGACCAGCTTCCGCGAAGGAGAACCCCCAATGCCCACCACCGATCCAGTCCCTCCCCACGTAACGAACTTCATCGACGGACGGTGGGTCGACTCCTCCGTTGTCGGAGAGTCGACCGATCCCGCCACCGGCAAAGCGATCGGAACCTTCGCCGATGCCCAGCAAGAGCACGTCGAGTCCGCTATCGACGCGGCACGCCGCGCCTTCGCTACCGGCGCGTGGGGGCGCGACCGAACAACGAGATCGGCGGCACTGTCCGCGTTCGCCGACCGCATGTTCGCGCACCGCGACAAACTGATTGCCCTTCTCTCACGGGAGAACGGCAAGATTCACAGCGAGGCCGAGCTCGAAGTTGATCTGTCGATCTCGAAAATCCGCTACTACGCAGCCCTGGCATTGACGGAGTCCGGGCGGGCCGCCGAGGTCAGAGCGGGCCTGTACTCGATGACAATCCGTCAGCCGGTCGGAGTAGCCGGCGTGATCGCCCCGTGGAACTCGCCGGTGATCCTGTCGATTCGATCGTTCGTTCCAGCGCTCGCGGCCGGCTGCGCCGTAGTCGTGAAACTGCCTGCCCAGACCGCCCTCACCAACGCATTGATATTCGAAATCATCGGGGAGGTCTCCGAGATCCCAGCCGGTATCTTCAACGGGTTCACCGAAAGCCGTGGAAATGGCGCCCGCCTGATCTCACAATCCCCCGACATCGATGTCGTCAGCTACACCGGCAGTACCACGGTGGGGCGCAAGATCATGGAACAAGCTTCCGCGACACTCAAGCCGGTGTCGCTCGAGCTCGGCGGCAAGACCCCGATGATCGTCTTTGACGACGCCGACCTCGACGCCGCGGTACCGGTTCTGACCAAAGCGGTCACCACCTTTACCGGGCAGTTCTGTATGACCGGAAGCCGCATCCTCGCCCAACGCGGAATAGCTGACGAACTGCGCACCCGGATGACCGAGGCGCTGAAGCAGGTGCGCGTGGGTCCCGGCGACGACCTGACCAGTGAGATGGGGCCCATGATCGACCGCACCAACGCTGCACGGGTCGACCTGCTGGTAGAGGACGCAGCCAAGTACGCGACGATTCTCGTCAGAGGTGGGGTGGTCACCAAAGGCCCATTGGCAGACGGCGCGTTCTATCGCCCCAGCCTCGTCGAGGTGAACGAACTCGATACCCCAATCGTTCAACAGGAAGTGTTCGGACCGGTCGCAACGTTCGAGGTGTTCGACGACGAATCCGACGCAATACTCCGCGCCAACGCCACCGAATTCGGGCTCGCCGCCGGAATCTGGACACGGGACGTCGACCGGCCACTGAGAGTGGGAAGAGAACTCGAAGCAGGCACCGTGTGGTTCAACACCTGGGCAATCGTCGTTGATCAGTTCGAAGAGGGCGGATTCAAGCAGAGCGGAATCGGCCGTCTCAATGGGGAGCGGGCACTCGAGGAATTCCAAGAGATCAAACACCTCGTCCATCCCGCTCCCCGGATGAACCACTGAAACCGATTCGCACATAACAATATACGAAGGCACACGTAGTCGCCGTCCTCCGCGAACAGCATTGCGGGGGATTGCATGTGGTCTCGGCCTTCCGTCGCCACGCGCACGGGACTCGATCAACAATCTGCACCGCCCGACCGCCATCCCCGACACGCCATAGAGAAAGCAAAAACATGTCGTTCGAACTCGGCATCTACCACTTCGGAGAGCTGACACCCAATCCTGAGACTGGTATCACGATGAACCCAGGTCAGCATCTCCGGGACTTGATCGAGCAAGCCACCATCTCGGACGAAGTCGGTCTCGACGTTTTTGCAGTGGGCGAACACCACCGCACCGACTTCGCGGCCTCCGCACCTGCTGTCGTACTCGCGGCGATGGCGCAAGCTACCAGGAGCATAAAACTGTCGAGTGCCGTCACCATCCTCAGCTCCGACGATCCCGTGCGTGTGTTTCAGCAATTCGCAACGCTGGACCTGATATCCGAAGGACGCGCAGAGATCATCGCCGGACGAGGCTCGTACACCGAGTCGTTTCCACTGTTCGGCCACGATCTCGCCGACTACACCGAGCTATTCACCGAGAAACTCGACCTACTCCTTCGATTACGCGACACGAACCCGGTGAACTGGAAGGGCAATCATCGGGCACCACTGATCGACGCCGACATAACGCCTCGACCCGATCGGGAGTTACCCATCTGGGTCGCCATCGGGGGCACCCCGGCATCGGTTGTGCGCGCAGCGAAGCTGAACCTGCCACTGTCGCTCGCAATCATCGGCGGAAGTTACCGCTACTTCGCACCCTACGTCGAACTCTACCGCGACACCGTCGCAAATCTCGGGCACGACCCGACCGGGTTGAAGATATCGGTGTCGTCGCCGGGATTCATCGCCGACACCAGTAAGCGCGCACTGGATCTGTCGTACCCATACTTCCAAGCCGGCTGGATGCAGAATCACCACCAACGCGGGAACGGGGTACCGATGCCGCGCAAGGCATACGAGGCACAGGCGAGTGCCGGGGGTGCCTTCTTCTTGGGCGGCCCACAGGAGATCATCGACAAGGTCATGTCCCAATACGAGCTGTTCAAGCACGATCGCTTGATGATCCAAATGGGATTCGGAAACGTACCACAGAAGGACATGCTGCGCGCGATCGAAATCCTCGGCACAGAAGTCGCCCCAGTCATACGCAAAGAAATTGCGAAACTTAAGGATCTGGAGACAACGAAGTGAATCAGCTGACGGTGATGGCAGTGGCTGGAAGCCTGCAAGAACCATCGAAAACCCGCGCACTGGTGGAATTGATTCTCGCTACCCTGGCGGAGCGAACACAGATCAGCACCCGCATCGTCGAAGTACACCAACTCGGAACGGGCCTGACTTCAGCCCTGTCACCCGAGGACCTCGACGAAGCAACGTGCGAAACCATCCGGGCCGTCGAATCCGCCGATCTGCTGATCGCAGCCTCACCGGTGTACCGCGGCTCCTACACGGGACTGTTCAAGCACTTCTTCGACTTCGTCGACCAATACGCACTGGCAAACAAACCCGTCCTGATCGCGGCAACCGGGGGCAGCGATCGTCATGCCCTAGTCCTCGAACACGCGATGCGGCCCCTATTTGCGTTCTTCCAAGCATTGGTCGCTCCCGTCGGAATCTACTTAAGCGCAGGAGATTTTGACGGTACGACGATATTGAACCCAGAAGCATACGAGCGAATCGAAGTGGCGGTCAACGACATCCTGCCGGTGGCACACGCAATGGCGGCAGACGAATCAGTGCAGGTGCATCCATGACCGCGACGGCCAGCGGAAGAAGCACCGCCGCGGGAGAAAGAATGATCACCCAACTGCGGCAGGCGCACGCTCCGCTCCGGGATGACATCGTCACGCTCGACCGTGCCCTCACGATCCTGCTCGATGCAACAGCGGACCACAGCGCGGTGCCCAAGATGATCAACAGTCTCACAGCAGCGAATTTCGTGTGGCAACTTCGGGTGAACTGCGACTTCTACTGCAACCACCTCACTCTGCATCACACGATCGAAGACCAGCGCATGTTCCCGACCATGGCGCGCCGATTCCCCGAACTCAAACCGGTAATCGGCGAACTCAAGGCCCAGCATGAGGCAATCGGAGAGTTGGTGGACGAAGCGAAAGCCGCCTCACTACATCTAACCGCCGACCACGAATCGGTCGCGCGAGCGCGTACGGCAATTGGCACCCTTGCCACCCACCTGAGGGCACATCTCGCGGACGAGGAGACGGCGATGTTTCCGTACTTCCGCACCATGACACAAGACTGGCACCTCGGATGATTAGGAGTTCCCATCTCTGACTACGGCCGCGACATCCACTTCGGCTACTTCCTCACACCCTCCGCCGCCGACGCTGGCGCGGTACTGCGCACCGGCGAGCTCTTTGACCGCCTTGAATTCGACCTTCTCGGCATCCAGGACCATCCCTACCAAGCCGACTTCCTAGACACGTGGACCCTTCTATCCACAATCGCTGCTCGCAGGGACTATCAGATTATCGGTGGATCTGGCTCTGGCGCATGGGTTTAGTTTCCGTTCGTGGTGATGCGGCCTTCGAATGTGATTGCGAATGCGTTCAAAGCTCCCTGGCCGCGGATCAACGGATGGTCAGGACGGCTTTGCCGCGCAGGCGGCCGTGGGCCATTTCATCGAGGAGTGTGGCGGTGCGGCTCCAGTCGTCCCGGTGTCCGATCTCGGCACGTAGATTGCCTTGTTCGGCCAGTTCGAGAAGTGCGGTCAGGTCGCGGGCGTCCTGGTGGGTGTCGGCGGCGAAGTAGACGAAGTGGTGCAGGGTCAGTGATCGTCCCCCTTCGAGCAGGCTGAAGAAGTCGAGCGTCAGCGGTTGGGCGGAGGCCTGCCCGAACCAGAGGAACAGGCCGTCATGAGCGAGTTTCTTCGCGGCTGTGCTGCCGAGAGGACCGCCGACGGACTCCAGGACAATGTCGAAAGAACCGTTGTCCAGGGCGGTGACGTCGTGGGTGACGCGGGCCCCGAGGGCGGGGAGGTGCTGCCAGGGTGCGCTCTCCGCTGCGACGGCGGTGACCTGTGCTCCCTCGGCGACGGCGAGTTGGACGACGAACTGGCCGACACCCCCGGTGACGCCGGTGGCGAGAATGCGGCGGCCGGACAGGGGTCCAGCCTTGGCCAGCATACGGCGGGCCACCAGGCCGGCCAGAGGGAGGGCTGCGGCGACGTCGGAGGGCACGCCGTCCGGTACCGGGACGACGCGGTCGGCGGCGACTGCGACGTACTGGGCCGCCGCGCCGCCGCCGGGCAGGTGTATCACGACGCGCTGTCCGGCGGAGGGCCCGCTGCCGTCCGCGGCGGCCCGCTCGACGAGGCCGACCGCGTCGACGCCGGGGCGGTAAGCGGTGTCCGGGCTGCTCAGGTTCAGGAAGTCAGTGCGGTTGAGGGAAAATTCGGTCACCCGGACCAGAGCCTGGTCGTCGGCAGGCACGGGTCGGTCGATGTCAGCTATCTCGACGAGGTCGCCGGGCCGGCCGGTGGAGATGAGTGCGCGCATGGGAGGACCTTCCTTGAAACGGTAGTGCTACTATCGGTTTACTTTATGCACGGTAAACCGGTACTGTCACTACCGTTTTTTGACCGAGGGAGCCACGCGCATGACCACATCGGCACAGAGACCGCGCAAGGACCAGATCCGCAACCGGCAGCGCCTCCTCGACGCTGCTCGCACCGCCTTCGCCGAGTACGGCCCGGGCCTCTCCCTCGAGGCGATCGCCCGCCGCGCCGGAGTAGGGACTACCACCCTCTACCGACACTTCCCCACCAAGAACGACCTGGTCGAACAGCTCCTGAGTGATCTCTGCGACGGCGCACGGCGGATCGCCGAGCGCGCCATGACAATGCACGACGCCTGGGAAGCGTTCCGTACCGTTTTCACGCAAGGCTGCGTGCTGGAACCGACTGACCTGTTTCTCTTCGACACCCTGTGCCGCACCTCGCCCGCCGCAGCCGAATACGGCAGTCAGGCCACCTTCGGCATCGTCGCGCCCGTCGCCGAACGGGCCCGCCATGCCGGAGTGCTGCGCACTGACGTGACCGTCGCGGACATCGCTGCCCTCATGCGGATGGCCGATTCCGCCGTCATCGCCGAAGAACGCCGCGCCGCTCAGAACGTCCTGTTGGATGGGCTTCGACGGACCGCCGGCTGAGGCCGAGTTTTCCCGCCGTGGCCTGGACCGCGTCACGGTCCACACCGAAGGTGCCCCGGTGTTCGTCATGGTAAGTGTCGATGGGGAGGACGCGCTGATCGTGTCCGTCGACGAGGCGGCGCTGGGCCGTTACCCGTTGCACTGCAACGGTTCGGCTTCGTGGGACTGGGTAGCTGGTGCCGAACTACAGGCGTTCCTGCGTGCGAGCCGGCGCTGAGTCTCGAAGCGTGCCGAGTCGAGTCGACGCAGATCCGGATGCGAACCGGTAGGTAACACGTGTTCAGTTAGTTGACCGGATCGAGGAATCCGTACGCAGTGAGGATGTCGATTCTGCGCCCCTTGGACCGCGCGAGGCGTGCGGAGGTGAGCCGCTGAGTGTCGGCGTTGGCGCCTGACCGATCCCACAGGATCGGATCCCATAACTTGCACTCGGGGTGGCGATCCCCAATCACCTTTACCGCACTCCGCATCGGCGGAGGCTTCCCTGCTATCCGTGTGTCTCCTGCGACCCCGCACTTCCCCAGCGGCGCCGTCGGCGCAGGAGGGGTTCGTCGACGATTCTCGTGGACGTCGGTGTCGGGAGGTCCGGAGAGGAGGGCGAGGTAGTTCTCGTGCGGCATCCTGTGCGGGGGACGCTGCGCCGGACACCATCGAGTGCTCGGCGCCGCCTTCGTGTATGTGCGGGGTTACGGGTTCCGCACCCGATCCGGCACGGCCGCCGCGCCGGGGAGCCTGTCAATGCTTCTGGGTAAGGCGCCGTGCCGGCGGATTCACCGCCGACGCGGCGCCGTAGTTGTCGCACTGGAACAGGCAGATCCCGTGTGGGTTCGCGGTCAGTAGCTATTGTTCGGCTGCGGATGCTGCCTGTCGGATGATGTCGGCGACGACGTCGGGTCGTGACACGTACACGGCGTGGCTTCCGGGTGTCTCGATCACGGTCGCTCCGATCCGCTTGGCCATCGACTCCTGTGCAGTGGGCGGGATCATCCGGTCTTCGGTGACGTGCAGGTACCAACTCGGCTTGACGCGCCAGGCGGCGTCACTGATGGTCCCACCGAGGGCGTCGAGACCCCATGGAACCTGGGAGTCGGCCAGGAACGCCGCTTGCTCAGCTGATACGTCCGCGGCGAACGAGTCGGAGAATTTGTTCCGGTCGAGGAAGAGGTTGCCGTCTTGCGGCGGCAGTATCGGGGGCTGGGGTCCGTCCTGCGGGAAGCCGCCGAGGAGGGTGTTCACGGACTCACCCGTGTCCGGCGCGAATGCCGTGATGTAGACGAGGGCGGCGACGTTGGGGTGCGTGCCGGCCTCGGTGATGACGGCTCCCCCGTAGGAGTGCCCCACGAGGATGACGGGGCCGTCGACGTCGTCGATGACCTGTCGTGTCGTGGCGGCATCGTCCGCGAGCGATTTCGTCGGATTCTGCACGACGCGGACGCCGAATCCGTCCTTCGTGAGTGTGTCGTAGACGGCCCTCCAGCCGGATCCGTCCACAAATCCCCCGTGAACGAGAACGACGGTCTTTTCTGCTGCACTCATGCTGGTCTCCTTGCCTGAAAGTTGGTCAATATCAGTGAATCTAGGGCATCACGAGATTAGTGTTCGTGAATCCGTCAGTTGATCGTCTTCAGATTGGGCCTGGGTTTCCTCGACACCCAGGGGAGAGAAACTCGACTTCCGCGGTCAGCACGTCCAGGAAGACAGACAATGGGATCGGACCTGCAGACGCGGAGCGCGCGGTGGACACAGAGCCCGGAGTCAGTCCGCCGGTTCGCGCGGTGGGTGGTCGAGATACGGTTCGGGCCGCCGTGGTGGTCGGCGCACTGGGTGTGGTGTTCGGCGACATCGGGACCAGCCCGATCTACACCATCCAGACGGTGTTCAACCCGGAGGATCCGCACCCGGTGCCGGTCAGCGAGGACAGCGTGTACGGCGGCGTGTCGCTGATCTTCTGGTCGGTGATGATCGTCGTCACCCCGACCTACGTCTTGCTGGTGATGCGCGCCCGACGGCGAGGGCGGGGTCATGGCGCTGATCACGCTGCTGCGGCGCCTGGATGGGGCGCGCGGCCGCCGACTGGCCGTGGTGCTGGCCCGGTCACGTCGAGCATGAGTTTGCCCATCTCCTCGACTGTGGGACGTAGGCGCCGTCGTGGCGGTCGGTGCTCGCGCACAGATCATCGACGGGCGGCGGCCATGACCCCGTGGTACGAGACCATGGTTTCCTTGGTGAATCCGGGCATGAGCACCTCGTGCGCCGTCGCCCAGCCCGTCCGGCGGCGCTTGCGTCACGGTTGCACCGGTCGCCGATCGGCGCATCCCGCGAACCGCTCCCGCATGCTTCAACCCAGCGTGTCCGTCTGCAGGCCCTCCCCGATCGTGGGGCGCTCCAGGCCCCAGGCCGGAGTGGCCTGGAAGGGGGTATCGGCGATTCCCGCGGCCACCATCTGACCGAGGATGACGGCGTCCGGCAGGGTGTCGGCGCGCTGCTGCTCCCGGCGCTCGCGCCGCTCGTGCCGGTCACGGCTGTCGTTGTCGTCGCCGGGGGTGTTGACCCCGGGCGCGGCGATGCTCGTGGCGGCGGGCGTGGCCGCACCCTCCGCCGAGGGCGTGGTCGCGGCGTCGATGCCCGCACCGACGAGGAGCACGGCGGCGGCACCCAGCGCGGCGAACCAGGCCGTCTTCGATTTCGCGGCCGCTGGCTTCCCGAGCGGCCCGCCGGCACTGGCCGTGCCGAGTCCGCGGTGTCCTGCCAACGGCACCGCGTTAGTGGGGTCGATCAGACCCAGGTTCTTCGTCATGTCCAGCTCCTCGGTTCGGGGGCGCGAGCCCTATAGTTTAAATTTCTACTATCATCAACATGATCCAATCTCCTTTTATTCCCATTGGTTTCGCGCCCGTACGGGTAGATCGCAAACGTCGGTAGTACAGTTCTTAAGTATTTGGTGGTGGGTTGGATGGAAGGGGTGCGGTGCCGAAGCGGAACGAGTTGACCGAGGAGCAGCGTCAGGCCTGGCGGGTCTATATCGAGGGCAGCCTGCGGCTCGAGACCCGGCTCGATGAGGCGCTGCGGGCGTCGACCGGTCTGAGCATGATCGACTATCACGTGTTGCTGTTGCTGTCCGAGGCGCCGGGGCAGCGGCTGCGGATGCGTGAGATCGCCGCGAAGATGGTCTTCTCCCGCAGTCGGATCACCTACCAGATCACCTCGATGCGCAAGCGGGGTCTGGTGGCGCGGGAACCGGCGCCGGACGACGGGCGGGGCAGTCGTGCAGTGTTGACCGCGGTCGGTCTGCAGGCGTTGCGTGATGCGGCGCCGCCTCATGCCCAGGCTGCCCGTGACCTCTTCCTCGACGACCTCGATGCCGAGGAATTGCGCTGCATCCGGCGGGTCTTCACCAGGTTGTCCGCGCGGCTTTACTAGGACTAGGGAGTACTTTGTTAGCTCGGCGTGTCGGCTCGAGTTTGCGTGGCTTTCTCGAGAGTGTGCGGCCTGGATACAGCCGGTCTCGCCCGTGTCGGGGAACAGTTGGATACGTTTGCCGGTGAGGTGTTCTCGTCGCTGGCGCGCAAGGATCAGCGGGCGACGGCGGGAGTGAATGTGCGGGGGTTGATGCTCGACGGGCGCGGAAGTCGATGCAGCCGATGGCGAAGCGGCTGCGGGTCGATCACCAACGCCTGCAACAGTTCATCGGCCACCTCGCCGTGGGATATGTGGCGGCAGTCGAACCACTGTCCCGCCGGGCGTGTGATCTGATCACCCCGGATGCGTGGGGAAAAGACGACATCGGTCACCTTGAGTTGGGGGAGCGCTTGCTTGACGACGAGCTGTCTCTCCCCGGCGGTGATGGCGAAGACGTCACTGGATACGCCGCCAGCGAGTACCTCTACCGTGCTTGCGATGTCGGCCGCGATCAGCCCTCGCTGGGAGAGGTAGGAGGCAATGTGTCCTGGTCGATGCGGATCCACGGTGATGCCTCGGTCGTTGGAGTCGTTGTCATGCCCGCACCTCGATTGACCGGGCGCGGTCGGTATGTGCGATCGATTCATAGACGCTGGGGTTGACGATATAGTGTGGGCGAGCGCCTCTGAGCACATCCGCGACATTGCTCGCCGCCTTGCGCCGCAGTTCGGCCACTGATTCGAGGGAGTCGAATGCCGCGTGTGGAGTAAGGACCAGGTTTTGGATCATGCGCAGCGGATCGTCCGGGGCTGGCGGTTCGATGCTCAGCACGTCGAGCGCGGCGCCAGCCAGGGTGCCGCTGCGGAGTGCTCGACTCAGGGCATCAGTGTCGATGACAGGCCCGCGTGAGGTGTTGATCAGGTAGGCGGTGTCCTTCATCATGGCGAATTCATGTTCACCAATTAGCGCGTGGGTGTGTTCCGTCAGTGGAACGTGCAGGGACACTACGTCCGACGCAGCGAGGAGTTCGTCGAGGCTGCCGACCGCGGTGGCCGAGCCGACCTTGGTGCCGACCGTGCCAGCCGTCGTGAGACCGCGCGAGTACGCCAGGACCCGCATGCCCAAAGCGGTGGCTTTGTCTGCGAGGGCGCGTGCGATGTGGCCGTATCCAACTAGTCCAAGGGTTTGGCCCCGCAGTCGGCGCATGGGCCCGAAGGCAGTGTTGTCCCATGCCCCCGACCGTGTCTGTTGGGCAAACGGGACGATGTGCCGTGAGTGGGACAGCAATAGCGCAAGGGCGTGGTCACTGACCTCATCGACGCAGTAATCCGGCACATTGGTGACCACAAGGCCTAATTGGTCGGCCCGGTTGACGTCGATGTTATCGAGTCCCACCCCGTAGCGTGCCACGGTCTGACACCGTGTAGCGGCGTTGAGTACTGCCTCCGTCACGGGTGCCCAACAGGTCAAGATGGCGTCGGCTTGAGGCGCAAGCTCGACCAAAGCGCTTTCGACAGGTGATGGCGACACCAGGAGTTCGGCGCCGACGGTTGCCAGGATGCCGCGTTCGATGTCGAGTGAGGGCCACGCGTAATCGGTGACAAGGACTTTAGTTGACATGATCGATCCTCGAAGGTCCGGAGAGTGCGGGTACGGGGCTTAGTGGTGCCAGCGCTGGCCGAAGTCCGGCGCCGGGTGCTGCGGTCCGGCACCGGTTCTCCATACGGCCGAGACCTTCGATTTCACTGATGATCAGATCTCCGGCAACGAGGTAGCGTGGTGGATTCTCGAGTCCACCAACACCTTCGGGGGTTCCGGTGAAGATCAGGTCGCCTGATTCGAGAGGGGTGACGGCCGATAGCAAGGCCACCAGTTCGGCGACGTTGTAGATCATCTCGGACGTTGTACTCTTCTGCCGAAGGTCGCCGTTGATCCAGCACGACATCATCAAGTTCGTAGGGTCGGCGAGCTCGTCGGGGGTGACGAGATAGGGTCCGATAGGCGCAAAAGCCCGGAACGATTTTCCGACGGTGTGCTGCTCTGGGCCGAGGAACTGGACGCCACGAGAGGAAATGTCTTGGCCAACGGCGAGTCCTGCCACATGAGACCAGGCGTTCTCCACCCTCAGTCGATCGGCACGTGTGCCAATCACTACGACTAGTTCAACCTCGTAGTCACCGGTTTCGTTGGGAAGCTCGATGTCATCGGTGGGGCCGGTGATGGGCGAGGGAAACTTGGTGAAGATCAGTGGGAGCGGTGGTGGTCCTGCCGAAGTAGAGATGTGGGCGGCCGCCTCGGTGACGTGGGCGGCATAGTTGAAGCCGACACCGAAGACCTGCTGGGGTCGAGGAACCGCGGGCCCCAAGGGGGCTTGGCTCGGCACCGGGCTAGTGCGATCGGTGTCGGCCCAGTCGCGAAATGCCGTCCAGTGATTGAAGACTGCCTCGAAGCTCGGAAAGAGCCCTTCCGAGACGCGCTCGATGTCGACATGTCCGTCGTCACGAACGAGGGAGGGCCGACCGTGCAGGTTTACCAGTTTCATCGTTCTCGATGCTTTCCCGTGGGGTTGTGTGCATTGGTGGGTTACCAGGGCAGCGGGACTGTCTGGCGAAGAAGTCCGAGTGCGAGGGTCCTCAGCGCGTCGATTGTCGCGACGGACATCTGTTGCAGTCGGCTGATGAGATCGAGAATCTCGACGCCTACAAGGGGTGCAAGCAGCGATTCGTCGTGGTCTCCGTACGCGCCGAGGAAGGCGCGTCCAGCATCGATATACGAGTTCTCGGTGTACGGCTGTGTGCGGCTCCGGAGCAGCGACGACGCCAGGAAGTGCGCAACATCGCTGATGCTGGCACCCTGCACAACAGCCTTCCATCCCATGTACGGTCAGTCGCCGGCCTGGCGTGATCAGCACATGATGGGGGCTGAAGTCTCCGTGGAGGAGGCTACGCCCGCACGTGAGCAGGTGTTCGTGAAGATCGGCGACGTAGGCGCCGGTGTCGGTCTCGGTGTTCGCAAAGACCTTTGTAGCGCTTAAGCGTAGGACGTGTTCGGGGTAGGCAGAAGTGCCGAGGGGTACTTCGTGGATCATGCGCAGAGCGGCGCCGGCGATCGCAAACATCCGCGCGGCAATCCTGCCTGCCGGCAGATGCTGATCCCAGTTCGTTCCAGGAACGTAGCGGGTGACAAGCACGCCGTAGTCCAGATCCAACCACACGATCTCGGGTGTAACCTCTTCGACTCGGGCCATCGAATCCGCCGCCCGAGTGAGGGCTGACGGTTCACTGACCGTCAGTACCGGCTTTCCGACACGAATTGCACCACGGTGTCCGGGGCGAAGGCGGCCGGCCGGGATGGGGCCGGGAGGCACCAGGCCTCGCTGCCTTAGATATCTCGCAGCGTCTTCAACGTCGTTCAGGATGCTCGGTGGGACGGATACATCGGATCTGTTGCACGGCACGCGATCTCCGTTGGATGAGGCGATGTACGTGGGATGCGCGGCGGCGACACCACACGGTGCTGAGACGTTGTGTGCGGCCGATTTCATCCACCGCGGCGAGGCATTCGTACTGCCGTCGTGTCGCGCCCAGTGAAGTCCGCAACTCGTCTCGGTTTGGCGATGGCTTGTGGCGAGGTGCACCGACCCCTCGACGACCCTCGACGAGGAGGGGCCCGTGTGCATCCGACACCGATTCGCTCCGTGTGTCATGGGTCCCGGTCCTACGCCACTGCTGCGGTGTCGAGTTCATCGGTTGTGCACTCGTAATGGTGGGAGTGGACTTCCGTCCATCGAACTTGTCCCGCCAACCTTTCGGCCGCTAGCCGTGCGTCCTCACGAGTATGAAGTGCTTGCACCATGGCGACGTGTTGTTCATCGGTCCACTCGTGGTTCGATATGTCCGCGCGTAGATCATCATCCGTTTCGAGCTGGATGCGAATCCAGAATGTGCGGTCGAGCATCGGACTTTCTCCTAGCAAGGTGAAACGTAGCTGTGGGGTCCTGGCGGTCCGGCTATGAACCAACGTCGGTTGACTCGTCATTGTGGGTAGCCGCATGGTCTTTTCACCGTTATGTCGATGTGAAGGGCCTGGACGGGGCCACCGCTGCCCCCGTCCAGGCGAGCCTGTTAGGCGAGCTGAGATTCGCTGAAGTGCCGCGAGTACTGGTCGGCTTCCGCGAGGCTGATACCTCGTCCCGCGGTGGTGACCTTCAGCTTGCATCGTGTCTCGATGAGAAACCCCGATCTGAAGCCCGGGTTCGGTCGGATCCGGGCGGAAGGCCTCGCCTAAGCCAACCTCGCGGACACGGCTGAGGTTGTCCACGGTTACACAGATGCCTCCGGTCATTGTGGATGCCTCCTTGCGGGTGTGGCTGCTGCCACAATCAGTAAACCACAAATTCAATGCCTGCGCAAGGATTGAAATCGGTGCTGAAGTACGCGTTGATTCGGCATAATTCCACGTCAGAGCGCGTCAAGTATCGTGGCTGGCGCCTCGCTCGGTAGATTATCGGTTTCACTACCTTAGTTGTTCTATGCGTGCGCAGAGATCTGTCTCATTGGCCATCTGGCGAGCGTGGACTGTCAGGATCTGCGTGGCGGTGCGGGAGGAACGGAGGCGAGTGTGTGAGCACCAGCGAGGCGAATGCGCAGGTGACCGCGTGGCGGCAATGCTGTACGCGCACGGTCGGTTGATGAGGAAACTCGCGGAGGAACTCCAACGCGTTGAGGGCCTCGACATGGCCTGGTACGAAGTCTTGCTACATGTCGCTGACGCCATGGGGCACTGATTCAGCGCGAACTGCAGGATCGCACGCTGATGGGGCAGAGTGGCTCAGCCGCGTGTTGGCAAAGATGGAGGATGCTCAGCTGGTGCAGCGTGGGGAGCTCGAGAGCGATCGGCGGAACCGCTCGGGCCAGCTCACCAAGCGTGGCCGAGAGCGGTTGCGCCCGCGCCGCGCGTGTACACATTGCCGGGGTCAAGCATTGGTTCGGTGACAAGCTGACCTCGAGCGAGGCGGAAGCTATCGAAAGTGGGCTGACCTGGTCCTCCAGGGGCTGTCTCCAGAGGTCGCGGAGGACCTCATGGCACCACAGTCCAAGGTTGCTATCGGATCATCGATGCGGTCGTCGGCGACCGATCCGGTCTCGGGCGCGGACACATTGGTCGTGCGTGACGCGCTCGAGCCGGTATTGGTTGCAGACGCCGCTCGGTATGCGACGAAAGAAGACATCGGGGAACTACGTCGGCTGCTCGGCGGGATAGCACACACGTCAGTTGAGGGATCCGGTGAAGTTTCTCCAGGCTGACTGGCGGTTGCATGCCGAAATTGCGCAAATCACTCCGAATAAGGTGCTCGGCACAACGTGCAGCTCCCTGCTAACGCCCCTGTTCGACAACGTCGAGTCAATTGTTCCTAGTGCAGATGCGAATCGAAGCCGTAACCCGCCCTGCAGGAAAGAGGGATTGGAACCTACACCGCGATCGAACTGTCTCTGTGGAACAGATCCCAGTGCTGTGGGCCCAGAATACGGCTCCGGTCAGCATGCCAGCCTGGTCCACCCAACATGATGGCGCTACAGCGTCATCATGTGGCCTTTTGCTCGATGACCCACGCCGCGATCTGTGTCCGCGAGGTGAACCCGAGCTTGGTGAGGATGTGCTCGACATGACCCTGAGCGGTGCGTTGCGAGATCACCAACTTGGCCGCGATCGCCCTGTTGGTTAGCCCCTGGGCTACCAGCTCGGCCACCTGACCCTCGCGCCGAGTCAAGCTCGGCAAACCGTCGGCGCCCACCGGCGAGGAAGCCGGGGATTTTTCTTCGAGTGCGTACGCGACAGCGCATGGGAGATTGAGGCTTTCGCCCTCATGGAACGCCGCCTCGAAGGGTTTCTCCCCGAGAAGTGATCGGCTCCGCTGCTTGTACTGATCATGGTTGGTATGAAAGGCGGGAATGTTCATCGCGGGTGCAGCGAGCGTGTGCCACAGAGTTTCCGCGGCGCCGATCAGGACCACTGCTCGGCGGAAGCGGTTCTCGTCGAACGCGATCCACGAAAGGGCTTCCAAGCACCACGCCGTCGCGAGCGGGTCATCGAGCACCCGTGCGAGTTTCAGACTTTCTTTCAGCAGACTGACTCCTCGTCGGGGGTCGGAGTGCCTGAGCGCGAGTCCGAGAGACCATAGGGAGTACACACGGTGGAATGAATCGCCAGTGCGTTCTGTGATTGTCAGCACCTCTTCGTTACATGCAATCGCGCTTGCTGTGTCACCGTTCAGTTCGCCAACCAGGGCAAGCCCGATGAGGATCTCAATCGTCCGCAGCAGATCTCCTTCGCTGCGAAATGTTTCGAGAGCCCTGTCGAAGCAGGAGACTGCGCGCGTGAGATCACCGGTATGGAATGCGAGCAAACCGTCTGCATTCAAGCTCAACGCTTGGGCTGTCGTGTCAAGCTGTTCTGCAATGTCAATCGCTTCTTCAACCATCTTCGTCGCTGCGCGAATGTTTCCCTGCAACCCCGCTAAGACGCTGTTGGCGTACAACGCTTTAACCCTTGACAACGTGGGATGATCGTCCTGGCACGACAGGGCGAGGTCGAGACAGCGCCGTCCTTCGTTGATGAGGCCCCGTGCAAGCCAGAACGGATACAGCGCACTTACGATACTCAGTCCTGTGCCAATCTCGTCTGGTTCCGAACAGCGGTACTGCATGGCATCGCGGAGATTCGATTGCTCCCGTTCCAATCGAGCGGCCCACTCGCGCTGTGAAGGGCTGATCCATTCGGCCTCGGCACGCAGAACGAGCCTTTCGTACCACTTCATGTGCTGCCGACGCAGCGACCGTTCCTCACCGCTTTCGAGTAGCTTTTCGTGTCCGTACTCCCTCAGCGTCTCGAGGATCCGGTAGCGCACGGTCGTTCCGCACGATTCCCTAACCAGGATGGACTTGTCGACCAATCGGGCCAAGGTGTCCAACAGGTCCCCGGACGATAAGTTGCCGGCACAGATGTCCTCTGCGGCGTCCGTCTCGAAGCTTCCAGCGAAGACTGACAGTCGCGCCCAGAGGTACTTCTCGTCCGGAGAACAGAGGTCATAGCTCCAGTCGATTGAAAGTCTCAGTGTCTGCTGACGGGCGGGAGCCCCTCGATATCCCAGTGTCAGGAGCCGGTATCGGTCCGTGAGTCGCTGCAAGATCTGTGCCGCGGACAGTGACCGCATGCGTGCGGCGGCGAGTTCGAGCGCGAGGGGGAGTCCGTCGAGTCGTTGGCAGATCTCCGCCACGAACTGGTAGTTGTCGTCCGTAATCTCAAACTCTGGTAAGGCGGTGATTGCCCGATCGGTGAACAACGCCACGGCCTCGTATTGTCCGAGGCCACGCGGGGAGTGTGGCTTGTCTTGTCCGGGCGCGCTCAGCGGCGGCACACGCAGCGTAGTTTCTCCGCCGACACCCAGCGGTTCGCGACTGGTGACCAAGAAATGCAATTCAGGGCAGATTCGGAGCAGATTCTCGGCCAGTTCGGCGACCGCCTCGACGATCTGTTCGCAGTTATCGAGCACGATCAACAATCGTCGGGTCCTGAGGTAGTCCACCAAGTTCTCCACCGGTCGACCTGACTGTGCTCGAAGCGACAGCGCGTCAGCAACAGTGTTCGCGAGAAGTTCCGCATCTTGCAACTCGCCCAACTCGACAAGCCACACACCGTCGTCGAACGTTCGTTCCAGCTCTGCCGCAACATGCAGTGCCAACCGGGTCTTACCGACCCCGCCCATCCCGGTCAGTGTCACAAGTCGGGATGCTGCGAGCAACGTCTTGGCCTTGGCCAGTTCCCGGCGCCGACCCACGAAACTGGTGAGCTCGAGTGGGAGGTGTCTCCGGCCTGTCAATGTGCTCCTGGACTCCGGCTGCGGACCTGTCCGGGAGTCTGCTCCGACACCAGCGCTAGGGGAGAAAGACCAGCCGTCGTTATCTGTGCCCTCGTGTCGCTGGGCACCCGGCCTGGTCGGCACTGCCATCGCGTCGACGGAGCAGTCGTGTCGCCGCTCAATCCCGCGTAGTCGCTGTCCAAACTCGATTGCGGAGGCCGGCCGATCATCAGGATCGGTCGCCATCCCGATTTCGATTGCGGCACAGAAGTCGTCAGGTACTTCTCGTCCGCGAAGATCCGAAACAGCGTCAGTTGTGATGCGCACAAAGTGGGCCACAACCCGCTCGTCGTTGTGACGTTCGACGGCTGCGTGACCGGTTAAGGCGGAGAACAACGTCGCCGCAAGACTATATACGTCGGAGACTGGACGGGCGGTGTCACCTCTGATGATCTCCGGCGCCGTGAAGGCCGGCGACCCGGTGACGACTCCGGTCGCGGTCTCGAATCCACCCACCATGTGTGCAATGCCGAAGTCGGCGAGCTGAGGTTCACCGTAGTCGGTGAGCAGGATGTTCGCGGGTTTGACATCGCGGTGAAGGATCCCAATGCGGTGAGCAGTTTCCAAGGCACCAGCTAGTCTGACGCCGAGCCGAAGGGCGTCCGTCCAATCAAGCGGCCCGAACCCGCGGATCCGCGCCTCTAGTGAACCCTGCGAGTGGTACTGCATCACAATGAAAGGCAAGCCATCATCATCGGTCTTGCCGATTTGAAAGATATTGATGATGTTCGGATGCCCAGACAGTTTGCCCATCGCATGTTGCTCACGAAGGAACCGCGCGAGATTCTCCGACTCGAGGTTCTGAGTTAGTACCTTTACAGCAACAACGCGATCAAGCGATGGCTGCTGGCAGCGGTAGACCGTCCCGAACCCGCCGTGACCAATCTCCTCAGCATCCACAAATCCCGCTTTGGCGAGCTCCGCAGGTATGTCGAGGGTCATGTCACGCTGTGTAGGGTGCGAATCGAAACTGACCATTGGAGCGTGTTCATGTGATTGAAGTTGCATGTGTTGCATAATGTGACTCGTGGTGGATGAGATGTCATTGCGTTTGGCGCCGGATGCGTTGTGAGACATCGCCGAACCGTTGATTCTGCTCTCTCAATCGAACATTCGACGGTTGATGGCCGATACCGTGGCTACCCCCGCATGTACTGCCCGCCGTTGCTGTCGACCAACTCTCCAGTCACCGCGGCTGACAGCCGCGAAGCGAGGAACACGACGGTGCCGGCCACATCGTTGGGATGGGGGATACCGCCGAGCGGAATCTGAGAGGCTGCCCTCTCGAGATGTGGGCGCTTATCGGGGTCGTCACGCCATTCACGAATCGTAGGAGTTTCCATCCAGCCGGGAACCACACCGTTGACGCGAATGTCGTCCGCGCCGAACTCGAACGCCATCGTCTTGACAGCCTGATTGAGTGCGGCCTTGGTGATCGCATAACCTCCGCGACCGCGGGCGGACACCATACGAGTCGTCATGGCGCTCACCATGACCACCGAGGCTCGGTCCGACTTTCGGAGGAGGGGTAATGCCGATTGCGCCAATGCGATCGGGCTCCACAGGTTGACTTCCGCGAGATGTCGCCAATCATCGAGTTCGACGTCAGCGATGTCGACGTTCTGTCCGGTGGACGACGCGTTGTAGACCAACACGTCGAGTCCGCCGCGCTCCTCCAGCACGTGCAACAGACTCTCCCGTTCCTCGGGGCGAGTGAGGTCTGCGATCACACCGGTCGCGCTGGCGCCCACCCGGGACACCGCATCGACCGCGCTGTCTACCGACGCTTGGCTACGTGCGGCTACCACGAGCGATGCACCGGCGCGGGCCAAAGCGGTGGCGGTCGAGGTTCCCAGTCCGGGGCCCACGCCAGCGACGAGGGCAACGGCTCCATCGAGTCCGATCATCACATCTCCTGTTGAAAAGCAATTCGAAACTATGGTAGTCCATACTATATGTTCGTACTACATTCGCAATAGGTGGCGAAGGGTTCCTACTCCTTGAGTCGCCTTCGCGATGTCGTATGACCGCTGAATCAGGAGTTGACGTATGACCACAAGCAAGCTGACCTATGAGGACCTGGCGACGGCAGCAGGCCGTGATCTCGGCGCCAGTCGGTGGATTCACGTCGCGCAAAACCGCATCGACGGTTTTGCGGACATCACTGAGGATCATCAATGGATCCACGTCGATCCCCAACGTGCAGCATCGGGAACCTTCGGAAGGACGATTGCGCACGGTTACCTGACGATCTCGCTCGTCGGCACGCTGCTGGGTGAGTTGCTCGACGTCGAACCCGATGTTGTTCTGGTCAACTACGGGCTCGACAAACTGAGGTTCACTGCACCGGTACCTGTCGGATCACGGCTTCGCGCGCGTGCGGAGATCGCAGAAGTCATTCCGTCTTCACGCGGGCTCCAGGTGACGGTACGTGTGATCGGCGAGGTCGAGGGAACCGAGAAGCCGAGTTGCGTCGCCGATGCGAGAGTGCTGGTCAGTCGCTGATCGCAACGTGATCACCACATCCGCGCGGGTTGTGCGGTACGGCGCCCGTTCTTCTTGCGCGTAAAGTGCCCGAAGCTTCGCTGCAGGTCCGCGGCGACCTGACCGGGTTGTTCCCTCGGTGAGAAGTGCCCACCTTTCTGGTGGGTGCTCCTCCATTGCATGTTGTAGTAATCGTCCACCCAGGGGCCGGGCTTGCGAGCATGGTGCTCGAACGTCGAGATAGCGGTCGGGGCCTGAACGAGCGGTGAACCTCGGTGCACGGGCGTCCAGGGCCTCTCCACCGCGGACGGATAGAAGCACAGACTGCTGGCGACCGAGTCCGTGAGCCAGTAGAGCATTGTGGTGGTGATCAAGTCTTCTTTCGTGTAGACGGATTCCAGGTCGCCCCCACAATCGCTCCACGAACGGCGGCGTTCGACCAGCCAGGAGCAGAGGCCGATCGGTGAGTCGTTCAGTGCGTGCGCGAGCGTGAGGGGATCGAGAACCTGGACCGTGACGTGAGAGGCGGCCTTGCGTTCGAATGCGAGGAACGTGTCCAGTTCCTGCGTGGACATGTTCTGACGAGCTGGTTCGAACAGGTCCCACGGACGGTTCGTCCCCCATGCGTCGAGACGTGCGGCATCGAAGAGGTGAATGCCGATGAGGCGTTCGGGATATTTGTGCCCCAATTGGGCAGTGACCCACGCGCCCCAGTCGCCGCCCACCGCACCGAACGTTTCGTACCCCAACGCAGTCATGAGCTCTGCCCAGATGTCGGCGGTTTCCCACCAGTTCGGGCCGGCCGCCCGCGCCGACAGGCAAAATCCTGGTAGCGACGGCACCACGAGATTAAACGCCGGCTTGCCGGGACCTGGCTCGGTGAGCATCTGTAGAAGCGGTGCATAGTCCAGAAAGGTCCACGGCCAGCCATGGGTAAGAATCAGGGGTACCGCGTCGGGGACTGTGCTTCGCGTGTGGACGAAGTGAATCGGGCCCATCGAAGACGAATACTCGAAGTTCGGGAGTCTGTTGATCGTCGCTTCCGCGGTCCGCCAGTCATACTCATCGCGCCAGTAGTGGGCCAGTTCGCGCAAGTACGTCGTGCTTGTGCCGTGTGACCATCCGTCGCCGTGGCAGTTGGAGGGGAAGCGTGGGCGCTGCAGGCGTGCAGCCAAATCAACGAGGTCTGATTCGGGTACCTCGAGTGAGATTGGACGTATAACGCTCATGACCGTGCAACCTCCGCTGCAGTAGATTTCAATGTTGAGTGCGGTCGAGTCGAGCCCCACAGCCCTGCTCGGCACCGCGTGAGCGTGCTCATCGTCCGTAATAGCGGGCAGGGCGCTTGTCGGCGAATGCGCGAAGGCCCTCATACACGTCGTAAGACTGTGTGCAGTGCTCAAAGAAGATGTCGGCCTCGCGCGCGAGGCCCTCTGTAAGGTCCGTGGTCTCCGCGATCGTGATCAGTTCTTTCATCCGACGCCGCGCCAGCGGACTGTGCTGCGCGATCTCCGCGACCAGATCCAATGTCGCGTCTTGCAGTGTTTCCAGCGGAGCCCGCAATGAGATCAATCCGGCCGACTCGGCCTCAGCGGCATCGAAGAGGCGACCAGTAAGGAGCCACTTCGACGCTCGTGCACTTCCGACCGCTTTCACAAGGCGCTGGCTGGCACCGGCACCGGGAAGCTGTGCGAACTTGAGGTGACCGTCGCCGATCCTCGCAGTCTCGGATGCGGTCATCAGATCGCAGGCAAGCGAGATCTCCAGTCCTCCTGCGACGCATGTGCCGTTGATCATCGCCACCGTCAACGACGGACAAGATTCCAGTAAGTGACAGACCTCGGCGAAACTCTGCATGAAGATCCTGAGTTGACCCGGATCCCGGTAGAGGGCCTGGTAACCCTTCAAGTCTCCACCAGCTGAGAAGCTGGCGCCCTTGCCGGTCAGCACGATTGCATCGGGGGCGCGATCGATCTTCTCCGAGACCAATAATGACAGCAGGCTTCCCAACGCACCGATCGTGTTCTTGTCCATCGGATTCAGAGACGCCGGACGGTTGAATCGAATTAACGCGATGTCGGCGCCGCCGTGTTCTAAGCACTCGACCTCCAGCAGCGCGTCCGCTGGACCTTTGCCGTCCATCGAGATGACTGCGGACTTGACCGCGTCACGCCAGGGCACAGTTCCCACGGTTCTCCTACTCCTGCCCTGTGATGCGAGCGATCCGCATCCCTGGGCGCCACAGCATTCGGAATTTGAGCATATGATTCGTAAAGTGAAGCACGATAATTGTAGATTTGGAATCCCATACGCTCCCATCGCATGAGGTGGAGATGCGTCTGTCCCACCCCTCGACCTGAGCGGTCCGGACCCGACGCCAGAAGAGAAGAGGACGAGATGGCGTTACTGCAGTGTCGGTCAGTGGTTGCAGTGAAGACGGGTCACTGGGATGCGGCAAAAGAAGTTGCCCGCGAGCAAGTGCGGGACGCCAACGAACGCCCGGGCACCCTGGTCTACGAGATCTATGCCGACGAGTCTGCTCATCGGTTGGTGCAAATGGCGGTGTACCGGGATGTCGAAGGATGGCTCTCGCACAGCCGTAACAACCCCCATGCCGCGAGGTACATGACGATGGTGGACCTCGTGTCGCTCGAGGTGCACGGTGATCCGACGCCGGAGCTGGAAGAACTCCTTGCGGGTTTCGGCGCTGCGGCGATCCTCCCCAGTGTCTCGTCTGCGAAATGAGGAAACATCCAATTGACTTCGAAGTTAGGCTGAAGTGATAGGCTAAAAATGGAAACGCATACGATCGACTGATGTCCGGGTTGATCCTGACAACCGTCCGAGGTGCGCTCCTGACTGCGATGACTTGCTCGGGCTGTCCAGGTCCAACAGCGAGATCATCACGACCTGAGCGAAAGGTTCGATGTGGCTAAGTTCGAATTCATCGAGGTGACGAAGCGGGGGGCAGTACTAGACTGCTGGCTCAACCGGCCAGAGGTGCGGAACGCCATCTCCACGGAGGTCGAGGACGAATGGGATGACGTGCTCGAACTCGCCCAAGGCGACGACGACATCAAGGTGGTGACGCTACAAGGGCGAGGGCCGGTGTTCTCTGCCGGCGCGGACATGAAGGAGTTCGCCAACACCTTCCGCGATCCTGAACCGCCGGCACAGAGCGACAACGGCGATGGCGTAAAGATGTTCGATCGGCCCGACCGCCGGGACGGAGCCAATCGTCGTCTGTGGCCCCCGCCGGCGATGCACACCCCGTCGCTGCCTCGTTCCTGGTACTTCCGTAAGACGCTCATCGCAGGGGTTCACGGATTCGTCGGGCCATATGCGCAGCGCATGCTTGCTCCCTTCGACTTCATTCTCGCCGCCGATGGCACCCGCTTCAGCTGGGAACAGGCACGCACCGGTAGCCAAAATCACCCGCTGGCGATCTATTCCTTCCAACTTCCGATGCGCGTACTGAAGCAACTCTTGCTGATGGGCGGCTGGTTCGACGCAGAGACCGCACACCAGCTCAATCTTGTTCAACGAGTGGTGTCACAAGAAGCGCTGCCCGCCGAGGTCGCCAGCTGGGCCGAATCTGCCTCGGGTCTGACGATCGAGACGATCGCGGCGTACAAGGAAGGCATCCACCGCATGTACGAGATCGCCGGGCTGCACAGCATGATCGGCGTCGGCAACAACATCAATGCACACGCGGCCGGAAGCCACGGAAACGACTTCCACGGAACTCTGCGGGACAGTGGTATGGCGGCAGCACTGAAGCTTCGCAACGCGGGCGTCGACTCCACGATCACCGAAGTAACTACCGGAGCGAGGGAACGATGAGTCCCGACGGAAAGGCGCCGGGTCCACTGGCTGGGCTGCGCGTCGTCGACCTCACACGGGTGATCGTCGGACCCTACGCCACTCAGTTCCTCGGCGACATGGGCGCAGATGTCATCAAGGTGGAAAGCCCTGTCGGTGACCTCACTCGCTCGGTCGGCGCCCAGCGCCATGCGGACATGTCTGCGAACTTCCTCATCTTCAACCGAAACAAGCGCAGTATCGTTCTCGACCTCAAGCACCCCGAGGGTCAGGAAGCGCTCAGGCGACTCATCGAGACCGCCGACGTGTTTGTGGTGAACTATCGTCCCGCAGCGCTGGCGAAGTTGAACATCACCTACGAGGATCTGACCGCGATTAATCCAGGGTTGGTGTACTGCCGAGTCGTCGGATATGGAGCGGACAACCCCAACAATGCCAAGCCGGCGATCGATGACGTCATTCAAGCGCTCACTGGCTCGGTGGCACTTCAGGGAGAGCTGACGGGCCATCCGAGCTTCGTTGGATTGCCGATGGCCGACCTCACCTGTGGCTTGTTTGCGTTGGGAGGCATCCTCGGAGCCCTCTACCGCAAGAGTCGGACGGGAGAAGGTGATGAGGTTGAAGTGCGAATGTACGACTCGATGGCCGCGTTCAACCTCAGCCCCCACCTGGCGGGCGAGTCCTTTGTGCCGGCGCTCGGGCCGGCGCGTTACCCGCGCAGTGTGTCTCCGAATCGAAAGCCGTTCGACACCGCAGACGGTGTCATCACCGTCGCGCCGTACACGGACAAGGCCTGGCGAAGCTTCTTACCGCTGATCGGCAGAGCTGAACTGCTCGACGATCCGCGATATGCGACTGTCCACGCCCGTTCATCCCATTTGAATGAGCTATATGAGATCATGATTCCGGTAATCAAGACCAAGACCAGCGATGAATGGCTGCGCCTCCTGGAGGAGGCGGACGTGCCGTGCAGCAAAGTCCAGACACCACAGGAACTTGTCGAAGATCAGGCACTCGCAAGCGCTGGGCTCCTCACCGAGCATGAGCACCCGACCGAGGGACGCATCCGTCTCCTGAATAATCCCGTTCGATACACGAACGCTCCGAACTCGATCCGTCAGCTGCCGGCGAATCTAGGCGAGCATTCTCGGGAGATTCTCGACGAGGTCGGCTTCAGCGCCGACGAGATCGACGCAATGGTTACCAGCGGAACGACCGTGATACCACCAGTCACTGCAGGTCAGCCCTCCTGACGTGCTCGCTGGGGTGATGCCTGCCTCGGTACCCCGTGGCCGGCTGTGGAATGACCACAGGTTCACGCCCAAGACGGCTTGCTGGCGGTTCCACACCGTTTCGCCCTGGAAGGTGCATCCGTCGAGTCGGGGCGTGGCAGTCGATCGGGGAACGGCACAGGCGCTGGTCGAGCAACGGAACTTATGAAGCGATGGTTGCGGCGGTTCCACGCCGCCCACGCCGCCCACGCCGTCGACGATGACGCGGTGCGGCGCTGGCGGCGATCGGCTCGACCAGTATCCTCGCCCACCAGCACGCAACCTCTGCTCGAAGATGTGCCCGCAACGACATGGCGACCCCATCCCTCTAATTCCCGGATCAGACACCCTCGCGCCATTGAACCTGAAAGCTGCTGCGTAGCAGTCACATCACACAGACTATCCTGCAATGGCCGCATCGGATCGAGAAACGCAATGCGAAGGATCCTCGAGGAAGACCGCCCGTGTTCGACCCCGCCCTCTGCCCGCACCGCAACACCGTCGAGCGGATTCAATCGGCTGGTTCTGGCCGCTTTCCACGATGGTTCCTGAGTGTTGTCAGTGGCTGAGGAGTATTCGGTTGCGAAGTAGATCGTATCCGGCGCGTTCGTATATCTGCCGTTCTAGCATCTTAGAAGTTACGCGGAATCTGGCCGTGCGGATGATCATGTCTCCTCGGTGTTGACCACGGAACTTGACGAGATGGCTCAACCGGCACGGTGGTGGACAAGTGGCCGGTGTTGTGCCGGCACGTGCAGGCGCCCGGGTGGGCTGCGGCTGTGGACCGATTCGGGCTGGTGGCCCTGACGATCGACGCCTACGCTCGCGGGCTTGCCGAGTATCTGCAGATGTGCGAGCGGGAGGCGGTCGATCCCCTCACCACCAGCCGTGGCTGTATCGGTATTTATGTGCGGGAGTTGACCGAACGGCCCAGCCACCGAGGGAAAACGTCGTGTCGCTCGATTCCGGTTCCGGTTCGGCGAATACCACGATTAAGCAGAGGCTGGTGCCGGTGCTGCTTCTCGTCGGGGCAGAAGCATCCAGAAGGTGATCCGCCGGACCGACGGCACTGTCGGTGTGGACGGCGACGCTGAACCTGTTCTGCGGGACGGGCGAAGGTAGTCGCGGTCGGTGCCGCTGTCGCGATTTCCCTTGCCCAATGTTTCTCGTAGAGTCGGGAAGCGGAGGTTTGTCCGTCGTTGAAACGCTCGTGCATGTGCGCGATGCATTTGTCCAGCACGGTGCGCAATCCGGCCCGCGGGGCGCCCCGAACTCCGTCGACACCTCCGGCGTTGCAGAAGTCTCCGGACCAGCCCGAGCTGACGTGCGATCGTCTTGATTCCCAATCCCTGGGTCTTGAGCACCGCGACCGCCTCGAAACGCTGTTTCGTCCGAACGGACGGCATGGAGGTCTCCCGGCGTGTCGTGTGTGCCTGCTCGGCGGCTTGCCTCAGCTGTTCCGCCGCGGTGAGTTCGATGACTGTTCGGGCTCTATCGCGCCGGTCATGGACGGCAACGGTTCTCCACCGCTTCGGCGAGGTTGTGCCACAGGCGCCAGCGATCAGCGGGTGCCACGCCCGAGCGCCTTTCCCGTTGGCACCGGAGCCGTCACGGCATACCACCTCGGTACCCCGACGCGCTGAGCCAGTCAGCGAAGGTGGCGGCTTGCGGTCGGCGAGAACGTCGGCGGGATGGTGTGTACTCAGGTCAAATAGCACGGCGCCGTACCGGTACGCCGTCGCAGCGCGAAGTCGTCGAGACCGAGGACCTGAACCGCGATAACCCACCGCCCCGCATGATGCCCAGCGTGGGCGTCATCCGAGCGCCCGCGCGTCCCGGCCAACGCTCGTTCGATCTTCTCGAGGATGCCCCGCAGCAGCGGTGTGCGGCGCGCAAATCGCATCGTTACACCTTCGATCTGTTCGACGAAGGTGCGCCGGTCACAGTCGGTGGTCAGATATACATGAAGCGGTGCACAGAACCAATCCGCTCGTACAGTGGCGCGGGATCGTCATCTGGTGAGACAAGAATGCGGTCATCTACCTCGCCGGTGTCCTCGTCGCATCCCCTCATCGGCTTCGCCGACAAGCAGACAGGCCCTGCTCTAGAAGTACTCGGGCTTCATCTCCAAGAGCGTGCCGTCATTGACTGCGAGAAGTTCAAGCTGAGCCGCCGTCCGCGGGAGCTCCCACCGGAAGAAGTACTGGGCGGCCAACCGCTTACCGATGTAGAAGTCCCCGGCCTTGCCATGGGCCGCGAGAACCTGCTCTAGCCAAATCCAAGCAACGACCACATGACCGGCGACTTCGAGAAACACCGATGCGTTCGCGAGTCGCGCGGCCGGATCATTCACTGTCTGCAGGTGCGCTGCAACCGCCACCAGACGCTCCCACGAGTGGTTGAGATGAAGTGCCATCTCTTTCGCCTGGACGTCCACACTCGCGCGCTCGACGGTAAGCGAGATCATGCGTCCAAGCTCATGAAGTCCCTTTCCGTCGTCGCCGAGGACTTTTCGAGCGAGCAGATCCTGTGCTTGGATGCCATGGGTTCCTTCGTGTATCGGGTTGAGCCGATTATCCCGGTAGTGCTGCTCCACGTCGTAGTCGCGGGTGTAGCCGTAACCCCCGTGCACCTGGATCGCGAGACTGTTCGCCTGAAGGCACCACTGAGAAGGCCAACTCTTTGCGATGGGGGTCAGAAAGTCGAGTAGAACTCCCGCACGTTCGCGCGCGGATGGGTCGGTGGCAGTCTTCTGCTCATCGAGCACCCGGCCGCAGAAGAGGTTCAGCGCCAGCGCCCCTTCCACATACGACTTCTGCGCAAGCAACATCCGACGTACGTCGGCATGCTCGACGATCGGAGACTGCGGCGTGCGCGCATTCTTGCGACCCGCTGGGCGCCCTTGTGGCCTGCTCCGCGCGTACTCCAGTGACTTGAGGTAGCCCGTGTATCCAAGAGATGTCGCGCTCAGTCCAATTCCCACCCGAGCCTCGTTCATCATGTGGAACATGTACTGGAGACCTCGGTGCTCCTCTCCTACGAGATAACCGACCGCGCCGGCCTCACCGTCGGGACAGAATGTGCCGTCGCCGAGATTCAGAATGGTATTGACGGTTCCGCGAGCCCCCATCTTGTGATTCAGGCCAGTCACCACAATGTCGTTGCGGGCACCCCGGCGGCCGTCCGAGTCGATCAGGAACTTGGGCACGATGAAAAGGGATATCCCCTTGACACCCCCGCCGCCTCCGGGTGCCTTCGCGAGAACCAAATGAATTATGTTCTCACCCATCTGGTGGTCGGCACCGGAGATCCACATCTTGCTTCCGAACAGGCGATAGCTCCCGTCTGGCTGGGGGAGCGCCCGAGTGGCGATATCCGCCAGGCTGGAGCCGGCCTGAGGCTCGGACAACGCCATCGTCCCGAAGTGACGACCATCGAGCATGGGTCTGACGAATGCGTCGATCTGCTCGGATGTGCCGTGCGCAAGAAGGAGGTTCGCGTTGCCGACTGTCAGGAGATTGTAAGCGGCCGTCGACATGTTCGCCCCGTAGAACCAGGCCGTGCACGCATTGAATACGCACTGCGGTAGTTGCATTCCACCAACGGATTCGTCCATCGTCGATCCGATCAGACCTGCGGCGGCGTATGCGCCCAGCGCATCTTCGATCTCGATGATCAGCTCGACCTGCCCGTCGACCAGGCGCGGCTCCTGAAGGTCACCTTTTCGGTTGTGTGGTGCGAAGCGCTTCTCGGCCAACTGTTCGCTCAGGTCGAGCACTTCGGTGAAGGTCTCGCGCGAGTGGGCGGTGAAACGTTCCCTGCTCAGGAGTGTGCAGACGTCCAACCACTCGAACAGAAGGAAGTCGATGTCGCGTCGGGACATGATCGTGCTGGTCATTTGAGACCTTTCGTGGGTGTAGAGAACCGGGATTCGTTGGACAGGTCCCGAGCCTGAGTGCGTGACTTCGGCAGCAGCAGGCTCGCTGCAGTGGTTGCTGCACCGAGAAACGCCAAGAATGCAAGGGCGGCCAGATACGCGGCAGCGGAGCTGACAGCATTGCCGGAGGCCACCATTGTCAGAACCAGGATCGAGCCCTGAATCCCCAATGTGCCGCCGACAATCCGCATGTTGGTGTTCATGCCGATCGCCACACCGGTCTCTGAGGGCTCTACCGCGGCCAGGACAGTGTTAGCGAGCGCAGACTGAATCAATCCAAATCCCACGCCGATGATCCCGCAGGACAGAAGTATGTGCCCCGCGTTGTCGTGCAGAAGAGTCAGGACTATACAGCCGGCCAGGAGGATCAGGGACCCGGCTATCACCGGTGCTCGCGGACCTGACCTCTTGATGATCGAACCCGAGAGCGTTCCGAAGACGAACATGCCGACGGGCATCGGCAGCATCAGCAGACCCGACATGACGACGGATTCACCCAGGCCGCCGTCGGCATGGCGTGCCTGTAGAAGCATCGGAAGGAGCGAGAACATGCCGAACATGCGCCATTGAGGAACATCACGAGGTTCGCCTGCCAGACGCCGCGTCGCCGCATCAGGCTCAAGTCGACGACAGGATGCGCAGCGCGTCGTTCCGTGACAATCCAGAGGACGAAGAGGACTGGGAACAAAGCGAGACAGACGAGGGTAGGGGCGGCGCTCCACCCCCAGCTCTGGCCCTGGCTCGCAGGCAGCAAGATCGCGACGAGCCAGCTGACGAGAAGCGTGCCGCCTGCGTACTCGATCGGCTCACCTGTCTTGTCATGGTTGTCGATCGCGAACCGCGCGACGAGGGCGGCAGCGATGAGGACCACGACCAGCGGGGCGAGGAAGAGCCACGTGTAGCCCAGGCGGTCCATGAGTGGACCGGCGATGACGAGACCGACTCCGCCGCCGGCATTGACCGTCGCGGTGAACAGCGCAACGGCTGTCGGAATTTGCGCCGCTGGCAGGTTCTCTCGAAGTAGAGCTATCGCGAGGGGGAAGAGCGCCCCCGAGGCGCCCTGCAGGACACGCCCGAAAATCATCCACCCAAGTGTCGGAGCGAACGCCGATACCAAGAGTCCGATTGCCATTACCCCGAGCGCGGCGAGCAGAACTTTCTTCTTGCCCTTTGCGCTACCGACGCGTCCACCGATGGGCGTTGCTGCGGCGCACGCAAGCAGGAAGCTGGTCAGTACCCATGTTGTCGTCTGGGGATCGCTATCGAAGCGCCGTTCGGTCCACGGCAGCACTGGGGCCATCATGGACTGCAAAACGGCGAAGGCGAAAGCAGCAAGTCCCAGCGAAACCTGCAACTTGAACGGTGTGCGCGCCAGATCGTCGGTGGTACTCAACGGACCGTCGGCGTGGGCGAGGTCCGTCGTGTCCTCCCGCGACGGGCCGCCGACGCCGTCACCGGTGACCATGTATTGCGAACGAGACACTTGTTCACCTGGCCGGGTCACGATGAGCCCTGTCCTTTGGCGTCTCGGGCAGCCGGGTGCGGCATCGGAAAAGCAGCCACTGGTCTGCGGTGTTGACGGGCATCAGCGTTCTCCGATCGCTGCTGAAGGATTCGAACCCGGGATCGTCGCCTAGAAGGTCGAATTATAATCCATCTCTCATGCCAGTGATACTCTAGTATCGAAAATCATTCGACTCAACCGAATGCGAGTCGACTGTTGGGTTCGGTGACGGGTCTTGGAACCCGGTACCGCCGAGTTCGCGAAGGGAGTCAGTGTGGAATCGCTACACGGTCGGGTTGCCGTCATCACGGGTGCCGCAGGCGGTATCGGTGAAGCGCTTGGATCCGTTCTAGCTGCGTCAGGCATGAAGCTTGCCCTTGCAGATATCGATGCGGAGGGCCTTATCGCTGCCCGTGATCGTCTCGCTGACGCAGGCGCCGAAGTCATCGCGGTGCCAACCGATGTGACGTCGGAGGAATCGGTCATCAGGTTGAAGGATTGCACTCTGGAACACTTCGGCTCCGTCCACGTTCTGTGCAACAACGCCGGCGTCACGGTTACCGGGGCTGCTTGGACGATCCCCGTCTCGGCATGGGAAAAAGTGCTCTCGGTCAACCTGATAGGGGTAATCAACGGGATTCGAACCTTTGTGCCAGTGATGAAAAGCAATTGTGAAGGACACGTCGTCAACACCGCCTCGATGGCTGGGTTGACAAGTGCTGCAGGGCTTGCGCCCTACTCGGTATCAAAGCATGGCGTCGTGGCATTGAGTGAAGCAATATACAAAGAACTCGTCCTCGAGGATTCTGGAATCGGAGTCTCTGTGGTATGTCCCGGAGCAGTCACAACCGCGATGCCTTCATCGGTTGCGGCAGCCACTTTGGGAGATCAAGGGCCGATAGACAGAGCAATCACCCGGGCTGTCGACGAGTCGCTAAAGGGCGCTATTGCACCCATACGAGTTGCAGAGATGATCAGAAATGCCATTCTTGCAGACCAGTTTTGGGTACTGACCCACCCTAGTCGCGCGAACTCCGTTGTTCGGCGTACTCGAGGAATCGTCGCTGGAATCAACCCCGAACCCGCTGCCTTCTAACGGGTGTGGATGCTCGTGGAGAGTGGATTGACCTTGCGCAGTGGCGGCCCTGGACAAGGTCAATCCTGGTCAGTGTCGACCCCTGAAGAACGTTCGAATATCCTCGACCACCCGGTCCGGCTCCTCGGCCGCAGCGAAATGGCCACCTGTCGGCGACTCTGTTACCGCTTGCAGATTGAAGTACGAACTCATCCAGTCCATTTTCGCTCCAGGAGGAAGGTCGTTGCGGAACAGTGTCACTGCGGTGGGAGCCTCCACCACCGGTCGGCGTTCGTGCGATGGTTGCCAGCCATAGCGCGCATTGTCGTGATAAAGCCGCGCGGTGTGGACGAAGGACTCTGTCGCCCAGTAGATAGTGAAGCTGGTGAGCAGTTCATCTCGGGTAAAGACGGTTTCGACGTCGCCGTGGCAATCGCTCCACGACCGCCTTCGCTCCAGAAGCCACGCGGCCAACCCCGCCGGCGAATCGTGAAGGGCATATGCGAGTGTCTGCGGATTCAGCACGTGCGCGACCAGATGGCCAACCTTACGCCGCTCGTACTCGATAAAGGTCGCTCTCTCGCCGACGCCGTCAGGCAACGTGCCGGAAAACACCTCTGCCCAGGGCCGGTCGGTGTTCCAGACGTGTAGCGGCAACGGTCGCGGGGCGAAATGCAGACCAATCAGGTGTTCGGGGAACTTGTGCCCTAGCTGTGCGGTCACCATCACGCCGTAGTCTCCGCCGTGCGCACCAAATCGCTTGTAACCAAGCACGTCGCGCATGAGAGTTACCCAGATATCCGCCACCTGCCATATTGTGAGCCCGGCGCGCTTCAGCGGATTCGAGAATCCGAATCCGGGGAGGGAAGGGATCACGACATCGAAGCTGTCTTCGGCGGCGCCTCCGTAGGATACGGGATCGGCGAGAGGACCAATGAGCTTGTGGAAATCCCAGAACGTCCAAGGCCAGCCGTGAGTAAGGACCAGTGGTGTGGGGTCCGGACCCTTCCCTCGAACATGGACGAAATGGATCGGCAAGCCATCGATTGTTGTCCGGAAATGCGGAAACTCGTTCATTTTTCGTTCTTGGGCACGCCAATCGAACCCGTCGCGCCAGTAGCGCACAAGGTCATCGAGGTAGCTGCCCCTGACACCATAGCTCCAGTCTTCGTTCGCGATGTCCGGGGCGAGGCGGGTGTGGGAGAGGCGAAGACGAAGGTCATCGAGAACCTGATCAGAGAGTTCGATTGTGAATGGTCGTGCTGCAGTCGCGGACAGTCGGTCGGTGTGTGAGTCGCTCATCAATGTCCTTCTCGGAATGAGTCCTGTGTACGGGTCGGTCGGTCGTTTGTGCGCAGTCACACCGGCCTCGTTCATCGGTGTAGCAGTCCACAGGAAGACCGCAAGACGGCCTCATTGGATGGCCACACTAGAAGATTCGAGGTTCTAGATAGGTCGAGTCGAGACCGACATCGTCCATTGCCATGCGAGCGATTCGCCACTCTCCGTCTCGCTTGGCGTACGAGTCTTCGTAGCGCCGGAACCCGGTTGTGATCACAATTCCGTCGTCAGTCTCACTCCGCATCGTGAACGACATCGCCCAGTGGCCGACTGCGGTAGTCGAATCGGTGAACTCAACTTCGCCGCTATGTCCCGCATGGAACATCCTGGCGCCGACGCGTTTCTTCAATGCCTGCAAGAATTCGTCGCGAGATCCCGAAGCGGTCGAGCTGTTGATGACGGCATCCTCCCAGAACAGCTGACTCAGCCCCGCGAAATCGTGGGCGTCGACCAAGCGGAAGTACCGGGCCTTGACGCGCTTGATCGACTCCAGATCTTCCAACTGGGCAACGCGTGCCCCGAGTTCCTCATTCGTCATATTGTTTTGTCGTCCTTCCTGGTGTGTGGGTCGCCGACTGCCCGCGCCGAGGGCGGATCGGGGTGGCGCAGAGCCATCGACGGGGACGTGCAGACCCTTTTAGCAATCATCGATCTCGACAACGGGTGTCCGCGCTTGCGGTCGGTCGGACGCAGGAACGCGGTCGCATCACGGTTGTTCTTACCCGAAGACTCATCGCGCACCCATATCCCGACGGCGATCGACGGCCTCACGAGCAGGATGCCTTCGTGTCACTTCGCGCTGTAAGTGGAACGAACCCGACCAAGACTAGGTTGCCTTCACGACATGTTGCAAGTAGATTCGACTGTAACGAACGCTATCCGAAAAAATACGTGAAGGGTTCAGTTTATGACTAAATTGGTACTGAGAACCGTGCTTGCGGTCGACTCGCCGTTCGAGGATAGGTTCGGCGAGGTCGTGCGCGCCTGGGTCGCCCCGACGCAGGACGAGGTAGGCGTCGACTTCTTCGCGGCATTCCTCGATCCCCAGGCGTCGCAGGGAACCTTTATCGAGTGCTACGTAGACTCGGAAGCATTCATCGCTCATGCCAAGGGAGTCGATCCCGAACTGCGCGCGGCCCTCTACGCCATCGCTTCCCCTGTCTCCTTTGACGTGTACGGGGAGATCAGCCAGGAAGCCCGCGAACTGATCGCTGCTGGAATGCCCACGTACCACCGAACCGAAGCCGCAACCACGCCGAAGGCAGCAGGCAGTTTTTCCGTGTCCAGGTCAGACGCCTAATGCCTGATGCATCAGCACTCGACAAAGAAACGGAACCCCAATGACCACTCCTGACCTGCGCGGACGGACCGCTCTGATCGTCGGCGATATTCAGAACGGCATAGTCAAGGCCTTCGGCGATGATGACGCCTTTGTCGAACGGGTCGGTGCAGCAATCGACGCGGCTCGGGCCGCTGACGTACTGGTTGTTTACGTGCGCGTCTGCTTCCGCGACGACTACGCCGACATCAGTCCTCGCAACCGAGGCTTTGCGGCAGTCGCCCAGAACAGAGGACTTCGCGAAGCCTCCGAGGACACCCAGATCGATGCCCGGATTGCCCCGCAGCCGGGAGATGTGGTCATTACCAAGCGTCGTGTAAGTGCCTTTGCGGGTAGTGATCTCGACGTGGTGCTGCGTTCGCGCGGGGTGACAGACCTTGCTCTCCTGGGAATCGCGACCAGTGGTGTGGTCCTCTCGACCGTCCGGGCCGCGGCCGACCAGGACTTCTCTCTGACCGTGCTGTCGGACGGGGTGAAAGACAATGACGAGGAAGTTCATCGGGTATTGGTGGAGAAGGTCTTCCCCCGGCAGGCCGACGTGGTCACTGTCGCTGAATGGACCGGCGCACTGGTCCCAGTGGCGTAGCGAGTCCACCAAGGCCCCCAACATTCTTTCTCTCACCGACAACCCCAAGGTACTGATATGGATTTCGAATTTTCATCGCGCGCCCAGAAATTGCAGGGTGAACTACTCGCCTTCATGGACGACTTCGTCTATCCAGCCGAGTCTGTCTTCGACAGTCAGATGGCCGAACTCCCGAGCCCCCACGACACCCCTCAGGTGCTCGAGGACCTCAAGGCCGAAGCACGTCGACGCGGCTTGTGGAACCTGTTCCTGCCGCACAAGACCGAGTGGAACGACGGCCTCAGCAACCTGGACTATGCACCGCTGGCCGAAATCACCGGGCGTGTGTCCTTCGCAGCGGAGGCCCTCAACTGCTCCGCTCCGGACACCGGGAACATGGAAATCCTCACCATGTTCGGCACCCCTGAGCAGCAAGACCGCTGGCTGAAGCCACTTCTGCATGGCGAGATTCGATCCTCGTTCGCGATGACGGAGCCGGCGGTGGCGTCCTCCGACGCAACCAACATCGAGTGCAGCATCGTGCGCAAGGGCGACGAGTACGTCATCAACGGCAGAAAGTGGTGGATCTCCGGTTCGGCGGACCCTCGCTGTCGCATTCTCATCGTCATGGGCAAAACCGATCCGGACGCCGCCCGACATCGGCAACAGTCGATGGTACTTGTCCCCATCGATACCCCCGGGGTCACAGTAGTCCGGAGTCTTCCTGTCTTCGGCTATGTCGATCGAGAAGGTCACTGCGAGATCACGTTTGAGAATGTCCGAGTACCCGTGTCGAATATCCTCGGTGAAGAAGGTTCAGGATTCGCGATCGCGCAGGCCCGGCTCGGGCCGGGGCGCATCCACCACTGCATGCGGACAATCGGTGTGACCGAGCGAGCCTTGGAGAAGATGACGGCGCGCGCACAGGAACGCGTCACGTTCGGATCGCCGATCGCCGATCGGGGTCAGATCCAGGACTGGATTGCAGATGCCCGTATGAACATCGACCAGGCCAGGCTCTACACTCTGTACACGGCGTGGAAGATGGACCAGTTCGGAAACAAGGCCGCGGCGACGGAGATCGCGGGAATCAAGGTAGCGGTGCCACAGATGGCTCTTCGCGTCATCGATCGCGCGATTCAGGTACACGGCGGCGGGGGAGTCTCCGACGACTTCGGACTCGCAAAGATGTATGCCCACACTCGCATTCTCCAACTCGCCGACGGCCCGGACGAAGTACACCGCCGTTCCATCGCTCGAAACGAGCTTCGTAATCGGACGGCGAAAGCTGGTGCAGACCTGTGAGTATCAATTTCGATTTCAGCGGACGCTCCGTCCTGATTACCGGCGCCGCCCAGGGCATCGGATACGCGATTGCCAGCTCCTTCGTCGAAGCCGGAGCGGATGTTGCGGTGGTCGACCGTGATGAGGATCGGCTCAACGAGGCGTGGAATCACGCCGGCGACAAGGTGCTCAGGCTCGCACTCGACGTTGTCGACGAGGAGGCTGTCGACGCGGCTGTCGCGTCGGTGGAAGCGTGGCGAGGTGGACCCGATGTCGTCATCAACAACGCTGGGATCACCCGCGACGTCGTCGTGTGGAAGATGACTGCCGACCAGTGGCGGGCTGTGCTCGACGTCCACCTCACCGGCACGTTCCATTTCACGAAGGCAGCGATCCCTCGAATGCGGGCCAAGGGCGCTGGTCGCATCATCAACGTCACTTCCTACACGGGGATGCATGGCATGGTCGGGCAGGCGAACTATGCAGCGGCCAAGGCTGGCATCATCGGATTCACCAAGGCGACCGCCAAGGAGGTCGCGCACTTCGGAATCACGGTGAACGCAGTCTCGCCCAACGCGTCGACCGCGATGGTTGCAGCCATCCCAGCGGACAAACTGAAGGCGTTGACCGAGCAGGTGCCAATAGGCAGGTTCGCAGAGCCATCTGAGATGTCGTCGGCATTCCAGTTCCTGTCTTCGGATGAGGCGGCGTACATCACCGGTGTTGTCCTGCCGGTGGACGGCGGAGTGGCGATGTGAGAGACCCCATTCGTCGGTTTTCGTCGATGAGGCGTTAGTGCCGCTCATGCGGCGATAGTCACCTCACACCCTGCAGTGGACATCTTGGCTGCTTAAGGAGCGGACACAATGAGATTGAATTTTCTTACATTCGGCGACCATCTAGCCGATCCCATTACCGGACGCAGAACTTCGGTAGCCGAGCGTCTCAACGGTATCGTCGAGAGCGCTGTCGCCGCCGAAGCGGCCGGATTCCACGGGGTCAACATCGGTGAGCATCATGCGGGAGCGTTCGTGTCGAGCAGTCCGCCGGTCACCCTGGCGGCAATCGGAGCACGAACCAGCACCCTGCGATTGGGGACTGCGGTGACCCTGATCGCAAATCTCGATCCAGTGCGAGTCGCCGAAGACTATGCGATGCTCGACGTCCTGTCCGGTGGGCGAGCGGAAGTTGTTGTCGGACGCGGAAATCTGTTCCCGTCAACCTACGAGCTGTTCGGTCTGTCCCTCGACGACTCGCGCCGTCTGCTCGAGGACAACGTCGAGCTGGTGCTCGATCTATGGACCAAGGACGCGGTGAGCTGGAGTGGCGCAGAACGGGCACCCTTCGAGAATCTGTCGCTGACCCCTCGTCCAGTGCAGGCTCCACATCCCCCCCTCTGGATCGGCGGTGGAGGATCGCCTGAAACCGCAGAACTCGCCGCCCGTCTGGGGCTGCCGCTGGCACTGCCGAGCGCCTTCGCTGAGGCGACCCGGTTCAAGCCGGTGGTGAAGGACTATCGCGAACGATTTGCGAACGCCCAGGGCAGGGACGCCGAGGTACCACGGGTGGCGGCCAGTTGGCACATGAACGTTGCCAGGAACAGTCAAGAAGCCAAGAAACGTTGGGCTCCCCGCTACGAGGCATATCACCAATGGTTCGGCAAGCAGGTTACTGAGCACGGTGGACAGTACAAGGCCGGTGCGTTCGACTTCGACTGGATGCTCAGCGACGGATCCGCACTCTGTGGTAGCCCCGCCGAAGTCATCGACAAGCTGTCGAGAATGGCCGATCTGCTTGAGGCCGAGGACCATTTGGTCTACCTGGACATGGGTGGGATCCCGGTGGAGGAAACGCTGGAGATGATCGACCTCGTCGGCGCAGAGATCATTCCGCACCTCTAGTGGCAGAAACCCGCTAAACGCAATCGACATAGGAGTCTTCGATGACGGATGTTTTGACATTGGGCCGTTGGACGATGGGTGTGGGAGACGTCTGCTTCAAGCCGCGCGTGGACAACTACGAAGCGGCCCGACGAGCGAAGGACGCCGGGTTCTCGCACCTGGACCTGCACTCGTACTGGGATGATGGTGACGAAGGCAAACTTGCCCTGCCGATCGGCAACAGGATAGTCAACACCGGCAATCCCGATGTGGAGCTCTCCGAGGTGGCCGCCAGCAGTGACAAGCTCTCACAGTGGCCGCGCGCCCGTGACGGATGGGGCTATGTGCCTCCGCCGAACATGGACGGTGCATGGGAGCACACCCTCGCCGAACTACGACGCGCACCAAAGTCGTTGGTAGAGCCCTGGGCAGGTTCGGTGTGTTCGACAAACGAGGTAACCAAGGAGTTGCTCAAGGAGATCCCCGGACTGCGTCTGATCGTCGACGTCGGTCATCTCGTCTACAAAGATGAAGATCCGTATGAACTCCTCCCGTACGCCGATATCGTTCAACTTCGCGATTGCGCACCGGGCAAGCAGCAGCTTCATGTCGGAGACGGCGTGATGGATTTCAAACGTGTCAAACGTGATCTTGAGGCATTGGACTATCAGGGCGCAATCACGTTGGAGTACTTCGACCTGCATTGGGTGGGCTATCCCCATGACACTCCGTGGGAGTGGACTCTCGACCTAGCGCACTACCTCGATTCACTATGACCCACGCCGTCATCGTCGGTGCCGGCGCGGCGGGTCTCACCGCAGGGGAGGCGCTCCGGCGCGCCGGCCACGCCGGATGCATCACGATCATCGGGGAAGAGGTCCATCAGCCCTACGATCGGCCACCCCTGTCGAAGCAGATCCTGGCCGGTGATTGGGAAACTGATCGAATCCAGCTACGCAAGTCCGAGCATCTCGAAGCACAGAGCCTCGACTTCATTCTGGGGGACCCTGTCACAGGCTTGGACCGGACTGCGCATCGTCTTTCCCTCGGCTCGGGATCAACGGTCGACTATGACAAGCTCATCATCGCTACGGGTGTTGCCCCCCGTCACCTCCCATTCGGCCGCCATCTCGCAGGCGTGCACACGCTCAAGTCGATCGACGATGCCTTGGCGCTCCGTGCCGCAGTGAGTTCCGCGGGAAGGGTGCTTGTCGTCGGAGCCGGGTTCCTGGGAACAGAGATTGCGGCCACTGCGCGCAAACTCGGCTCAGAAGTGGTCGTGGTCGATCCGTTGGAGTCGCCCCTGGTACGAGGCCTCGGGCAGTGGATGGGCAATTTGGTCCGCGACGTGCACACCGAGCACGGCGTCGACATCCGAACCGGCGTGGGACTCGATAATTTCGAAGAGCGCGATCACCGCCTGGTCGGAGCCAATTTGTCCGACGGCAGTCACGTTGCAGCTGATCTCGCGGTCATTGCAATTGGTTCCGCCCCCTGCGTCGGCTGGCTGGAGGGCAGCGGACTGGCCGTGGATGACGGCGTCGTCACGGATCAGTTCTGCCTGGCCACCGACACTATCGCAGCGGCCGGCGACGTCGCGCGCTTCCACCACCGCGGCTACGGCAGGAGCTTGCGCCTCGAGCACCGCATGAATGCGACCGAGCAGAGTCAGATTGCAGCGGCAAATCTGCTCGCCGAACCCGAAGATCGTGTTGCCTTCGAACCGATTCCGTACTTTTGGACCGATCAGTACGAGTACAAAATCCAGGCATACGGCATCACACCACCGGACGCCAAGGTCGAGGTCGTGTCGGGAGATGTCGCCACGAAATCATTCGTCGCAACGTACAGCGTGGACGACCAAGTCCTCGGCGTGGTCGGCTGGAACAGCGCTCGCGAACTGCGCAACTATCGCGCCGCACTAGCGACATGGGCGCACAATGCCATCTGATGCCACTGCCACACCGCACATTGTTCTCGTAACGGGGGCGAGTCGAGGAGTCGGGCGCGCCGTTGCCCGCGCATTCGCGGCAACGGGAGCGAAGATCGCGCTCGGCGGCCGGGACGTCGCAGCACTCGAGGGCGTTGCGAAGGAGTGCGGTGGCCTCGGAAGCCAGGAAACCGTCGTATTGCCATTCGACGTGACCGACGAATATGCGTGTCGGAACGCCGTTGCCACTGCGGCTGCGGAACTGGGCCCGATAACGACGCTGGTCAACAACGCGGGCATCGCGGAATCATCGCCCTTCATGCGGACGACGCTCGATCAGTGGCGCCGGACGATGACCGTAGACGTCGAAGCCCCCTTCATTCTCACTCAGTCCGTGCTCCCGGGCATGCTTGCGTCTGGCGCAGGGGCAGTCATCAACATCGCCTCCGTCGCGGCCAAGCTCGGACTCCCCTATGTCGCGGCCTACACAGCCGCCAAGCACGCGATGCTGGGAATGACGCGTTCTGCTGCGGCCGAATTCGCCTCCGCAGGCGTCACATTCAACTGTATTTGCCCTTTCTATGTCGACACGGAAATGACTCGGGCCACGATTGCGAACATTGTCGAGAAAACGGGGAGGACCGAGGAACAGGCGATGGAAAATCTGGTCAGCCCGCAAGGGCGGCTGATAGATCCCACCCACATTGCCGAACTGTGCGTATTTCTTGCGTCCCCGGCGGCGCGCAGTATCACCGGTCAGGCTTACAACATCGACGGAGGGCTAGTTCAGAGCTGACGCCACGTCGGCAGGCTCTCCAGTCCGCGGCGGCACGTAAATCGAGCGAGGAGTATGAGTTGAGCACGTTAGCGGGAAAGATCGCGATCATCACAGGAGGTGCGCGAGGCCAGGGCGAGGCACACGCACGTCGCTTCGTGGCCGAAGGCGCAAAGGTTGTCATCGGCGACATCCTCGAAGCCGAGGGTAATGCACTTGCGGACGAGTTAGGCGACGCCGCAGTATTCGCCCCCCTCGACGTCGCCTCCGAACAGGCGTGGTCAGATGCGGTTGACATCGCCCGATCCAGCTTCGGCGATCCAACGGTGTTGGTGAACAATGCCGGCATCGTCCGACACGCGAGTCTGCTCGATGAGGAATTGGCGCACTGGCAGCGGGTACTTGATATCAACCTCACCGGCTGCTGGCTCGGTATACGAGCTGTCGCCCCCGCTATGCCCGCGGGTGGTTCCATCATCAACATCTCGTCAAATGCCGGCATCATCGGTTACGCCGGTGTCGGGGCATACGTGGCGTCCAAGTGGGGCCTTCGGGGGTTGACAAAGGCAGCAGCCCTGGAACTCGGGCCCGCCGGCATTCGCGTCAATTCGGTTCACCCTGGGGTAATCGACACGCCGATGCTGAAGTTCGATCCGTCGAGTTCTCGAGTCTTCGATGGACAGCCGATCGCGCGCGCCGGCAAGCCGCACGAAATCGCGAATGTGGTCCGGTTCTTGGCGTCCGATGAATCCAGTTACATGTCTGGCGCGGAATTGACCGTGGACGGTGGCATGGTGGTGGGATCGGTGCCGCCTTCTTCTCGTGCGGGTGCAGCGTGACGACCCGCACGGGAGTCTGTGGGTGCTGGGGCATTCTCGTCCACATGGATGACGACATTCGGGGGGATCGATGGGCAGGTTCGTGATGCTGGTGATGACGGATGCCAATCTCGGTATGGAAGAGGAGTTCAATCGGTTCCTCGATGACGTGCACATCGGCGACGTGCTCCAGGCCGATGGCCTCGTCAGTGCCCGCAGATTCCGTCTCAGCAACCACCAACCCGCGTTCGCCAGTGGTGTGCCCGACCTTCGGTACCTGACGGTATATGAGATCGACTGCGAGGATGTCCGGACAGCGATAGCGTCACTCGAGCGTCACCGCGAAACGGGTCGATGGCGGCAGTCTGATACCACAGCACCATCTCGGGTCTGCGCTGTCTACGAGAAACTTCCCTCGGTATGGGTAGGCGCGGACGCGGACGAGATGACGAGCGAAAGCACGCGACAGATCGTCCGACCAGGAGAGAAAGCGAGAATGGATCGATGACTACGGATGCAGCGCACACCGAAGATTGCGTGCGGGTGGAAGTCGACTCCGCCGGAGTCGCCGTGGTCGAGTTCGAGCGAGGGAAGGCCAACTACTTCGATGCCGCGATGATCAAGAGCATCGCCGATGCCTACGATTCGCTCAGCCGCGACCCTCGCGCGCGAGTGATCGTGCTCTGTTCTGCAGGCCGCAACTTTTGTGCTGGAATGGATTTCGGGTCGGGTTTAGATATTGTCCCGGTGGTAGCCGAAATCTACGACAACGCAGTGCGTCTGTTCGAGTCGCCGCTGCCCGTTGTCGCCGCGGTGCAGGGTGCCACCGTAGGCGGTGGACTTGGGTTGGCGATGTCCGCTGACTTTCGAGTTGGCGCACCCTCGGCACGGGTCAGTGCAAACTTCGCTGCCCTGGGTATCCATCATGGCTTCGGGCTGACCGTGACATTGCCATCGGCAGTGGGCAGCCAGGTAGCGGCTGATCTGTTGCTGTCCGGCCGCCGCATCAACGCGGACGAGGCACAGCATCGAGGTGTGTTCGATCGACTCAGTACCACCGACGATTCGTTGAGGGCCGAGGCGATCGCCTGGGCCCACGAGTTCGCCCGATGCGCACCTCTCGCAGTCCGCAGCATTCGTGAGACGCTGAGGGGGCGCACACTCGTCGGTCGACTGAGGTCGGCGGTCAAACACGAACTCGCCCAACAGACGCCCCTGTTCGAAAGTGCTGACTTCGTGGAAGGTATCGCTGCAGCAAGAGAACGGCGCGAGCCCCAGTTCAGTGCTCGATGAACCGGCCGCGGCAAGAAGTCTTGTGAATCTACATTCGTGGCCGAAGAATCTATTTCGGTATTCGACAAGCGGATGGGCCTAGTCAAATGACATCCATTTTCCGAACTGCCTTGTTCTCTGGTGCAGGCGCAAGCAGGTAGGAACATCTATTTTCTGGAGGTAATCGTGAGCTACGCGGATACAGGTGCGGGCGCCGGCGCTCCGGTCGCCTCGGCCGACGTCGAATTCGAGATCGCCTATCGTTTCCCTGCAGGCGCCGTCACGGTGGTCGTCATCCACCGTGAGTTCACCGAGAGTTCCATGCTGAAGTATGAGGGTCAGCCGGGTGTCGCGGAGATCCTCGATAAGATTCGCAACGATGGATATTACGATCGCGGAGTGTCCGTCTATGTCAATGACACAGAATCAGGCAACGACTACCTGCGATTCGATTGCTTCGAACGTGAACCCCACTACCACTATCATCACTTGCACGACCTCAAGGCGGCCGGTGTCGAGGTCACTCTGGACTATCAACACATTACGGGTCACGCCGACAGCGTCGTGATGAATGGCTTCTGGCACCAGATCCCATTCGACGCCGCGGCAAATGGAGACATCCGAGACTGGGTCATCGACAGACTCGGCACCCGCATCTGCGTAATGTTGCGTGAGGCAGGAGCAACGACACTGGCGGACCGAGTCGATCAGGAACAGGTGTGTCGAGCGCTGCAGGAAGTGACCCCGTACCTGTACGCCGCTCCGCGCCAGGGTTAGATAGATAGAGCGACCGATCCGAGTGGCTTGGGGTGGCGACAGGGAAGCTGTCACTACGAAATCCGTGCGATGAGTTGTGTACGCCCCGCGAAACGTGAAGGACGGCGCCGCATGGACGATTGCTCAGGTTTCGTTGGCGGCTGCGTGGCCACCGGAGTCCTGATGTGCCTCGACCGGCGGCAAGCATGACTGAAAATAGTTTCGATAAAAGATTGTTGAAGTAGCATTGATCTCGAACTATATTTGACGTTGATGGGACGCGGCGAAGATCCAGCCTAGAATGCGCGTCCAGAGGCAGTCAACGGACAAGGCGCCGAGGAGGTCGACCGGCAGTGGCCCGTGCAATCTGACGGAAGGATTCACTGATCCTGTTTGGGTTCGTTGCAGCGCTTGGCGGCTCACCGGGTCGTCAACTTGCTCGTGCCAGATCTTCGGTGAGGAGATCGGAGTCGATTCCGCGCCGCGTTCGATCCGGCCGATGTCCTGGACCTCAACAATTCCGAGACCCCGACTGTCTATTCAGAGCTGACCACCTGGGAATGCCTTCCCAACACCTTGTGACCAGATAGCAGTGAGGAAAGACCGATGAGCGCAACCGACCCGACCCACATGCACCTTCCCCTGTTGAGGCTCGACGACCCCGACACGTGGCAGGATCTGCACGGTCATCTCGCCCAGGCGCGTGCAGCATCGCCGTTCGCCGTCACCGAGTCCGGGCTCAAGATGGCAGTACGTCATGCCGAGGTCGAATCCGTTCTGCGCTCGGACGCGTTCGAGTTCGGCGATCTCATCGCCGCCGTCGGTACTACCTCGGGCACCTTCTACGACTGGTGGCACCAGACGATCTCCTCGTACAACCCGCCCGACCACACTCGGCTCCGCCGCCTGCTGGGTGGGGCGTTCACCCCGAAGCGTGTGAACCCATTGCGCGTGATAATCCAGCAGATCACGGACGAGGCGCTGGGTGTCTGTCTGGATCGAGGGACGATGGACATTAGCGACTTCGCCCATGTGCTCCCGATGCGAGTAATGGCCACGCTTCTCGGCATTCCCAGCGGCGACCACGCACGGTACGAGGAACTTACGATTCTCGTCGGTGCCGGATTCAGTCACGCGACCGCCGGCAATCCCGAGCTGTTGGGGAGGGTCAACGCGGCGGTCACTGAGCTGTACCAGTATAGCCGAGAGGTGGTGGCGCGCAAGCATCGTGAGCCCGGACCCGACCTCATCTCGGCGCTGATCGAAGAGCACGACGGTGTCGATCGATTGACCGACGACGAGGTGGTCAACCACATCATTTTCATGCTCTTCGCGGGGCACGACACCACACGCGGCGCGCTCTCGATCGCCTCCATGCTGCTTGCCACGCACCCTGACCAGATGCAGTTGATCCGGGATGACCCCACTCGCGCCCGCGACGCCGTCGATGAGGTGATGCGCTACGAGTCGACAGTTACCTTCACTACGCGCCAGCCGGTGAAGGATATCGAGATCTCGGGTGTTCACCTGCCTAAGGGTGTTCCGGTGGGAGTGTGCATCGCCTCCGCGGCCCGGGACACCGAGGGCATGCCGGACGCCGGAACCTTCGACATCCTCCGTAAGGAGAAGCGCGCCATCAGCTTCGGCTCTGGCATTCACTTCTGCCTCGGCACGAATCTCGCTCGCGCGGAGATCGAGATCGCGATCCAATCGTTGGCAACTCGAACGAGCGATATCGCACTCGAGGGAGACCCGAATTGGCATCCGTTCAAGAACGTTCGAGGTTTCGACAGCCTCCCCCTGACACTGAAAGCCTCCTGAATCTGGATAGCCGGAGTGACCGGGCCGGCTGGTCGTTACGACCCCGGCCCGGTCACTCTCTGTGCCGCACATATTCGGATCGGTTCAACCAACCGCCGTGCGGGTGAAGCGTGGCCCGGCGATCGTGCCCGACCTGTCGTTCGTCGGGCGCTTTCGAAGACATCGGGTCGCCAATTTGAAACGGCGACCAAAGTACCTCTACAGCACCAGGAAGGCTCATCGGGCGTGGTTTCGCAAATCGCCTCACCGGGACTGATGCCGGTGGTCGCACCGAGGGCTGTCTGGTGTCGAACGGGTAACGACCAGCCTGGACCCGCGAATTGCGGACGGCCATCACCGGATCGTGGATTGGCGCGTATGCGGAAGCTAGCAGATGTCCAGATTCTGGTAGATCGTGGAGTCGGCATAACCTGAAATCGAATGGGACAATTCGGGCGATAGTGTGCCGTACACTTCCATGGAAGCGACGTGGACGCTCTGCATGAGTGCTGCGCCATTGGGGCGGTTGGCTTCGATCCATCGACGCCACGCGGCCTCATCTTCGTACTCGGCTAGGTTCACCAACTGAAGCCGGGCCTCGTCCACATACATCTCGTAATGCCCGATGCCATTGAAGTCCCGCGCCGACCGGACCATCTTTGCGGCCGTGCTCTTCGCGCGCGCCCAGGTTTCCGGCCGCGCTTGGTTGACAGCTCTGGCCCTGATCACACTCATGTACGTCTCCTCGATGTTTCGGCGAGAGCTCGATCTAATCGCCAAAGACTATTCAATATACCCGTCCTAGGATTAGTATAAAGAGAATTACTTTTCGGTCAAGGCCTATGCAGCCGGTGGCCGGGGTGCCACGCTGCTAGCAGATCCACATTCGAGCGGCAGTGCACGCAGGGACAGGAGATTGCGATGATCGACGCTGTGGAGCGTTTGGTGCGATCGAAGCGATCAAGCAACTCAAAGCTCGATACTTCCGGTGTCTCGACCTTCGGATGCGGGACGCGTACCGTGAGATCTTCACGGAGGAACTAGTTTTGGATCTTCCTGAGGTGGCGGAGCCTCGTCCATCGCGGCCATACCCCGGAGATCGAGGTGCTCGCCCAAACGACGGCTCGAGGGATCTGGGCCATGGCGGACTTCGTCGAACCGGGACAGGCGAGCGATGGTGTGCCGTTCGAGGGGGCCGGCTACTGCAGGGAGGAGTATCGCAAGGTCGATGGTTCCTGGCGCATTTCACGACTGCATCTGACGCGCCTCACGAGGATCGAAATGGCCGGCTAGAGCGCAAACATGATCAATCGTGTTCAACAAAGGTACGACGAACGGACGGAAAAATGACGGAAGCATCGCGGACCAAGATATGGACGCTGGACTGCCCGTGCGGGCTACGACTGAGCGGAGAAACTGAAGACGAGATCGTCGAGCGCGCCCAAGCGCACCTCCAGCAGCGCCACCCTGGTCGGGGGTATACCCGAGACGAGATCCTCTTCCTTGCGTTCTAATCCGAATGCAAGCGCGTGCCCCGGTCGGGGTGACGACCCCCCAGGGGGTCGACGCGGAGGAGTGGCGGGTCGGCGCGAACCCGGAGTGCGATGGTGACGGGGGCGAGCAACCTGCACCTGGCCAGATCCACCGTCTCCGCGGTGCTGCGCCGCTACCGGATGCCCCCGCTCGCCCACCTCGACCAGGCGACCGGTCCGCCGCCCACCGGCAGTCCGATACGAGCACGACAAGCCCGGTGACCTCGTGCACGTCGACATCAAGAAACTCGGTCGGATCCCGGACGGGGGCGGACACCGCAAACTCGGCCGCGCCGCCGGACGGCGCAACCGCTCCGGGGTGGGCTACTCGTACCTGCACCACGCCGTCGACGATCATTCCCGGCTCGCGTACTCGCCAGATCCTGTGGAACGAGAAGAAGGAGACCGCCGTCGGCTTCTGGACCCGAGCGAGCGACTTCTTCGCAGCCCACCACATCGCCGTCATACGGGTGTTGACGGACAATGGATCCTGCTACCGCTCACACGTTTTCGCTGCAGTACTCGGCCCGGATGCTGCGCACAAGCGGACCCGCCCGTACCGTCCCCAGACCCACGGGAAGGTGGAGCGCTTCAATCGGACCCTCGCCGCAGAATGGGCATATGCGGACCTCTACCCCAGCGACGCGGCCCGCTCATCGACCTACCAAAGACTGGTTGCATCACTACAATCACCGCCGCCACACCGGAATCGGCGGCAAGTCACCCATCGCCCGCATCGGCGTTCACAACGTCTCCGGGAAGTACAACTAGGGCCATTGGATCCCGTGGACGGCAATCGAGGTCGCCATCATCCTTCGTCAGTTGCAGTGGTCGGGTTCGCTATCCGGAGCATCTGGGGTCGGGCACCATTGAGCGTGGCAGGACAACCAGTTTGATGTCGAATATGATTCGTAGATAGCGGAATACAGTACGTATATTTTGAAGTATATTCATCAAATTGGAGGTTGGATCGCGAGATCCGCCATGGAACGAATGGAAGATAAGATGCGAGACGCTGTCATCGTCGAAGCTGTCCGAACCCCCATCGGGAAGCGGAACGGGGGTCTGTCGGGAGTGCATTCCGCTGATCTCTCTGCCGTTGTCCTCGAAGCGATCGCCGATCGCACCGCGATTGATCCGGTCGTGGTCGACGATGTGGTGTGGGGTTGTGTCAGCCAAGTTGGCGAGCAGACGTTCGATATTGCTCGAACAGCGGTGCTGAGCGCCGGCTGGCCCGAGTCGGTGCCGGGGGTTACCGTCGACAGGCAGTGTGGGTCGTCACAGCAGGCACTCCATTTTGCGGCGGCGGGTGTGATCGCAGGGCACTACGACGTGGTCGTTGCCGGAGGAGTCGAATCCATGTCACGAGTCCCTATGGGCTCGGCCGCCGGCGAACAGTCTCCGCTCGGAGCAAAATATGCCCGCCGGTACTCGGAGGACTTCCCCGATCAGGGCGTTAGCGCGGAGACGATTGCGGAGAAGTGGAATCTCAGCCGCACCCAGCTTGACGAGTATGCTCTTCAGTCTCACGAGAGGGCAGCGCGCGCAATCGATTCTGGTGTTTTCGACAGGGAGATTGTCCACGTACCCACGGAAGATGGCACGAAAGTCACACGTGACGAGGGCGTGCGCCGTGGCGGGACGCTGGAAGCGCTCGGCGGACTCAAGACGCCTTTTCGGAGCGACGGTGTGGTCACGGCCGGGAATGCTTCGCAGATCAGCGACGGGGCGGCAGCTCTCCTGATCACAACCTCCGAGCACGCGACGCTTCTTGGATTGGCACCGATTGCGCGGATCCACTCGGCGGCGGTAGTGGGCAGTGAACCGAACATCATGCTCACAGGTCCAATTCCGGCAACTGCGAAGGTGCTCCGCAAGGCTGGCCTCAGCTTGTCCGACATCGGGACATTCGAGGTCAACGAAGCATTCGCTTCTGTAGCGCTCGCGTGGCTGCTGGAAACCGGCGCCGATCCCGCACTGCTGAACCCGCAGGGCGGGGCGATTGCTCTTGGCCACCCCCTCGGGGGGTCTGGGGCGCGGTTGATGACCACGATGGTGCATCGTATGCGTGACAATGGGATTCGGTTCGGGTTGCAGACGATGTGTGAGGGTGGGGGACAAGCGAACGCCACCATCGTCGAGCTCCTCTAAGGGCCGATTCCCTGCGCTCGGAGGAGCTGGGAATGGTTGGGGACAAAGTCGGCAATGGACGATCCTCACGGGAGCGACCTCGGAGGGCGCGGAAACGCGGTATCCGAGGTCGTCTCGATCGGTCGCTTATGTAGTGGTCGAAGAGAGGCGGTGCGGCTCGATCACTGCGCGCCCGGTGAGGTCCCCAGACTCCAGTAGACCCATCGCAACCTCTATCTCGTCAAAGGCGAAGTACTGGTTGTCGATCCGGAGCTTTCCCGCTTCAGCGAGTGCCACGACTTCGGCGAGTTGGCCCAGCGTTGCACCCATTCGCCACGACACCTCACAGCCGAGCGGGGGCGTGCGTCCCCAGGCCAATCTGACGTCAGCGTTGCCCATCCCGACGAGAGCGACCTTGCCCAGGGTGGCGGCGCTCGACAACGACATCGCGATCGTCTCGGCAGACCCGACGAAATCGATGACAACATCTGCGCCTCGACCATTGGTGAGTTCCCGGATTACGTCGCATGTGAACGAGTCCGAGGGCAGCGTGACATCCGCACCTAGCTGGGCGACGTACGATCGACGCTGTTCGGACAGTTCCGCGACGACGACCTGGGCGCTGGAAAGTAGCTTGAGGTACTGCACCGCGTACGATCCAACACCGCCGGCGCCGATCACGAGAGCCGTCGCGTCGGGAGTCAGCCGGTCGAGTACGTGTGCGACCGCGCCGTAGGAGGTATGTCCGGCGTCGGCGAGTGGTGCCGCGACTCGCGGCTCGAGTGTCGACAGCGCGATCAGCTCTCGTTCCGGCACGACAACGTATTGAGCCATGCCGCCGTCGATGCCGGCGCCCCGGCCGCTTACCGCTGTGGCGCACAGGTTGTCGTGACCACGAAGACAAAGACGGCACACCCCGCAGCTGTGAATGCCCGTCGCCACAACGGGCTGGCCTACCTCGAACCGGCTCGCTTGGGGGCCGAGGGCAGCAACGATTCCCGCGTTCTCGTGGCCGAGGGTCCACGGCGGGGACGAGCTCCAGCTACCGGGTTCGGTATGGAGGAAGTGCAGGTCGCTGGCACAGAGACCAGCACCTTTCACCTCGAGTAGTACCTCGAGTGGACCGGGTTCGGGGATCGGTACCTTTTCGTATCCACCGCGCTTCCAATCGAGCAAGCGGTACGCATCCATCTCGGTCATGTGGGGTCCTTTTCTATAGCGCCGTTACGGGTGGAAGCTCGGCAGTACGCGATGTCTGGATGCGCGATTTCTGCTGGGCCAACTCCTTCACGCGTCGGGTAGTGCACGAAGCGCGACGCCTCGACGCCTCGGCGTCTCGATCGGTGCTCGAGTCGGGGATCAATGCGGGGCCAAAGACGAAAGCCGCATCGGTCATGGCGAGGCTGCTTCATTCTCCAATCTGGCCTTCATAGTGGAGGGTTTCATCCGCACGCCAGCAATGGGTTTCAGCTCAGACTGCAACTGCGCTGATAGCGATGCCTTTCTCAAGGAGCATGTCGAGAGGGCATCTAGGAGTCAGCGTGGAGCATACCCTGTCATCAAGTCTTGGTGTTCGAATGAGATTCGGCATTGACTGATTGTGATTCGTAATACAGAATAGCGTTTCACATACTGTTGTGACGTAGGGCACAGGCGAGTCGGGGCTTTCCGCTCAGACTTGGCTGCCGCCCGAGGTCCGTTTCACGCGGAGGTTCCCAGGGAATGACCATTCAACAGATCGAACGCGACGGTGACATCGATCAGATCAGTGCAGCGTTCAATGTCTTCGCGCCTGAACTGCAGGGCGATCCGTTCCCGGTGCTCCACCGGCTACGTACGGAGAGGCCGATCGCGCACAGCGAGATGTTCGGTGGCTATTGGATCCTGTCGAAGTACGAGAACATCCGAGACGTACTGTCGAACCCCTCGGTCTTCAGCAGCACAAAGCCGACGATCCCGATGCCGCCGGTCGACATCACGATCAACAGCATTCCCGTCCAGATGGACCCGCCAGACCACACCGAGTATCGCCGGATCCTCGGTCCGCTGTTCAGCCCTGCCCGGGTCGCCGCTCTCGAGGAAAGCCTCAGAGCCTCCGCGAGAGCGCTGATCGAGAAGATGCTCGAGACGCCGAACGAGATCGATTTCCTCGAGGCCTTCGCGATACCGCTGCCCTGCCTGGCCATCCTGCACCTGCTGGGTCTGCCCGAAGAGGATCTTGATCTGCTGATCGAGATGAAGAACGACATGCTCACGGACCAGTTCTCCCCGGATGATGCTGTCCGTCAAGCCTTCGTCGACAATAGGATTCCGGAGATCGTCGCCTACTTCACGAAGCACATCGATGCACGCCGCGACCCGTCCACCGCGCCAGACGACTTCATCACCCGCATCGTGCACGCCAAGTTCGCTGACGAGCGCTCGCTGACGGTGATGGAGATGGTCAACATGATCGCGCTGCTGATCAGCGCGGGCCTCGACACCACGACCGCACAACTTGCATTCTTTACGACCTACTTCGCCGAGAACCAGGATCGATGGCAAGAACTCGCGAACCATCCCGAGCGGATTCCTGGTGCGGTCGAGGAACTGCTCCGCCACAACGCAATCGTGACGCTGGCTCGCTTGGTTACGGAGGACGTTGAAATCGGAGGCCAGAAGTTCAAGGCCGGTGAACAGGTGCTGCTGCTTCTCTCCGCGGCAGCGTTCGACGAAGACGAGTTCCCGGACGCCCGCACCGTTGATTTCGAACGCCGCCCCAACAGGCACATGACCTTCGGCGGTGGCCCGCACCGCTGCCTCGGATCGCCTCTCGCCCGGCTCGAGCTCAAGATCGCGGTCGAGGAGCTACGAGAGGCCATCCCCAAGTTCGAACTCGCCGGTACCCCGCGGCGGGACTTTGGACTCATCATGAACACGCTGGAACTGCGGCTGCGCATCCCCAGTGATCTCGGATAGGCAGGTACCTCCTTCATGACCACAGAACACGGTGTCGTCATTGCCGTCGATCGTGACCGATGTGTCGGCCACGGACGCTGCTACGACCTTCACCCACAGCTCTTCACAACCGATGACCTCGGGTTTGCAGTGGTGAATTCCACGCCTCACGATCAGAGCACGCTCGATGCCGCACTCGACGCATCCCTGAATTGTCCGGAACGCGCGATTTCCGTTCAGGATCGATTCACCCGCAGCTGAGGCTCACTCCTCACCCAGAATCGAGAAGGAACACATGACCCAAGTTCTTGATCCATCCGAGATGGCATTCGCCACGGGCCGGAAGCAACTGTTTGTGGGCGGCGGGTGGGTCGACGCAGCGGACGGATCGACGTTCGACACGCTGAACCCGGCCGACGAGCAAGTCCTGGCTGCGGTGGCCTCAGGGTCCGCCGAGGACATCGACCGCGCGGTTGCTGCAGCCCGGAAAGCATTCCGTGGCACATGGAGTTCGACGACTCCCTACCAGCGGGGCCGGCTGCTGTCGCGTGTTGGTGACCTGATTCTGGAAAATCAAGCTGAATTGGCCTTGCTGGAGACCCTCGATACCGGCAAGCCGCTCGCGCTTTCCACCGCGGAGGTCGGCACGGCCGCCTCGCACTGGCACTATTTCGCTGGCTGGGCGGACAAAATCGAAGGCACCACCAGCGACATCTCGTCGCCTATCCCCGGCATGCAGTTCCAGAGGTACGGGCTTCGTCAGCCGCTCGGAGTCGTGGGACTGATTGTTCCTTGGAACTTCCCGCTGGTCGAAGCGAGTTACAAGCTTGCGCCAGCGTTGACCGCGGGCAATACGGTCGTTCTCAAACCAGCCGAACAGACACCGCTCACCGCTCTGCGGCTCGGGCAGATCATCGCCGAGGCCGGCCTCCCGGACGGCGTCGTCAACATCGTCACCGGCGATGGAGTGGCCGGCGCGGCATTGGCAGCGCACGAGGGCGTTGACAAGATCTCCTTTACGGGCTCGACCAGCGTGGGGCGGAAAGTGCTGACGGCGTCCGCCGGCAACATGAAGAAGGTCACCCTCGAGCTCGGCGGCAAGAGCCCGGGAGTTATCTTCGCGGACGCCGACATCGAATCGGCCATCGTCGGCGCCGCACAGGCGGCGTTCATGAACTCCGGACAGGTATGCACGGCTGCGTCCAGGCTGTACGTCGAGCGCTCGGTGCATGACCAGGTCCTGGAAGGAATCGCTGCGGCAGCACGGACGATGAAGGTTGGAAACGGCCTCGATCCGGAAACGCAACTCGGTCCGCTGATCTCGGCGGAGCAGCTGGATCAGGTCAGCAGCTACGTCGACCTCGGCAGGGACGAAGGGGGCGTCGTTGTGACGGGTGGCGATGCCAGTCGCCCCGGATACTTCTATTCGCCGACGGTGTTTTCAGTCGATCGTCCGGATATGCGGATCGTCCGCGAGGAAATCTTCGGTCCCGTCGTCGTGGTGCAGCCGTTCGATACGTTCGACGAGGTTGTTTCAGCGAGCAATGACAGTGAGTACGGTCTGTCGGCCGGTGTGGACGTCCAACGCCACGACCGCCGCTCGTGCGGCCCGGCAGCTCGAGGCCGGAATAGTTTGGGTCAACAACTACATGATCGGTGACCCGTCAGTCAGTGTTGGTGGATTGAAGAACTCCGGTGTCGGCTACGACATGGGACCCGAAGCAATCTACGGGTTCACCCATCTGAAGAACGTCGTTATGGCTATCTGAAGTGGCTTCTCACACAACAACTACTCACCGCAACCGTGTCCCCTTGAAGGTCACACTGTCGATGCGGCTCGCGTCTCACCGGCGGGCAGCCCTTGCCAACGAAAGAGGAAATCATGAAGACACGGGCAGCAGTTGTGCTCGAAGCCCCCGGCGACTATGAGGTCGTCACTGTCGACCTGGACGAGCCGCAGGCGGGCGAGGTTCTGGTGAGGCTTGTTGCCGCAGGCCTGTGTCATTCCGATGACCACATCGCGACAGGGGATCTTCCCGTTGCGACGTACCCGATGTGCGGTGGACACGAAGGTGCCGGGGTCGTCGAGGCAGTCGGCCCGAATGCCGAGGGCGTGAAGGTCGGCGACCACGTCGTCTTCTCGTTCCTCCCGGTCTGCGGACGGTGTCATTGGTGCGCCACCGGGCACCAGAATCTTTGTGATCTCGGCGCCCATCTCCTGGTCGGCGGCCGGTTCGATGGCTCAAACACATTCCGCATGTCCTACGAAGGACGTGATGTCGGACAAATGTCCGGTACCTCGACGTTTTCCGAGTACACCACCGTGGACGTCAGATCCGTGATCGTCCTCGACAAAGACGTTCCCTTCGAAGCTGCCTGCCTGGTCGGCTGTGGTGTGGTGACGGGCTGGGGTGCGGCGGTCAACTCCGCGGAGACCAAGCCTGGTGACACCGTCATCGTGATGGGAGTCGGCGGCATTGGAATTCACGCGGTGCAAGGTGCCGCACAAGCCGGGGCAGGCGATGTCATCGCGGTCGATCCTGTTCCGTTCAAACGGGATATGGCGCTGAAGCTCGGTGCCACCGAAGCCTTCGCTACGATGGAAGAGGCGACTGACTTTGCCCGCAGCAGGACCAATGGGCAGGGAGCCCACGCGGCCATCGTGACTGTTGGCGTTACGACCGGTGAGCATGTCGCGAGCGCCTTTGCATCCATCTGCAAGACCGGCATTGTCGTCGTGACCGGAATTGGGCCGATGAATATCGGTATTCCGATTGTGCCCGCGGAACTCACGTTGTATCAGAAGAGAATTCAAGGCTCGCTGTTCGGAGCTGCGAACCCGACCGCCGACATCCCGCGAGTTATTCGGATGTATCAGGAGGGGGCGCTGAAACTCGATGAGCTCGTGACGACCCGCTACAGCCTGGATCAGATCGCCCAGGGCTACCGCGACATGCACGCGGGCAAGAACATGCGTGGAGTCATCGTTTTCTGAGCAACGAGATATCAACTTGCCGGTGTGGGGTGGATCGACTTCCCGATCCACCCCACACCCGCGCAAAGCCAAGACAGGAAGATCGATTGCACCGAAGTGTCGCGCACCCCCCGTTCGCGGGGATGCGCAGAACGTGCCGGTACTGCATGTGGTTGGAGTGCTGGCTTCCAGAATCAGGGGTACTGCGGGCGTAGGAACGGTCGCTTTCGCCTTACCCTGTCACCACTACTCAAGAGACCCGAATCGCTAAGGTTGGTCGAGCTTCGTGGCGACTCGGCCGAGGAGCGGCGGGTCGGTATCCACTTCACCGAGGCCGGGAACGAGCATCGGCATTCCGCCGTCGGCATTCCGGCCGAACTGGCGCGCTCGACGGGCATGGACGTCGAAGAACTGTCGCCCTGCGGAAGACCTTGAGCCGTCTCACCGAATCGCTACACCACTACACCGCCACCGATCCCACGAAAGCGAAGTACACCCGTGCAAATTTTCTAGCTACCGACGCCCCCGACCGCCATGGTTGACGTCAGGCTCCCAACTGTTGCCACTATATCTAATACTATCTGGTATGTTCTGGCACTTGGGGTGCGCAAGGCGGCATCGGAGGGCCGGTTGCCGCTCGGTGCACCGGTTCGGGTCACCGAATCTTTGACCTCGCGGACCTCGACGCCTATTCGGGCAGGCCTGCATGGGAGTGTTGTGGGAGCGACGCCGGAGCGGGTGGAGGCATTGTATTGCCGGGTGTCGGGCTCGCCAGGGCAGGAATCGTCGCTGGCTAATCGGGAAAAGATGTTGCGGGAGAGCGCTACTGGTGAGGTATAGCGGGTCTGCAAGGATCGCGGTTCGAGTCGGAGGGGGCAGCGGGCGGGGCGGGGCGTGGCCGGATGTTCGACGACGCGGCCGAGCGCCGGTTCACTGCCGGTGGTGTGGCGAGATCGATAGGATTAACCGGGAGCTGGCGTTCCCCTTCGGCCGCCAGGTCACCGACTACGCCGCCGACGCCCAGGCGCAGGTGATCGCGGTGGAGGATCTCACCACCCTCGAGACCCGCGGACACGGGCGGGTCAACAACAATCGGGCCGCGCAGTCCGCCCGCCGCCAAGCGGTCGCCGCCCTCGCGCACACCGCCGCCGGTGTCGGGATCGCGGTGGTCTCGGTGCCGGCCCGGGGATCCTCCGCACTGTGTCCGGGATGCGACGAACCACTTGCGCGCCCCGGCGGCTACCACGACGCGTGGTGTTCACGCTGTCGGGTCGGCGGCAACCGGGACCATGTGGCGGGGGTGAACCTGGCCAAACGCGTGCTGCTCGGCAGAGGCAAGGCCACCCGCCGGCGTGGGCGGTTGCCCGCGGTCCGGGGTGGCCGAGGATGCGCCGGTGCGGCGGTGCCGGGACAAGAACGGTCCGACACCGCGTCGACCGCGGCATCGCCGCGGTCCGCCGCAGCCTGCCCACCGTGACACCGCGGGTGGGGGTGACTCCGCAACAGCGTGTTCCTGCATCACAAGCGTCGGTGTGGGACACGGTCCAACCCACACCACCGCACGGTGATGCGGGTAGCCGTGACACACGTGTATCTCCCACGCCCGCCACACCAGTGGCAGATAGTATGAGATCTACGTAGCGCCTAAGGATCACGCGCCAAGGGCTGCGGCAAAGTTCCGGGGACGTACCTGCCCTGCGCGGCGCGGACCTGGTAGTGGGTCGAGGACGGCCTCGTTCTTGGCCACTCTCCAGTCTAGAGCGATGAGTCGATCGATGGTCAGCTCATTTCCACATTGCAATGGCGGCATCATAACTGCGCCGCGCGAACTCCTCAGGTGACACCCGCCGGAGTTCTTCTGAAACGATCTCCACACCGACCATTCCGTCAAACCCTTTGTTGTTCATGAGATCAACGAATTGGTGCAGTGGAAAGGACCCTTCGCCGGGAAGCAGACGATGATCCTTGGCTATGTGGATATCGGTGCCGTTCAAAGGCCCGTGGTCGTTGAACTGGATCATTGCGATGTCCTCGACTGGGATCTCCTCGAGATCCTTCCAGGTCGTGGTCCCGTTGAAGACGTGCCAAGTATCGATGACGGCTCCCACGCCCGGAAGTCCGAGTCGCGCTGCGACAGAACGGGAGGCGTTGAGGTTTTCCACCGGGAACAGTGGGCTGAACTCGATTCCGAATCCTACGGTCGGGTGGGCTTCCATGAGCATCGTGATCGCCGAACGAACGATGGCGAGCTGCTGATCGGTAGGATCGACGAAGAAGATCAGCGGTACAACAGCCGGTCGTAGGAGGGCAACCTGTCGGCACAAGATCTCGCATGCGCTAAGCGTCGTGTGCGCATCGGCCACGACCCGCAGGGATTGAATCTCCCTGCACGGTAGTCCGATCTCAGCGCAGCATTCGGCGACTGCAGTGAGACCGCCGGGCGTTCGGGCGGCGGCGGCGAGAGAATGCCGGTCGAACGCTATCCACCCGAAGCCCGCCGACTTTGCCGCGCGGATCTGCCGCGGCAGGTCGGGGGCGTTTGGATCGAACTTTGGTGAAAACTGGATGCTTTCATAGCCAAGTGACACCATGGTCGATCACCTCACGCGACGAGTGGACGTTGCTCAATTGGAGTTGCTCGAACTGATCGTCGGGGAACGGTCACTTACCGAGCAGACGCTGTGAGGAAGAACGTGGAGTCAACTCGATGCGCGAGGAACCGTTCAGCAGTAGATATGCGCCGATCACTTCGTCCTCGCGCATCATCATCCCTTCCAGAACGTAACCTAGCTTCACGAGGCGTTCCGTGTCACCGGCCACGTCGTTGCTCCAGTACCCGAGATGATGGAGCCCGCACGTCTGCCATAGGCCCGAGTCGATTCGCTGCAGAAGTTCGTAGTGGACCGGCCCGTGCTCGGTGTAGACAGCGCCGACCTTCATCGTGCTGCGTCCGTGCGGGGTCTTGACGTCAGCTGATGGAAAAAATGGCTGTCGCCAGGATACCCCCAACGACTCACGGAACTCGGCCATACCTTGATCGAGATCCTCGACCACGACACCAACATGGAACAAGTTTTCGTGCTTGAGGACCATCAGGTGTGAGCCTTTCTTTGCATGGATGGGGAAGGTGATCAGAACGTGACCGGCAACTCATGGACACCGTGGACTCCGCTTTCATATTTGAAATGCACTTCGTCCAGCGGGACCTCCATGGCGAGGTTGGGCAACCGACGGAAGAGGGTTTCGAGGGCAACCTGCATTTCGACCCGGGCGTAGCCCTGGCCGAGGCACTGGTGGATGCCGTAGCCGAAGGCGATGTGGCGGTGCGCTTCCGGTCGACCGATGTCGAGGGCGTCCGGATTTGCAAACGCACGGGGATCCCGATTCGCGGCGTTGAGCAGAGCTCGAACACCCTCACCCGCCCGGATCACTTCACTGCCGATTTCGACATCTGCGGTCGCGACTCGACCGACGAGGATGGTGGCGATCGTCAGGTAACGCAGCAATTCCTCGACCGCTCCAGGAACGAGAGCCTTGTCTGCGCGGAGAGCCGCGAGCTGGTCGGGATGTTCCAACAGCAGCATCGTACTCAAGGCGATCATGCTGGCCGTGCTCTCGTGGCCGGCGATCAGCAGTTGTCGACCCAGGTCGACCAGGGTTTCACGATCAAGGTGTCCCGGCAACATCTGCTGGTGCACCAGATCGCTGAGAATGTCGTCTCCGGGCGACTCGATCTTCTTGCCGACAAGATCGTCGAGGTACGCGAGCAGCTCGCTGGTCGCAGACGAGACCGCACTACCATCGGAGGCGATCGACAACCGAGTGCTTGAACGCTCCTGGAAGAACAGATGGTCTTCTTCGGGAACGCCCAGCAGCCAGCAGATTACGGCCGTGGGGATCGGCAGGGCAAAGTCTCGGACCAATTCGGCGTCAGATCCCTTGCGCAGCATCCCGTCGATGAGACTGTTGACGAGATCCTGGATCCGCGGCCTCATCGCCTCGGCGCGTTTGACCGTGAACCACCGCGTCAGCATGCGGCGGATATCGTCATGCTGAGGCGGGTCCATGCTGATGAGCGAAGTTTCCTTCTCCTCCGGGCGTGTGCGGCCCTCGAAGACCTCGGGGAATCCGGGATTCAACGGACTCGCACTGAACCTCGGATCCGAACACACCTTCACGACGTCATCGAACCGAGTGACCAGCCATGCAAGCTTGCCGTCAAACAGTTCCGCCTTCGTCACCGGACAGGTCTCTCGGATCTCACTGATCATCTTCGGGGGATCGAACGGACATGTGCGGGCGGGCGGGAACCTGAGCGTCGTGTCGGTCATGGCTTCTTTAATCCTCTCGGGTACGGATGCGGCGCTGCTGTCAGGACTGCACGCGCGGTGCCGCTTGGTGGTCAGTTTTCGGATCAGGATTCGGCGTGTATCTGGATGCATTGCGCGGGACACACCAACGCGGCTTCCTGTACGACCGGGAGGAGTTCGTCGGACAAATTCTCGTCGAGCAGAATGACGAGTCCGGTGTCGTCGGCCTGGTCGAACACCTCCGGCGCTGCAAGTACGCACTGCCCTGCGCCGCAGCATCGGTCGTGGTCGATTTCGATTCTCATGTGTTTCTCGCTTTCATACGTCTGCCCTGTGCGGGGTACCGGTGATCGTGGAGAGGTATCGCGGCCGCGATACCCCGGGTCTGGCATCGGCTATCGGAGCTTGGGAAGTACCTCTTGGCCGATCAGTTCGATCATGTCCAATGTTTCCGCTTGGGGCATCCCGCCGGAATCGAGGTAGATGAGGTTGGTGTCGACCTCTAGGGCCGCTGATAGCCGGCCGAGTCGGTCGATCACTTCTTCGGGGGATCCGGCGATAGCTGAACCCTCGGTTAGTGACCATTCGAAGTCGAGGTCGGATGTGCTGAACGAAGGGTTTTGCCGCTTGACAATTTCGCCGAACCAGTTGTGGTACGCGCGGAACCGCGGCTCCCAGCGTTCACGGGCCTGCTGAGTTGTCTTCGCCACGTGCACATGCCAGCACGCACCGATCGTGGGTTGACTGGTCGTCGAGGTGAAAGCATCCTTGTATGCCTTCACTACCGGCTTGAACCTTCCCGGCTCGCTGAACCCGCTGGGGAGTGCGAGAGGCAGACCGAGACGCGCAGCCAACTGTGCGGTTTCCGGGGAACCTCCGCCACCGATCCACAACGGCGGGTGAGGTCGCTGGAGAGGACGAGGCTGCAAAGTGACATCGTGAAGCGTCGGGCGGGAGGATCCGCTCCAGGTCACCGATTCCTCGGTCCAGAGCCGCAGCACCAGCTCGACGTTCTCCTCGAACAGGCGCCGGGAATCGTCGAGGGACTGTCCGAAAAGCTCGTAGGTATGGGGGAAAAGGTTGCCCCGGCCTACCACCATTTCGGCTCGACCACCCGAAATGATGTCGAGGACCGCGTAGTCCTCGGCTGCCCGAAGGGGATCGAGGTTGGCGAGAAGGGTCACTGCCGTACCAAGGCGCAGGTCTGTCGTGCGCTCAGCAATGGCCGCCAGCGTGACCGGCGGGCTGACGCTCACGAACTCTCCGGCGTGGTGCTCTCCGATGTTGACACCGTCGAAACCGGCGCTTTCGGCGGCGACGGCGGACTCGATGATGCCGCGGTGTCGTTCCGCGACGGTCGTGGTGTGGCCCGTGACCGGGTCCTGGAGATGATCCCCGAAGGTCAGAAGATGCATTTTCATTGGATGACTCCTAGCTGCTGAGACTTCCATCTCATCTACGATGGTTCGAAGTCTATTCGAAAAATAGCACTGAACAATAGGGATGCTACGAAAATAATACGTAAAGGCGGAACTGTCGTACTCGTCGTGTGAAAATTTCGCGGACGTGTGGTGTCAGAAGCGGGTGTAGGCACCGTCCACCACGAGGGTGTCTCCCGTGTGAAACACCAGCGAAGGATCAGCGAGGAAGGCAGCGACATCGGCCATATCCTTCGATGTTCCCCATCGCTGGATCGGTGTCCGCCGGCGGGTGTACTCGCGAACCTTGTCGTAGTTCGCCGTGTCGATGAAGCCGGCACCGGGACTGACCAATTCCGTGTCGGTCCAGCCGGGCACGAGCGAATTGACCCGGACGCCATGCTTGGCCAGTTCAACAGCGAGGCCACGCGAGAGGGCTTCGATCCCCGCCTTACTCGCGGCGTAGTGCTCTTTGCGCTCGCCGCCGTAGAAGTTCATGATCGATGCGACGGGGATGAGCGATCCGGTGCCACGGGCGACCATGTGCCTTGCCGCTTCGCGCAGACACAGGAACGTCCCGTCGAGATTGACTGACAGCACGTCGCGCCACTGATTGAACGTCATGTCGACAAAAGATGAGGACTCGCCGGGGATGCCCGCGTTCGCGAAGAACGCGTCGACATGGCCCAGGGCTTGCACGGACTCCGCGAATGCGGATTCCACTGCCTGCTCGTTGGCGATGTCGACTGTGAAAGCTACCGCCTCTGGGTCGGTGTTCTTCAGTTCAGCCAGTGCGGCCTCGTTCTTGCCTGCATTGCGGCCCCATATGGCGACGCGTGCGCCCGCCCGGGCCACACCCTGGGCAAGGCCAAGCCCGATGCCGCCATTCCCGCCGGTGATGACGACGGTCTTGCCGCGGAGATCGTGAACGGGGGTCGTCGTCGGACGGGTCAGTGAGGTCGTCGTGTCACGGGAGATCGAGGTCACCGGAATTCCTTTGATGGGAAGAGTAGTAGTCGGAACCGGGCAGCCGGAAAGTAGCGATTGCCCTAGATAGTTCGATTGGTTTACGCTCTGATCGTATTCGTTTTCGGTTTTTATGGCTAGTGGTGTGGTGTTCCGTGTGTTCAAACCTGCAGAGAGGTCGTGGTGAAACCATGGCAGAGAGCCGAGTCGACTCGTCCGCACTCAAGGACGTCGTCACCTCATCCGAGCGGCGCCAGCACTACCGCGATGCCGGCTATTGGACTTCTCAGACCCTTGCGGACCGTCTTGCCGAGCACGCACAGAGGACGCCCGACAAGGTAGCGGTGGTCGATCTCGGAGGCGCGCGACGCAAGACTTTCGGTGAGCTCTACACAGACGTCCGCCGCGCGGTCGCGATGCTCGAGGACCTGTCGGTGTCCGACGGCGACGTCGTCGCCGTGCAGCTGCCCAATTGGTACGAGACCGTCGTGATCGATCTCGCTGTTCTGGCGCGGGGAGCAGTGTTGAACACGATGCTGCCGATCTACCGCGGCAAGGAATTGCGCCACATGTTGTCGGCGGCGGGAACAAAGCTCCTGATCACGCCCGGGATCTACCGGAAGTTCGACCACGCAGAACTCGCCGCGGAACTTGCGGCGGACCTCCCGGCCTTGACCGCATATGTTGTTGTCCCGGACCCGACGGAGAGCCCGGACGCGTTTGCCGACATCCTCGTGACCCACGCTGCGGCCCCCTTCATAGCGGGCCAGGACCCCGAGGCCGTGTCGGAATTGCTTTTCACGTCGGGGACCGAATCCACACCGAAAGCAGTGATGCATACCGAATCCACGACTGGATTTGGTGTGCGTGCGGCCGCCGAGCATCTCGGTATCACCGTCGAGGACATCGTGTGGATGCCATCGCCGATCGGCCACTCCACCGGTTTCAATTACGGGGTGCGGATGGCGATTCACCACGGCCTGACGCTGTGCTTGCAGGATCGGTGGGATGCGGCCGAGGCAGTGAGTTTGATTGCCGCGGAACGGTGCAGCTACACGGTTGCGGCGACCACCTTCCTCAACGATGTGGTCACCGAAGCGCTCAGGACGGGCGCGGATATGTCCTCGATGCGCCTGTTCTCCTCGGGAGGCGCTCCGGTTCCGTCGTCCCTGGTTCGGCAAGCATCGTCGATCGGAATGACCGTTCTTCGGCTGTACGGGTCCACCGAGATCTTGATCGGTACCTGGAACCGACCGGACAGCGCTGACGAGAAGCGCTACGAGACCGACGGGGCGGCATTTCCAGGCGTCGAGCTCGAGGTACGCGGAGTCGACGGAGTGCCGGTGACGGGTGAAGCGGGCGAAATTTTTGTTCGAAGCCCCAGCGCATCCGTCGGATTCTTCGACGACCCCGAGAGAACAGCAAGGACGTTCGCGCCGACCGGATGGATCGCGACAGGGGACCTGGGCATACTCGATGCCGACGGCTACCTCACCATCGTTGGGCGCAGCAAGGAGATCATCATCCGCGGTGGCCTGAATGTGGCCCCGCGGGAGATCGAGGAGATGATCCAGGGTTTGCCGGGCGTCGCCGCTTGCGCTGTCGTCCCACTCCCACACGCCCGCCTCGGTGAGATCTCCTGCGCGTGCGTCGTCCTCGACGCCCAGGCGACGCTGACATTCGAGGCCTTGATCGATGCCCTGAAATCCCAGGGCCTCGCCAACTTCAAGTTGCCCGAGCGCCTCGAGATCCTCGATGCCCTTCCCACGACGAGCACGGGCAAGATACAGAAACATGTTCTGGTCCAGAACATTGCGTCGGAATCGCTGGTCGATTGAGTCGCCTAACCCGCCCGCGCACACGAGGCGAATCGACCAAGCAAACCTCAAGGAGCGGACGTCCATGCAGATCGACATAGTGCTGCCGCAGGTGGAAATGTCCGGTGATCCGGATGAAGTTGTGGACTTTGCGCAGCTGATCGAGGAGCTCGACTTCGGCCGTGTCGTGATTTACGACCACGTGGTGGGGGCAGAACGGTCGAATCGGCCGGCAGCCCTCACCGGCCCCTATGACGAACACAGCCTCTTTCACGAACCACTTGTTCTGATGGGCTTTCTGGCGGCGTTGACCAAGAACGTCGAACTGATGACCGGTGTCCTGGTTCTTCCCCAACGTCAGACCGCCCTGGTAGCCAAACAAGCGGCGGAGGTCCAGATTCTCTCGCGAGGGCGCATGGTCCTCGGAGTAGGAGTCGGCTGGAACTACGTGGAGTACGAAAGCCTCGGCATGGGGTACGCGAAACGTGGTGCGATGATCGAGGACCAAGTCGCCGTGTTGCGGCGCCTGTGGTCCGAGCCGGTGATATCGGTAGACACGCCACATCACCACATCGATCGAGCGGGTATCGTCCCGAGACCGCAACCGATGCCTCCTATCTGGTTCGGCGGTAGCAGCCGGCGGGCGTACGAGAGAGCAGCGCGACTCGGCGACGGCTTTATCCATCCCGCTCGAGGTGAGGCCGTCGAGACCGCCGTTGCCGACATCATCGCCTGCCTGCATGCGGAAGGAAGAGAGCAGTCCGATTTCGGGACAGAGTTCTTCCTCGACGTCCAAGGGGGACGTGACGACTGGGCTCGTGACCTCGACCGCTTCGCGAAGCTGGGAATCTCGCGCGTAGCTTTCCGCACAATCGGTCAAGGACTGCGGACATTCGGCGATCACATGCGACTGATCGAGGAATTCGGCAACTTCGCAACATCCCATCACGCAGCCACTAATGGTGCGATGCCAGGTAACGGTCGCTCTGCCGATCAACTCGATGGTGTGTCGCGGTGAGTTTCAGCATGCTCGGGCGCGCCCAGGCCTGTGTCCCCGTGCACGAGTCGCTGATCGTCCACCGCAGAGTGGCCCCCGAGCTGCCACAGGCATGCGGTGATCATCGGGCCATAGGCCTGCCGTTGCACCACATCGGATATCCATCGTTGCAACTCACCCGCCAGTCGGCTTCTGGTAGACGGTTGAGGCGCTGAGCGGGGTATCGATGAATTCCTACTACGTACTTCCACTCTCATCAGGAGCCTCCAGCACATGATCATTCACGAGAAAGCGCGGCCCGCGTTCGTCGGCAAGGCCGCGATATCTGGGGTCGGATACACCGACCTGACCGCATCCGGGGGACGGTCGGTCCTCGATCTTGCGCTCGAAGCGGCGAGGAGTGCTTTAGACGATTGCGGGCTGTCCGCGGCCGACGTCGACGGTGTATGCACGTACGGGCTTTTCAACGACTCGGTGTCCAGTCAAGCAGTCGCCACCGGTTTGGGGTGCGGAGACCTCAGCTATGTGCTGGACCTGAATAACGGCGGCTCGCAACCCTCGTTCGCAGTCATGAACGCGGCGATGGCAGTGGCATCGGGGTTGGCGGAGACGGTGATTGTGTACCGGGCTCTCAACGGGCGCACCGGAAAGAAGGTCGGTTCGACCCGTTTTGATTCGCCCAGCGGGCAGTTCCGCTATCCGATCGGCTTCTCTGCGTACCCCTACTACATCGCCATGTGGGCGCGGCGCTTCATGATCGAGACCGGAACCACCGAGGAGGACCTTGCGGCTGTCGTGATGCGCCAACGCGAGTACTCCGCGATCAACGATCGAGCGGTTCGGCGTAAACCGATGACTCTCGACGACTACTTCAGTCGCGGGTACGTAGTCGAGCCGTTCCGCGCGGTTGACTGCACAGTCGAGGTGGATGCAGCCGTTGCCGTCGTCGTCACGTCGTTGGAGCGAGCCCGCGACCTCGAGGTCGCTCCGGCCGTCATCGACGGCGGCGCCTGGGTCACCGGCCGCGGGTCGGGTCTTGACATCGCCGACGTCCATTACTGGCCGGACCTCAGCCGCAATTGCCAGCACTCTCTCGCGGATCGTCTGTGGCGTTCAGCCGGAATAGGCCCCAAGGATGTCGATGTCGCCGAGATCTACGATTGCTTCAGCCCGGCAGTGCTCTACGGCCTCGAAGCACTCGGTTTCGTCGAACGCGGCCAGGCAGGCGCCTTCGTCCGTGACGGGCAGACGACACTCACCGGTGAGCTACCCACCAACACTCATGGTGGCCTGCTCAACGAGGGCTACGTACACGGTATGAACACCGTGTCCGAAGCTGCGCTGCAGATCCAAGGCCGCGGAGGACCACGTCAAGTCGCCGGCGCGGAGGTTGCCGTAGCCACCTCGGGTGTACTGGTCGACGGCTCAGCGATCATTCTCAGGAAGGACTCCTAATGACCGACGTGCTGCAGGCAGTAACCATCGCCCCCGACGTCGACCCCGATACCGAATGGTGGTGGACCGAACTCGCTGACGGCCGTGTGATGATCCCACACTGCCGCGCCTGTGATCGGCACTTCTTCCCACCCATTCCCGGATGTCCACATTGCGGAAGCGCTGACATCGACGCGAGCCGCACCACCGGTGAGGGCACTGTCTATTCGTGGATCGTCGTACACCACGCGCTCGACGAGCTGTTCGTCGGTCACACCCCTTACACGGTGGTCGCAGTGCAACTCGACGCGGAAGGCGTGCGGCTGTTCGGCCGTATCGCAGACGGCCACGTCGACGAGAACACCAAGGTGCGGGCAGTCCCGTATGTAGTCGACGGTGTGACGTTGCTCGGCTTCGAACGCATCTGAGCGGCAGCTATGTAGTGCAAGCAAGAACTGATCTAGTGGAAGGAACTGTCATGGTTGCTCGAGATGTGTCGTCTCGTTCACTCGCTGATCTCTACTCACTCAACGGACGAGTGGCACTGGTGACGGGCGGTGGCCGAGGCCTTGGTGCAGCGATCGCTGCACGCTTGGCCGAGGCCGGCGCGACCATTGCCATCGCCGACATCGACATGCTTCTCGCGCAGGAATCGGCTGAGAAGATTGCGGCAGGGGGAGCGAAAGCCGTTGCCGTACATATGGACGTCACCTCACCGGAATCGACGATCGATGCCGTGCAGTCCATTCGGGACCAGCTTGGTGAGATCGACATCCTCATCAACAACGCCGGCCTGCTTGGTGTCCCGAGTCCCTACAACGAGATCAAAGACGAGGACTTCGACCGAGTTCTCGCCGTCAACGTGCGCGGGGTGCTCAACGTCAGTCGCGTCGTCGCACCCCTGATGGTCGCTGCCGGACGGGAGGGAGTCATTATCAATATCGCCTCGACGGCCTCCTACCGGGTTCCCAACCCCGGCACCATCATTTACACGACCTCGAAGCACGCGGTCAACGCGATCACCAAGGGCTTGGCGGTTGAGCTGGGCCCGCAGGGGATCCGCGTCCTCGATATCGCACCGGTCATGGTAGAGACGCCAGGCCTGCTGGAACTGCGTGAACGCAGCGTCCAGAAGGCCCGGGAATCGGGTGAAACCGTGGAGCTGGGGAACCCTGCAGCCTTCGCGGATCTTCCTCTCGGCCGAAATGCCAATGAGGACGACGTCGCGCGAGTGGTGACCTTTGCCGCCAGCGATGCCGCCATTCTGATGACCGGTTGCACGCTCGCGGTCGACGCTGGCTCCATGGTTGTCAGGTGAACTGCCCGGCCGGTAGCCATCCCTGAAGCGGGGAGACGAAACTAGCGCCGTCCGCCCTGCATGGCAGGAAGCTGACAGGCGTTGAAGTCCACCACACGAGTGGTTGCTCGTGCGGTGGACTTTCAACGCCTTCGCTCTCGATTTGATAAAAGAGCCAAGCAACGTGGGGAGGCGGTTGCGCAGTATCCATTTCCTCGGCCACCCACGCTCCAACTATCAGAGGCAATAGAGCGCCGCGACACGGATGGCGTCACTGCTCGACGGGAACAAGAATATCGGATTTGATTCACTATGTTCGAAGTGAGTACGCAGTGTGGCCGTATATGGATTACAATGCGACTATCGAATTCCTTCCGGCTGGAGGTCGTATCGCCCTCCAGCCACTGATTTCGTTAGCGAGCAGTCCGGCCCCCCGGGCGAACTCCCGCTCCCACTGCGCCGCCCCACGACCCATGGAAAGTAGGGACAAATGGAGAAGACGCTGGTAGAAGACGCCGCTGTCCAAAACGAACCTTCGAGCAACGGGCACGAGCACCGCCACGGTCGGGACGCGCAGTCGGTGAAGCAGCAGCTCCTCAATCTCGATCGAATCGATTTTGATGGGGTCGACATCGCGGTGATCCGCTTCAATCGACCTGAACAGCGCAACCCGATCGACAAAGAGACGATCGCATCGCTTTCAGAGCTTCTGGACCTCCTCATGGCAGGTGAAGCCACGCCGGACGCGATCGTTCTCACCGGCAACGGGTCGACTTTCTCCGCCGGCGGTGATCTCAAGGGTTATCAGACTCTGTATCGGGACCCTGCGCGCTTTCGCCGCTTCATGGAGGATTTCGAAGACGTGTGTCGCAAGCTCTCAACGGTCTCTGCGCTCACGGTGGCGATGGTCAACGGGACGTGCGTCGCGGGCGGCTTGGAGATCTCGCTGGCGTGCGACCTGATCACGATGAGTGACGGGGCTCGCATCGGCGATGGACATCTGCAGTTCGCTCAGCTTCCGGGAGCGGGCGGAAGTCAGCGGCTGGTCCGCGCAATTGGCGTGCAGCAGGCCAAGAAGTGGCTGTTGACCGCGGAACTGTACGATGCCGCGACCGCCGACAAAGCGGGCCTGATTGCACTGATAGCTCAAAAGGAAGAACTCGAGTCGCGGACCTTTGAACTTATCGCGAAGTCCGCCAAGTTGACTCCTCTCGGCCGCACGAGAATGAAAGAGCTGGTCAACATCGCGCAAGTGACAACGCTCGACGAAGGCTTACAACAAGAACTGAACTTGGTCTTCGACTATGCAACTACCTCATACGACGCAACCGAGGGCCTGCATGCCTTCGCGGCGCGACGTCCGCCGAACTACAGAGGCGAGTGACTGACGATGACGCGCGCACGACTGATTCGAGGAAACTGATGACCGAGACCGCAATCGAACAGCAAGAAGCCATTCTTGACGGTTTGCAGCGATACTTGCGGAATGCGTGGGAGTCATCCGGCGTCGAGGTGACTGATCTGACCGAGTTCGGGGACGGCCACAGCGGGCACACGTTCACGGTGGAAATCGGCGGTGACCGCGGGGCCGGTCGGCACGTGCTTCGGTTGTCGCCACCAGGAGTTTCAATCAGTGGTCCCGCCGACATCGGCCGACAAGGACGGATCATGGCAGCTCTGTCTGCGAAAGGGTTGCCTGCCCCCGTTGTGCTCGCGGAAAGCAGCGATCCCGTCATTGACCGGCGGGCATTCGCCCTAATGGAAAAAGTCGAGGGTACGCCGTGGGGCGAGCATGCCGACCGTTACGGCCAAGCTCGAGTAGCTGAGGCCGCAATCGCAGCACTGAAATCGATCCAGCACGTACCAGTGGACCAATCAGGGATCTCCGCGGAATGCGCCTACAACCCTGTCCAGGAGATCGAACGCTGGATTCCTCTTCTCGATCGCTCACCCGAGTCGGCTCGCAATCTGGGCAACACACTGCTCCGGGCCCTGACGGATTCGGCGGACGAACGTTCGTCACCTACTACGCCGGTGTTGGTACACGGTGACTTCCATTATGGAAATCTCCTCTTCGGTCCCGATGGCGTTCGCGCAGTCCTCGACTGGGAGATTGCATCTCTCGGACACCCCTTGACCGACCTGGCGTGCCTGGCCGTCGCCTCGATGCGCCACCGATATGCACCCGACCCGAACCCCACAGGAAATGTTGACATCTCGTTGTCAGCGCTCCTGGAAAAATACGGTGCCGATCCACATATCGCGTGTTGGCACGTAGCGTCCTCGTGCCTCAAGTATGCGGCGATCATCGGATACAACCTTCAGCTGCACCGCCGCGGTAAGAAGACCGACCCTATTTATGAATCACTGCAGTGGACGATGCAGATGCTCCTGTTCGACGGGCAGTCAGTTCTGAAGCGAGGCGTCGACGGTATCTCGTGACCGAACGTGTCACCACCCATCACTGCGTCCGGAACGTGCTCCGGTGCCGCTCCGCTCGACCACGCCTCGCGATGATGTCGAGGCGGAAAGTCTTGTGCGGCTGACTGGTGTGCCGAGCATTCGATGAGAAACAGAAGGCCGGAGATTGACCATGATCCTTCCATCGCCAGGGCGGGAACAAGCAAGACGCACCATTTTCGCGGAAGACCTGGAAGTCGGTGCCGAGTACGACCTTGGGACATATCTCATCACAGCGGAGGAAATCGTCGATTTCGCCTCCTCCTGGGATCCTCAGGTATTTCATGTCGACCACGTTGCTGCACGCGACAGCTTTTTCGGCCATGTCGTCGCCAGTGGGATCCACACCCTTGCGGTCTTCCAAAAACTCACGGTCGAGTCGCACCTGTGGGACTGGAACATAATGGCTGGGCGCGGAATCCGTGATGTTCGGTTCCGACGGCCGGTATCTGCCGGCGACCGCCTCTCCGGCCGATTCGTCCTCGACCAACTCAACGTCGACAGCCGCGGTCGTGCAGCGGTGACCTCGATCGGGACTCTGGACAATCAGAACGGGCACCGAGTACTCGAAGTGATTACCGAGGCATTGATCCAAAGTCAAGAAAAGTATGACCAAATCAACTGATGCCCGTTCGCGGCTTCGGCATGCGAGCAACCCCGTTTGTCACATGGAGAAGAAATTCGGAAAGGTACAGATGACCAGAGAATCAAACGTCGAGGCAATCTGGTTCGCCCACTACCTCGCGCGTATTCACATCGATGGTAAGGCGAGCGATGGCAGATTCGCCTTGGTTGAGATGGAAGCCGAAACGTTTGCGGGCCCATGGCATGTTCATACCTGTGAGAACGAATCGTTTCACGTTCTCGACGGTCGGATGGTGGTTCACGTCGGCGAAGAGACGGTGCACCTCGGTCCTGGTCAATCCTGTACCACTCCCCAGGGAACGCCCCATGCATACGGGGTGGAGAGCGAGCGCGCGCGTTGGCTCATGGTGTCTGCGCCGGCTGGATTCGAGAATCTGATTCGCGAAGCCGGGATCCCGGCCGAATCACTCGAACTTCCCCCACCCGGGCGCGTTCCCGACGCGGCAGCCAACGAGGGAGTGTCAGCTAGGTACGGCGTTGACTACCTTTAACCGAGTTGTCATTCGACCTGGCCATGACTTCGGTGGCGCGCAGGGTGCGTAGTGGAATGCGGCCGACCTCAATCGCATGGGCATGTACAGCGCGAAGGAGGCATTGGAGCGTCCCTCCCCGCGATGATTGGATGCCGTTTCGTGATGGCACGACCGACCTGCCGACTTGGCGTCGGCTGTGCCGCCCACCCAGCTTCAACTTCGAATTGATTTTGCAAAATTGGATTTTGTAACCACTTGTGTCGAATTCAAATTCGATGCAGAATGGTCGGGTGTCAGAGTGGTACTGCGGCGATTGGCAGCAGGGCGAACCAGCTCGTCAAGGACACGAACCGTTGGCCTGGCCGTCCGAATCTGGGAGTAGTCGCCGTTGGGGCGCTCGAGGTCAGGTGTCTCGCTCGACAAGGAAAGGACCGCACATGCCGACGATCGCATACACCGATCCTGCAGGCGTGCAACACGAAGTCGACGCCCCGGTGGGGCAGACGGTCGCCGACGTGGCACTCAAAGCCGGGGTTCCTGGCATTATCGCAGAATGCGGAGGGGCCCTGTCGTGTGCGAGCTGCCACGTGTATGTCGACGAGCAATGGCAATCGGTAGTCGGTCCAGCCGTCAGTCTTGAGGATGACATGCTCGACGGGGCGCTCGCCGAGCGAGTCGCCGGTAGTCGACTGTCGTGCCAGCTGAAGGTCACCAGCGAACTCGACGGCCTGAGCGTCGTCATCCCCGCGGAACAGATGTGAACGCCGGTACCCTGATCGTCGGAGCGTGTCAGGCCGGTGTCCAGATCGCGGTCTCCCTGAGAGAACTTGGTTACACCGAACCGATCACGTTGGTCGGGGCGGAGCCGTACCACCCGTACCAACGCCCTCCTCTGTCGAAGGCCTACTTGGCTGGAGACGCGACACCTTCGTCCCTGAGCCTTCGTAATCCTGAGTTCTACACGGATAACAAGATCGATCTCGTCCTAGGTGAGCGTGTCACGAGCGTCGATCTCGATGCGGGCAGCGCTCAAACGGGGGCCGGACGGCAACTCCCGTTCGGGTCACTCGCGCTTGCTACAGGTGCGCGGGTTCGCCGGTTGTCGATACCCGGATCGAACTTGAATGGTGTCTTCTACCTTCGTGACATCGACGATGCCGATCTCCTCGCGCGGGCGTTGCCCGACGTCAGCGATGTCGTGGTCATAGGTGGAGGCTTCATTGGGCTGGAAGCGGCTGCTGTTGCGCGGGTGCGCGGCAAGAAAGTCACTGTTATCGAGGCCACGCCTCGTCTCGTGGCACGTGCAGTCGCTCCCGTCGTTTCCGACTTTCTCGCCCAGGCTCATCGACGGCGAGGAAGCCGGGTGCTGCTCGGTCGGTCGGTCGCAGGCCTCGAGAGCGTCGACGGAGCAGTCAGCGGCGTGCGATTGGACGACGGTGAATTGGTTCGGGCGCAACTTGTGGTCGTGGGTGTCGGAGTCATTCCGAGGACCGAACTTGCCGAGCAGATTGGCCTTGGCGTGGAAAGTGGCATTCTTGTCGACAAATATGCCCGGACGAGTGACCACAGGGTGGTCGCCGCGGGCGATTGCACCACGATGCCGCATCCAATGTCAGCTTCTGGCCATGTACGTCTGGAGTCAGTGCAGAATGCCCAAGACCAATCACGTGTTGCGGCGGCGAGTGTGATGGGGCAACCCACTCCGTATACCGCCGTGCCATGGTTCTGGTCAGACCAGGCCGAGCTCAAGCTTCAAATCACCGGCCTGTCTTTAGGATTCGACGATGTCGTCGTGCGAGGAAACCTCGACGAAGAGAAATTCACTGCGCTCTATTACAAGAACGGCCGGCTCATCGCGGCGGACTGCGTCAATCGCGCACCGGAGTACATGGCAGTCCGCCGGGCGCTTGCGGTAGGTGCGACGATCCCTGCGCAGCGAGGGGCGGATATCTCCACCCCGCTCAAGGAACTGGTTGTCCCGGCGTCCGCGCGGGTGTGAAGAAGGGGGCAGTGGGCAATCAGCGCTGTTCGTATGCACATCTGCCATAGCTGAGCGCTGAATCGTCCTCGAGCCGTGATTGCCGGCTGCCTGGACACCGACGCTGACGGGGCCGATTGTGCCCACCCGGGGGGACCCACTGCGGGTCTGCGAGAACGGGTCGAATTTCGGGTAGTTTCGAACCTTCGTACCCGTGTTCAAAACTCGACCCGAGTCCGTATGGGGCCAAACCGTGTCCCGGAAGCTACCGTCCGAATGGTCACCTCTCGTCAGACTGGGTCCGGCACCACCTGGCGGTCGGTCTGTGCTGAATTCTGAGTGCGCAAGTCGTCCGGTGTGTGGTCTCGCGAGCAGCAGCAAGAACGTTCACGCAAAGAATCTCCGGATACTGTTTCATCCAGAGCTAGACGCCGATGAAAATCTCGAATACAATTCGATGACACGGAAGGCTGGTCGATCGCCGCCCGCCTCGGCCGTGATCGGCTGGGTCCGGTGAACTGGCCCGGACTCAGCCGAAATCCATCAAGAGAGGAGTGCGTCGATCGTGACCACATCGTCGCAGGATCAGGGCAGCTTGATTGCGCTCGATAAGGATGGCCAGGAGCTTCTCTTCCGAGGAGCCCGCACGGCCAATTCGTTCACGGATGAGCCTGTAACCGACGAACAGCTCATGGAAATATATGAGTTGTTCAAGTGGGCGCCCTCCAGCGGGAATTCGCAGCCCCTCCGCATCCATGCGGTGCGCAGCCCAGAAGCGAAGCATCGGCTTGTGCCTCACATGTTGGGCGCAAACCAGGAGAAGGCGATAGCAGCGCCACTCGTGCTTATCCTGGCGGCCGACGCCGACTACCACCTACATCTCGATCGGCTGCTTCCCTATGTTCCAAATCCGGCAGCGCGCCACGCAGATAGAGATTTCCGTAGTAAAAACAGCGAGTTCAATGCAGCCCTGCAGGCCGGCTATCTTATCTTGGCGATTCGTGCCGCCGGCTTGGCCGCTGGCCCAATGTCGGGATTCGATGCGTCAGGCGTTGACGCCGAATTCTTCCCCGATGGGACGCGTCATTCCATCTTGATCGTGAACGTGGGAAAGCCCGGACCGGAGGCCTGGTTCGAACGGTTGCCTCGACTCGACGCTAGCGAAGTTATCGAGTTTCTCTGAGTTGTTTCGTAGTTCAGGTTCGGCCGCCTCATCGCGGGGCGGGTCGAGGACATGGTCAACTCTTCAGTTGCATCTTGGAGGTTTACGTGATTGTGCTGGTCTCTGACGACAACGACACGGTGGATGTCAGTGTCTTACAGCCCGGCGACTGCAAGCGCCTGCACGTTCAGGGAACGCGAGGTCAGTTGGCCTCCGAGTTGGGTGCACTGTTGGAACGGGCGGAACTCGGTTCCGTCGCGGACGAGGACCACGTCTGGTTATCTGTGTCGGCGCTGCGTAGCCGAGCGGGATACGGGCGAGGACCCGAATGGGCAGATAGGTTCGCAGCGATGCTCGACTACGCCCGCCGGCAGGGTTGGTGCTCGTCAGACGGTCATGCGGTACGCGCCCACGTGGAGGGCGAGGACCGGGAGTGGGACAACCAGCACTTCCGTAAGGTACTTGGGCATTACCCGACCGGGGTAACCATCGTGACCGCAGTCGATTCGGAGGGTTCTCCTGCGGGTTTAGCGGTGGGCTCGTTCACCTCAGTGTCGCTCCAGCCGCCTCTTGTCGCGTTCTTACCTACCAAGACGTCGACTAGCTTTCCGAAGATCAAAACCGCAAAGTCTTTCTGTGTCAACATCCTCGCCCACGATCAGGAAGCTATCTGCCGGACATTTGCCATGAGCGGCACAGACAAATTCGCGTCCGTGAGCTGGCATGAGGCGCCATCAGGAGCCCCGATCATCGAAGGGACGGCCGGATGGATTGACTGCGAGTTCCACGACATCGTCGACGCGGGTGATCACCATATCGTGCTGGGCCTGGTTCGGGATCTGTATGCAGACTCCGCGCGAGAACCACTTGCCTTCCTCCATGGACAGTACGGGAGTATCGCGATGCCCAAATTCGCGCTGGAGACTGCGAACTACCGACACCAGCGTTCATAGAGAACCTACGACCCAGTACCTGCGTTCCTGCGTTCCTGCGGCCAGAACGTGACCGTCCGTGTTTCCTCTCGCTTTAGATCGAATACGCACACAGATAGACACTGGATGCCGCGCACTTCGCAAGCCGGGCGCGACGGTTGGGAATGGCATACCTCACAGGACGCGGTAGCCCGGTGTGGGCGACATTCTTCAAAGTTCACTAAAGGAGTTCGGATGAAAACAGTTGCGCCGATTGCCGTCGTCCGAACATCAGCGTCCCTGGTACCGGCTGACTTTGTCAGCGGACTGGAAGGTGTGGTCGCGTTCACCAGCGACATCGCCGAACCCGACAAGGACGGCGGCGCGCTGCGCTACCGCGGCGTCGACATCGAAGAACTCGTCGAGGGGCACGTCACCTTCGGCAACGTGTGGGCCCTGCTCGTCGACGGCCGCTTCGGCCC
>NZ_JBHWUE010000037.1:0-97401 GCF_042738615.1 Rhodococcus sp. NPDC059968
TGTCACCATCGTGAACAGCAGTGCCAGCTGCCCGGTCAGCTGATGACCCCGGGGCAGGACCCGCACGGATTTGTCGTGTGCCGCAATCACTCCGAACCATGGAAGCGTCGTCGGCCAACTCTAGAAGTCGGCGGTCGTCCCGGCGGGCAGCTGCGAACCCTCGACCGGAAGGGTGGGCTGATCGTTGCTTACGACCGAAAGCGCATTCGAGACGATCCGTTCGCCGTCGGCACGAACGGTTCCGGCCGGGGCTTCGTGCGACTCGCCACCGTGGGCAATTGGACCACGTGAACCAGGTGGAGGGGAACGCTGCGGCGGTGGGCGGCGACCACCGCCGCCCACCGCGCGGCCTGCGTCGCGGCCGACGAGCCGTCGACGCCGATGGCGACGACGATGTGGCGCCTGTCGACAACGGACATCACCTGAAACGGAGGCGGCGAATGAATGGAGCTCGAGGCACACGTCGAGCGCTGACCGTGCCGGACCGACGCCATGCCAGGGGCGGCTACCGGACGATGAGGAGCGGGCAGTTGACCGAGTTCATCAACGTCCTGCTGGTCGATCCCAGCAGCATGCTGGTGAATCCGCCCCGCCCGCGGCTACCCACGATGAGAAGCTGCGCATTTTCGGCTTGCTCACGCAGACCGTGTGCGGGTTGGTCCATGACGACGACTGGGCGGACCGTCACGTCCGGGTATTTCTCGGCGTGGCCGGCGAGCCTTACCGACAACCGGGCTGTTTCGTTCTTCACGACCTCCTGCATCCACATGGGGTCGGTGCCGCCCTCGAATGCGAGGTGAAGATCGACGTCGGACCAGGCGTGGACGGCCACGAGTTCGGATTGCCGCAGTGCGGCTTCCTCGAATGCCATGGCGATGGCGGGTTCGGTGTGCGCGGATCCGTCGACGCCGACGACGACGGGTCCTGAGAGGTCGGTGATGTCGGTGTCGGGCAGGCCGTGGATGACGGCGACGGGGCGGTGTGCGTGGGTGGCGACGGCCGAGCTGACCGAGCCCAGGAACATCCTTTCGATGATTCCTTGCCGGTTCGCACCGACGACGACCATGCCCGCAGTTTTCGCATGCTCGAGGAGTTCACCGGCGGGTGTCTCGGTGCCGAGGACGGTGTGGATTTCGAGCGAGTGACCGGGCACTGCGTCGGCTGCGACCTCGGCGGCCCTGGCCAACCTCTTCTTGGCTTCGAGTTCCTCTTCTTCGAAGAAGCTGGCGGGCAGGCCGACGGGGGCGCCGTAGACGCCCGGACGGAGCGTCGTGGTGAGCACCGTCAGGGGAGAGTTTCGTAGCGCCGCTTCCTTCGCGGCCCACGACACTGCCTGCAGCGATGACGGTGATCCGTCTGTTCCGACGACGATCGGACGGTCGGCAGTCATGTTGTTTCCTACCTTTCGTGACCGGGTGATGGGACGGCGGAAGTGCCTGTCAGTGATATCGATGGTCGCGGCCAGAAGATCGTCGCCGTAGGGCAGAAGGTCACCGCTTTCGGGTCGGAGGTCCACCTGCGGCCGTGCGACCCCCATCCACAGCGTCACAGTCATACCGCTCGGCGTATTTCGCCCGGTACCGGCGCCACCTGATTATCGGTGTGCGGCAACTCAGGTGATGTGCGCGGACGAATCCCCGTCCGATAGTCAGCGAAAGCAAGGAGAGGGCGCCGTCGAGGGAATGCACCTCGGTTAGACGAGCGCGGCACGGCTACACCGGGCGCCGTACCCCGCGCATCGTGCGAGAAAGGGCGGGTAGAGGTCGGAAGTCCTCTGACAGGCAACGAGGGTCATTGACCTTGTGCCCTACGCCGGTTGCGGTCGTCGCGGAAGACTCGGGAACCGAGCGATCGGAGGAGGTATCTCCGAACCAGCGCAGCTGGGGCTCGAGTCATGGGTGGCCCTGACCGGTTCGAAGCGGAGTCGGCGCCGCCGCAGAGAATTCACGCATAGGAGCAATGATGGCAACACAGTCGAGTGCGGGAACATCGGCAGTGCGCCCGAACGAGCCCGCCCACCGAACAATAGCAACGTTCGACAACTATGCCGGCGCCGAGCGTGCCGTCGACTACCTCTCCGACCAGCACTTCGCGGTGGAGAAGGTGGCCATCATCGGCCGCGATCTCGAACTGGTCGAGCAGGTCCTCGGCCGGATGAATTACGGCTGGGCGGCACTACGGGGTGCGCTGACCGGCGCGCTGACCGGCGCGCTGATCGGGTGGATCTTCGGCCTTTTCGACTGGGTGCGGCCGCTCCTCGCGAGTGTCACGCTCGCCTGCTACGGGCTGATCTTCGGCGCCCTCATGGGTGCTCTGCTCGGTCTGCTCATGTATGCGCTGCAACGGGGGCGGCGCGATTTCGCCTCGGTCTACTCATTGCAGCCCCGCCGCTATGAAGTCCTCGCCGACGTCGAGGTCGCGGACGAAGCCAGCCGGCTGCTCGCCGGCCGTACCGATCGAAAGGAATGAGTGATGGGAACCGCTGTAGGCATCGACCTGGGCACCACCAACTCGGCCATCGCGTGTTGGCAGGGTGGTGAGCCGGTGCCGTCGAAGCGCTCATCGAGGTGTCCTACGTCTGGCGGGGCAGGTGCATCAGCGACCGCCTCCCTGAGGAATCTGTCTCCTACAAGCACCTGCCGCGAGCGGGCCCACCCGATTAACATACCCCTGGCTCCGCCCGTGGTCGGCGACTCCCGAGCCGCGTCAAATATCCATAGACAATCGAAATCGACGATTGCAGTGTACGTGCCTCAACTGCTATGGCGACGAGTCGTATATTGTTGTACTACTTTCACTTTCAAAACCAGTTCCCCCGTTTTTGCCCGATTCGGTTGCCGTACACCGGAATCAGGTCTCGGTGACCCCGCTGGACGGCCCAGTCCGACAGCTGGAAATTCGGATTTCGCCACTGGTTCGCTTCTGCGCCAAAGGCTTAGGCCCCACCGCCGAGAACCTGATCCTGTACATGAGGCTGAGGAAGCTGAATTTCCCACGGTTCCGGAGAACTGTGCTGTCAGGACCGAATCGCCTTCCTACTTTCGACTTACCGGAACCTTGTCACACAACGCGTCGGCTGCGAGAATCCCTTGCATCGGGAGTTCTACTCGCGGAAGCACCACTGTAGTGGCTGATGCTCGGAGTCCGCGGATACCAGTCGCCTCGAGCGGTTTCCGGCGGACAGCCGCGCCCAGGGCTGGGTGTGGCCGCCACCGTCCCCCCGTTTCGTCGACGCCCACAGGCGGATGAAGAACTCTCATGCGGTTGGGCCGTCCGTGAGCTCAACCCGTAGACCGACCGACCGGACGCCGAACCGGTACGCGCGGGCCCGGCGAAACCCCAAATTATCGACGCCGAGGGGGCGTGATGTCAGAGTCCAGTGGCGGAACCTCCGCGGTGAGGCCAAACCAACCTGCACGCCAGGTAATAGCAACGTTCGACAACTACGCCGACGCCGAAAGCGCCGTCGACTACCTCTCCGACCAACACTTCGCGGTGGAGAAGGTGGCCATCGTCGGACGTGATCTCGTGCTGGTCGAGCAGGTCGTCGGCCGGTTGAACTACGGCTGGGCCGCTCTGCGAGGCGCCGCCGCGGGCGCGCTGACGGGCGCACTGTTCGGCTGGATCTTCGGGTTACTCAACTGGGTCCAGCCGCTGCTCACGGGCCTCGCGCTCGCCTTCTACGGGCTGATCTTCGGCGCCCTCATAGGTGCTCTGCTCGGCCTGCTCATGTACGCGCTGCAGGGCGGCCGGCGCGACTTCACCTCAATCCAGTCATTACAACCACGTCACTACGAAGTCCTCGCCGACGTCGAGGTCGCGGACGAAGCCGTCCGCCTGCTCACCGGCCGGACCGATCGAAAGGAATGAGTCATGGCAACCGCGGTAGGCATCGACCTGGGCACCACCAACTCGGTCATCGCAAGCTGGCAAGGCGGCGAGCCGGTGGTGATCTCCAATGTCGAGGGAGCGCGGACGACGCCGTCGGTGGTGGCGTTCACCGAGAGCGGCGAGCGCCTGGTGGGTCAACTCGCCCGACGGCAGGCGATCCTGAACCCGAAGGGCACAATCTACTCGGCGAAACGCTTCATCGGCCGCCACTACGACGAGATCTCCGAGGAGGCCAAAGCGGTCAGCTTCGACGTCGTAGCGGGTGACAACGGTGAGGCACGATTCGACGTGCGGGGCAAGAAATACGCGCCGGAGGAGATCAGTGCCCTCGTGCTGCGCAAGCTCGTCGACGACGCGAGCAAGTTCCTCGGTGAGAAGGTCAAGGAAGCGGTCATCACCGTTCCGGCCTACTTCAACGACGCGCAGCGCAACGCCACCAAGGACGCCGGCCGCATCGCAGGCCTCGAAGTCCTGCGGATCATCAACGAGCCGACCGCTGCGGCACTGGCGTACGGCATGGACAAGCAGACCCACGAGACCGTACTGGTCTTCGACCTCGGCGGCGGCACCTTCGACGTGAGCCTGCTCGACGTCGGCGAGGGAGTGGTCGAGGTTCGCTCCACGGCAGGCGACTCCCACCTCGGCGGCGACGACTTCGACCGGCGTCTGGTGGACTACCTCGCCGACGAATTCCAACGTGCGGAGAACATCGATCTGCGCAAGGATGCGCAGGCGTTGCAGCGCCTCTTCGAGGCCGCGGAGAAAGCCAAGGTCGAGTTGTCCTCGGTGACGCAGGCCCAGGTCAACTTGCCCTTCGTCACCGCTGACGCGAACGGTCCCAAGCACCTCACCACCACGATCATGCGATCGAAGTTCGAGGATCTGACGGCGGATCTGGTGGAACGCTGCCTCAGCCCGGTGAAGCAGGCAATGAGTGACGCCAAGGTCACCGCCAACGACATCGACGAGGTGATCCTGGTCGGTGGTTCGACACGTATTCCGGCGGTGCAAGCGCTGGTTCGCCGGCTCACCGGCGGCAAGGACCCCAACATGAGCGTCAACCCGGACGAGGTCGTGGCGCTCGGTGCCGCAGTCCAGGCGGGCGTGCTCAAGGGTGAGGTCTCCGATGTGCTGTTGCTCGATGTCACCCCGCTGTCCCTCGGCGTCGAGACCCAGGGCGGGGTGATGACCAAGATCATCGAGCGCAACACCACGATCCCGGCCCGGCGCAGTGAAGTGTTCTCCACCGCGGAAGACAACCAGTCCGCCGTGGACGTCGTGGTCCTGCAGGGCGAACGCGAACGGGCCGCCGACAACCGGGTGCTCGGCCGGTTCCGGCTGGAAGACATCCGCCCCGCGCCACGCGGCGAGGCCCAGGTCGAAGTCACGTTCGACATCGACGCCAACGGCATCCTCCACGTCACCGCACGCGACAAGGACACCGGCAAGGAGCAGAGCATCACGATCAGTGAACAGGGCAACCTCGATCAGAGTGAGGTCGAGCGCATGCTCGCGGAGGCCGAACGGAACCGGGGCGAGGACGAGGCGCTGCGCAAGGCGGTCGACGCGCGTAACGAGCTCGATTCGGTTGCATATCAAGTGGAACGGCGACTCGCCGAACTCGGTGACAGTGCCCCACCGCACGACAAGGCACGCGCCGAGATGCTGATCGCCGACGCCAGGAAAGCTGTGAAGGACGGTGCTTCACCCGCGGAGGTACAGCCACTCACCTCGGAGCTGCAGCAGCTGCTCTACGGGCTCGCCCCGGTCCCGGCCGGCGGCGGCGACGGACACCAGGCAGGCGGCGGAGACGCTGCGTCGTCGGATGACGACGACGTGATCGACGCCGAATTCGATCGAAGCTGAGGCACACGATGGAAAGGTCTGCAGATCATTCGACGACCGAGCCGGCTACCGACGGTACCGGCACGGATCAGACCGAGACGGCGCCTGATCGCACCGACACGGATCAGACCGAGACGGGGGCCGAGCTGGCTCAACTCGAGGACCGCTGGCGCAGGGCCCTCGCAGATCTGGACAACCTGCGCAAGCGGTATGCCAAGGATCTGGACAGGGAACGCGCCGCGGAGGTGGCGAAGGTTTCGGCGGCGTGGCTGCCGGTGCTGGACAATCTGGAGCTCGCGCTGGCCCATGCGGGCAGCGATCCCCAGGCCGTCGTCGAGGGCGTGAAGGCGATCCGGGACCAGGCGGTGCAGGTGCTGTCACGGCTCGGCTTCGAGCGCCACGACGAGGTCGGTGTGCCGTTCTCCCCGGAGCTCCACGAAGTGGTCAGCGTGGTGACCCAACCCGACCTTCCCTCCGGGACCGTGATCGAGGTCTTGCGCCCGGGCTACGGAGAGGACGGGCGGCAATTGCGTCCCGCCTCGGTGGTCGTCAGCCGCCCCGAGGGGTGAGCACCGATGGCGCGTGACTACTACGAAGTGCTCGGGGTCCCCCGCGGCGCCAGCACCGACGAAATCCAGCAGGCGTACCGCAAGCTGGCCCGCAAGTATCACCCCGACGTGAACAAGGACCCCACTGCGGAGGACAAGTTCAAGGAGGCCAACGAGGCCTACCAGGTGTTGTCCGACCCGGACACCCGGAAACGCTACGACCGATTCGGTGACGACTTCCGGCGGGTGCCCGAGGACTACGACGAACGGGTCCGGGCAAGCGCCGGTGGGTACGGCGGCGGTGGGTACGGCGGCGGGGGCGGGGGCAGAAGGGTGCACTTCGGTCACGGTGTCGGTGGCGAGGGCGGCGTCGACTTCGAGGACCTCTTCGGGCAGATGTTCGGCGGCGGTGGCGGGTACGGGCCGATTCCCGGCGCCGATCAGGAAGCGGAACTGGAACTGACCCTGGAAGAGGCGTTTCGGGGCGGCAAACGCACTCTCAGACTGGACGGACGGCAGTACGACGTCGACATTCCGGCCGGTGTCCTGGACGGCCAGAGAATCCGGCTGGCCGGGCAAGGCGGGCGGGGCAACGGTGACGCGCCGCCCGGGGATCTGTACCTCGTGGTGCGGATCAAGCCGCATTCCCGGTTCCGGGTACAGGGCCGGGACATCTACGTCGACCTGCCCGTATCGCCATGGGAGGCGGTCCTCGGGTCGACCGTCGTCGTTCCCACCCCGGGTGGCGAGGCGAAAGTCAAAGTGGTGCCGGGCTCGTCGACGGGAAGGAAGCTGCGCCTGCGGGGAGAAGGAATGCCCAATCCGCGGGGCGCCAACGGCAACCTCTACGCCGAGATCAAGGTGATGGTGCCGTCGAAACCGACAGCACGCGAACGCGAGCTGTTCGAGCAGTTGGCCGCCGAATCGAACTTCGATCCGAGGAAAGAGAAATGAGCACCCCGACCCCGGTCACGCAGTACGTATTGGTTCGCCGTGCCAGATTGTCGCCAGATGCCTTTGCCGAACGTACCGGGCTGCACCCGGACCTGGCACGAAAGCTTGTGGCTCTCGGCCTGCTCGACGCCCACCGCGACACCGGCGGCGAGATGTCGTTCGAACCATCCGAAGTGGTCCACGCCGCCCGCATCCAACGGCTGCGGACCGGTCTGGGCCTGAACTACTCGGCAATCGGGCTCGTGCTCGATCTGCTGGATCGAATCGAGAAACTCGAAGCAGCTTCCCGCAGAAGGAGGACACCCCCATGGACACCGGCAGCCTGACTGAAAAGTCACGAGAAGCCCTGCAGGAAGCCCAGAACGTAGCGACCAGAATGGGTCACACCGAGGTCGACGGAGAGCACCTGCTGCTCGCGTTGGTCGATCAGCAGGAAGGGTTGGTCCCCCGACTGCTCGAGCAGGCGGGCGCGAACGTCGATGCCCTGCGATCCGATCTGGAACGGGAACTGTCGCGTAGGCCGAAGGTCAGCGGCCCCGGCGCGACACCCGGTCAGGTGATGATCACCCAGCGCCTGGCCAAGCTGCTCGACGCCGCGGAACGGGAGGCGAAGCGACTCAAGGATTCCTACGTGTCGGTGGAGCATCTCGTGATGGCCCTGTCCGAGGAGGGATCGGCCAGTGCGGCCGGACGGGTCCTCGCCAGTCATGGGGTCACACGAGACGCCTTCCTCACGGCGCTGACGAAAGTGCGCGGCAATCAGCGCGTCACCTCGGCGACCCCGGAGGGGGCGTACGAGGCGCTGGAGAAGTACGGGCGCGATCTCGTCTCCGAGGGCCGGGCAGGCAAACTCGATCCGGTCATCGGCCGGGATGCCGAGATCCGCAGGGTAACGCAGATCCTGAGCCGGAAGACGAAGAACAATCCGGTGCTGATCGGCGACCCCGGCGTCGGTAAGACCGCGATCGTCGAGGGCCTCGCCCAGCGGATCGTCCGGGGCGACGTGCCCGAGGGCCTGCGCGACAAGACGATCTTCTCGCTCGACATGGGTTCCCTGGTGGCCGGCGCGAAGTACCGCGGCGAGTTCGAGGAGCGACTGCAGGCGGTGCTGTCCGAGGTGAAGGCGGCCGAGGGGCGCATCCTGTTGTTCGTCGACGAGTTACATACAGTGGTCGGTGCGGGATCAGTCGGAGGCGAGGGGTCTCTCGACGCCGGCAACATGCTCAAGCCGATGCTCGCCCGCGGCGAACTGCACATGATCGGTGCCACCACTCTCGACGAGTATCGCAAGCACATCGAATCCGATGCGGCACTGGAGCGTCGCTTCCAGACCGTTCTCGTCGACGAGCCCAGCGCCGAGGATGCGATCTCGATTCTGCGCGGACTTCGAGAGCGCCTCGAGGTGTTTCACGGCGTGAAGATTCAGGACGGCGCACTGGTGGCCGCCGTGACCCTCTCGCACCGGTACATCACCGACCGCTTCCTTCCGGACAAGGCGATCGATCTGGTAGACGAGGCGTGCGCTCGGCTACGCACCGAAATCGATTCGATGCCCGCCGAACTCGACGAGCTCACCCGGAAAGTGACCCGGCTGGAGATCGAGGAGGCCGCGCTGTCCAAGGAAACGGACGCGGCCAGCAAGGCGCGCCTCGACGAGCTGCGTAAGGAGCTGGCCGATCTGCGGGCCGAGGCCGACGCCCGGCACGCTCAGTGGGAGGCGGAGCGGCAGGCGATCCGGCGGGTGCAGGAGCTGCGGGGAGAGCTGGAACGGTTGCGCCACGAGGCCGAGGAGGCGGAGCGCAACTACGACCTCAATCGGGCCGCCGAATTGCGATACGGCGAGATCACCGAGCTCGAACGCAGGCTCGAGGCGGCGGAGGAGCAACTGGCCACCAGGCAGGGCCGGAATCCGTTGCTGCGTGAGGTGGTCACCGAAGACGAGATCGCAGAGATCGTGGCCGCATGGACGGGTATCCCGGTCGCCCGGCTGCAGGAAGGTGAGCGGGAGAAGCTGTTGAAGCTCGACGAGATTCTGCACGAGAGGGTCGTCGGTCAGGACGAGGCGGTGCAACTGGTCGCAGACGCGGTGATCCGGGCGAGGTCCGGTATCCGTGATCCGCGCCGGCCGATCGGTTCGTTCATCTTCCTGGGCCCGACGGGCGTGGGAAAGACCGAGCTCGCAAAGACGCTGGCCAGTGCCCTCTTCGACAGCGAAGACAACATGGTGCGCCTGGACATGAGCGAGTACCAGGAGCGGCACACGGTGAGCAGGCTCATCGGTGCGCCCCCCGGGTACGTCGGGTACGACGAGGGTGGCCAGCTCACCGAGGCGGTGCGCCGCAAGCCGTACTCCGTGGTGCTCTTCGACGAGATCGAGAAGGCCCACGCCGACGTCTTCAATACCCTGCTGCAGGTGCTCGATGACGGCCGGATCACCGATTCCCAAGGCAGGCAGGTCGATTTCCGGAACACGGTGATCATCATGACCTCCAACATCGGCTCCCAGCATCTGCTCGAGGGAGTCACAGCCGACGGCGAGATCAAGCCGGACGCCCGGGAGCGGGTGCTGGCGGAACTGCGCGGGCACTTCCGTCCCGAGTTCCTCAACCGGGTCGACGACATCGTGTTGTTCACCCCGCTCACCCTGCCCCAGATCGAGCACATCGTCGAACTGCAACTCACCGATCTTCGGAATAGGTTGTCAGAGAGGCAGATACACCTGGATATCACGCCGGAGGCGCGCCGGCTCATCGCCGAACGCGGGTTCGATCCGGTCTACGGTGCGCGGCCGCTGCGGCGGTACATCGCCCACGAGGTCGAGACCAAGATCGGTCGTGCGCTGTTGCGCGGGGAGATCGAACCGGGTGGCACCATCGGTGTCACGGTGGACGGCGGCGAGCTCGCCGTCGCGTATGCGGAACCCGCCGTCGCGGCGGCCTGAGAAGAGGTGTCGTCATGGGATCCGACAAGGTGAAGTGCCCGAACTGCGGCAAGGTCAACAAGGTGCCGGCGGCCGGGGACGGCAAACCGCGCTGCGGGAACTGCCACGAGCCGCTGCCCTGGATCGCCTCGGCAGGGGACGTCGACTTCGCGGAGGTCGCCGAGAAGTCCTCGGTGCCTGTGCTCGTCGACCTCTGGGCGACGTGGTGCGGCCCGTGCCGCATGGTCAGTCCGGCGCTCGAGCAGCTCGCCAGGGAACGCGCGGGTCAGATCAAGCTGGTCAAGGTCGACGTGGATGCTGCGCCCAAGACGGCCGAACGGTTCACCGTCCGCGCCGTGCCGACTCTGCTGGTGATGGACCGGGGTGAGGTCCTAGCTCGTCAGGCGGGCGCCGCCCCGGTACCGGAGCTGCGCACGTGGCTCGATCAGGCGCTCCCCGAGAATGCAGGCAAGGGGGCGAAGCCATGACTTCTGTCCATGTGGACCCGCACGTGACCGCGATCCGGCCAGTCGTGCCCCGGACTCCGCAGGGTTGCGAGGAATGTCTTCGCCTCGGAACCCCGTGGGTGCATCTGAGGCTGTGCCTGACGTGCGGACACGTCGGTTGCTGCGACTCCTCGCCGGGTAAGCACGCGAGCGCGCACGCCCACGCGATCGGCCATCCGATCGTCCAGTCGATGGAACCCGGCGAGGATTGGCGCTGGTGTTATGTCGACCAGAACTTCGTCTGAGGACCGCGTTCCCGCCCGCGACATTCCGCCGGTCGACGACGAGACTCCGGACGAGGAAGGTGCTTTCCCGCGGCTGACGGACGACCAGGTCGCGACGCTCGAGGTCGGTGGCACGCGTCGATCGGTTCACGCCGGCGAGGTGCTGATCCGAGAGGGCGCGCCCAGCAACGACTTCTTCGTCATCCTCTCCGGCAAGGTCGCGATCATCGACGAGGGCGACGTGGACGGCGAACGCCGGATACTGCGCGTGCACGGTCCCCGCCGCTTCCTGGGCGAGCTCGGACTGCTGGAAGGCCAGGTGGCGTTCTTCACCGCCGAGGTGATCGAGGACGGCGAGATGCTCGTCGTCCCGGCCGAGCGGGTGCGCGCGCTGGTTGCCCACGATCCCGTGCTCAGCGATCTGATCCTGCGCGCCTACCTGGTGCGCCGGCACCTGCTGATCGGGCTCGGTTCGGGGTTCCGGATCATCGGCTCCTGCTATTCCCCGGACACGTTGCGGCTTCGCGAGTTCGCCATGCGAAACCGATTGCCCCACCGGTGGATCGATGTCGAGCGGGACGAACGGGCGGAGCAGCTGCTGCGCAGCCTGGACGTCGCCACCGAGGACACTCCCGTCGTGATCTGGCACGGCGAGAAGGTGCTGCGCAATCCGACGAATGCGGAACTCGCCCGCATCGTCGGGCTTCCGGTCCCGGACCCGGTCCCGGACGCAGCCCAGGACGTGTGCGACCTCGTCGTCGTGGGTGCCGGACCGGCCGGTCTGGCCGCGTCCGTGTACGGCGCCTCGGACGGGTTGAACACGGTGACACTGGAGTCGATCGCCGCCGGCGGCCAGGCCAGTACCTCCTCCCGGATCGAGAACTACCTGGGCTTCCCGGCAGGGGTCTCCGGCTCCGAATTGGCCGAGCGGGCGGTGATCCAGGCCGGGAAGTTCGGCGCCCGCATCCTGGTGTCGGCGGAGGTGACCGGTTTGGGGTCCGGGGACGGGCACCACGTGCTCCGGCTGGCGGACGGCGGCGCGGTTCGCGGCCGGGCCCTCGTGCTCGCCACCGGGGCGCGATATCGCAAGTTGACGGTTCCGGGGATCGCGGCACTGGAGGGGACGAGCGTGTACTACGCCGCAACCCACCAGGAAGCGCGGATGTGCGGCACCGACCCGGTCGCCGTCGTCGGCGGCGGAAACTCCGCCGGACAGGCCACCGTCTTCCTCGCCGACCGTGTCTCCCACGTTCACCTGCTCATCCGCGGCGACGACCTCGGAAAGAGCATGTCCCGGTATCTCGTCGACCAGATCGAGCGCCATCCGCGCGTCACCGTCCACCGGAACACCGAGATTCGCGAGGTCCACGGCGAGAAGTACCTCGAAGAAATCGTGGTCGAGGACCATCGCACAGGAGAACAGGACACGATCCGGGTGCACGCCCTGTTCGTCTTCATCGGAGCGATGCCGCACACCGGGTGGCTGGCCGACACGATCGCACTCGACGACCACGGCTTCATCCTCACGGGCGTGGACGCGGTCCACGCCCGAGGGGACGGCAACCGGCCGATCAGCGCCCGGCCGTCGAGGACGCTCGAAACCAGCCGGCCCGGACTGTTCGCGGCGGGCGACGTCCGCAGCGGCTCGGTGAAACGGGTCGCATCCGCTGTCGGTGAAGGAGCGATGGCGGTACGCCAAATCCATGAATACTTCGAAAGGAGCTGACGACATGCCAGTGATGGGCACCGTGAAATTCCAGCGGTTCTTCCGGGCAGCGGCCGGATTGCAGGTCGACCGGAACGATCTCAAGCGCTATACGGAATTCATCGACGACAAGATCTACGACTTGATCCTCATCGGCAAGGCCTCGGCAAAGGCAAACCTGCGGGACGTGATCGAACCGTGGGACCTGCCGATCACCAAGGGACTGCAGGAGAGCATCCACCGGTTCGAAAAACTCGACGAGGAGATCGAACTCCAACCTCTGCTCGATCAACTGACGGCCCGCCCGCCGTTGGACGTGGCCCTCTCCGAGGAGACCGAGCGCCGGCTGCCGCTGATCGCCGGAGGCTTGAGCGTGGCTCTGGCCCATGCCTTCGTCACGATCGAGCCGGACCGCAAGAACCCCGGAACCGCCGAATGGAGCGTCGCCTTCGACATCTTCCATCTACTGCTCTGACCCCGGCCGGCGGCCGGGCGAACCAGTAGATCGCCGGGACGCGAGGAATTCGTCCGGAGTCACGTATTACCGGTTGTCGCCCACCACACCGTGTGACCGTACGGTTGAGATTTCCATGGATGATCGGGCATCTGCGGCCGCCGGCGCTGTCTGCCCCTGCTCGTTCTGGACGTTTTTGGTCACGGTTGGGGGGTTCTTTCGGGGCGTGGTCAAAACGCCGCTAGTGTCTTGAGTCGTTAATTCATATCCCGGTCGCCGCCGCCATCGACCGGGTCGACCAGTGGCTCTCGCGGTTGCCCGGCTGCTCCTCGAGAGTCTTGGTGATCACCATCTCGACCTGGGCATCACTCAACTTGCGCGGCGCGCCCGGCCGGTCCTCGTCACTCAAGCCATTCAGCCGGCGCTCCACAAATCGCTTGCGCCACTTACCAACAGTGGGAAGCGAGACCACCAATTGTCGCGAGACATCACTGTTGGACAAGCCGTCCGCGCACGCCAGGGCGAGACCGGCTGCATCCATGCCCGGATCCTCTCGAGATTCGAATCGAAACTCGAGCCGACACGCCGAGGTAACAAAGTACTACTAGGGCTCATCGAGTCCTGCTCCGCTTGGGTCACCCACAGCCGGAGAGGGCTTCGGCATCGATTTGCCGTGAGACGTAGGCGCACTGGTATCCCTTGTTCGGCGGCAGCCACGACGCGGCGTCAGAATCGGACTTCTTCGAATTGATGGATGCATCTACGGCCTGCAGATTGCGGGGGCCGTTTGCCAGGTCGCGGCGTTGCTCCCTGAGCCCGTGATTGCGTGGATCCCTGTCTCACACTAACCATTTCACGTAAACCATTGGGGTATCCTGCTTTCCGCCACATAGATGACATACTAGAGATTATCGACAAATTCGGAAACCATTGGATAATCGCCCTTTTCACGACGAGACATAAACACTGCGGACTGACCGGACGCCGCATCTCGGCCACCGAGACGGCTCAATTCGGCGTACATCGCGGATCGTCGCGTCATCCGGGGTTGACGGAGGAGTCCCATGCTCTGCATGGTCGTCACGCAGAGCACGCACGCGTGGCGATGAGTCCAAGGACATCAATTCCTCAAGTGACGTAACAGATATTATTGGCGCCGATTCTGAGCAGCACCGGGCCGTATCCAGCGAAGTCTCGGGTCCAGCCCCGCGCGAGGATATTGACCCGGATGACAAGCGCGGCGTTTTCCATGATAGCCACCCGAGTCAGACCCTGCGCCCCGTGTTTAGCCTGAATCCGTGGAGGGGGTAGCGGGATCGTCGGCGAGTGAACAGTGAAAGTGTCTCCCGTAGTGAGACAATCAAGATTCTCACTTCACAACTGTCCACATACGGAAGGGCACTTTCGGTGCAATCATCGCACACGTTCACGGCCGAATCCGCTGTGTTCGACGAACGCAATCTCGTGTCGTCTGCCGGTCTGGTTCCGGTGCTGGAACTGGCCGAACAGGCAGGACTGTCGGAGTTGATCGACACTCATGTCCGCCTCGACTCCACACGGGTGGCCTCGGGTGCGGTGAACCCGGTCGGGAAATTGACCTCGATCATCGCCGGGATGTGCACCGGAGCGGACGTCATCGACGACATGAACCTGCTCCGGGCCGGTGGGATGCCCGCCCTGTTCGATCAGGTGTACGCGCCGTCGACACTGGGGATATTCTTGCGCGAGTTCACCTTCGGGCACAGCCTCCAACTCGGGTCGGTGCTGCGCCGACACCTGATCGCCCTCGCCGCCCGCACCCCGCTGCTGCCCGGCATCGCCGAGCGGGCGTTCCTCGACATCGACTCGCTGCTGCGCCCGGTCTACGGACACCAGAAACAAGGAGCGTCCTACGGGCATGCGAAGATCGCCGGCCGCGCCCTGCTCCGCAAGGGACTGCCGCCGCTGGTCACGACCCTGTCCACCGCGCAGGCGGCGCCGGTGATCACCGAGATGCGGCTGCGGGCAGGCAAGACGGGATCCGGCCGCGGCGCCGCCTCCCAGCTGCGTTCGGCGATCACCACCGCCCGCGCCTGCGGGGCGCACGGCAAGATCGTGGTCCGCGGTGATTCGGCGTTCGGGAACAAGGCCGTGATCGGCGCCGCGGTCGCTGCGGGTATCGAGTTCTCCCTGGTGATGACCCGTAATCCGCGGATCACCCGGGCCATCGACGGCATCGACGAGCACAAGTGGATGCCGGTGCACTACCCCGGTGCGGTGATCGACCCCGAGACCGGGGAGCTGATCTCCGACGCCGAGGTCGCCGAGACCTCGTACACCGCGTTCTCCGGCCGCCACCGGATCACCGCCCGCCTGATCGTGCGCCGGGTCAAGGACGCGAATTACCCGGATGCGTGGGGGTCCCTCCCTGCACGCAGTGCTTGGGGGCGTCCCGGTGTGGCGCTACCACCCGTTCTTCACCAATTCCGATCTGTCGACCGTCGAGGCAGATATCACCCACCGCAAGCACGCGATCGTGGAAACGGTGTTCGCGGACCTGATCGACGGACCCCTCGCGCACATCCCGTCGGGACGGTTCGGCGCGAACAGCGCCTGGGTGCTCTGCGCCGCGATCACCCACAATCTGCTGCGCGCCGCCGGCACTCTCGCCGGCGGACACCACGCCGTCGCCCGCGGCGCCAGCCTGCGCCGGCACCTGGTCAACGTTCCCGCCCGATTCGCCCGGCCCGCACGCAAACCCGTGCTCCACCTGCCAGCTCACTGGCCACGACAAGCGCACTGGACATCCCTCTGGGACAACACCATCGACTACACGCCACCCCAAGCAGCCTGACCCTCGACACACCGGCCGCACCGGCCCCAACCCCAGGAACACAACGAACGTGGATGAGCTGACAACCAGGTCAGCAGATCAACTACACCCCGAACAGCATCACCTGTGCGCATCACAAACTAATCCGACCGACATCAGCGATCCACGGATTCAGGTTTAGACGCCGCACTCGTAGGGAATCAACACGCACGTGTCTCAAGTAGGTTGACAATTACCGCCGGTACCCACGATTGGCCTATACCGTCGCTGCGCGTGCGACCTCGTGTCGCCAGACTGCGCCGGTGTTGAAGTTGGCGCCCAGGTCGGGAAGATCCTCCCAATCGGCGTCGTCGATGTCGACGAGCGTGCCACCCGCACTCACGACAGCCAAGGACATGCGCGCCAGCTCTTCCAGGCTGGCGGCCTGCAGAACCGACTGTTGCACCGACGATGCGACGGAGGTGATGCCATGTCCGCGGCAGATGACGACGGGCCGATCACCCATCGCCGTCACCATTTCCTTGCCGAGTTGGGTGCGATGAATCAACACTGCGCGGCGGTACACCGGCACCCCACCCCGCGCGAGAACTGCACCGGGGATGTCGTAGGCCCCGTAGATGGGCCGCAGCGAGATACCCGCTAGGTCGGCTGCAACAATCGACGGGGGGTGCAGGTGCGCTACAGCTCGGATGTCAGGCGAGGCCCGCATCGACTCGACGTGAACGGGCAACTCCTTGGGTACCTGATAGCCGTTGTTAAGTTCACCTGGAGCGCCGGCTGTTCCGTCGAACCGTACGAGTCGAATGTCGGACGGGCGTGTATAGGCCACGCCGGTGTCGTCTGCACTGCGACACCTGATGAGCAGAAGGTCATGGGAGACTCTGAAGCTGATGTGGCCCAGGATGCCCTCCATCAAACCCCGGGCAGCGGCAACCCTGCACGCCTCGGCTACGACGACCCGTGCACCCTCGATATCCCTCTCGTTCACGTGGTTTCCTTGACCGTGGTGCGGGCTGATACCGTCATTGCCTCGAGACGTGCCACAAACTCGGCATATTCGACCCCGAGTGCGATCGCTTTGCGGGCGGTGACAAGCGCTTTCGGCCAGTTGACGACGACGACCCCGGTCAGTCTGCCTTTCTCGTCGGGGTAACAGACCGCGAACCGAGCCTTGTTCGTCACCTCGCCGATGACAGTGTGCGTCGACGAGCCCGCCAGTCCGACCGTCTGTATCTTCCAGTCGTACTGATCACTCCAGACGTATTCGACCGGTTCGTGGCGTATCTTCTCGTCCGGGCGAGCGATGTTCCGGGCGACCACGACGGCTTGCTCCACCGCGTTCGTCCAGTGCTCGAGCCGGGTCAAACCGCCGCGTCGGGTGTTGTCGAACCGGCACACGTCGCCGACTGCGTAGATGTTGTCGTGACCGATTGCACGGCAGTACACGTCACACACCACACCATTGCTCACCTCGAGACCGGAGGACTCGAGCCAGTCGTCGTTCGGTATCGCCCCGATTCCGACGACCACCGTGTCGGCGGCGAGCGTCGACCCGTCGGACAAGCCGATCGTGAAGGACCCGTGCTCACCGTGCACGGACTCGACACCGACCCCGAATCTGGTGTCGACGCCGCGACGCCGATGGAGGTCGATGAACAGCTCGCCGATCTCCGCACCCATCACGCGTGCCATGGGCACGGGTTCTGGATCCACCAGCGTCACGCGCATCCCGAGTTCGACCGCGGTTGCCGCGGTCTCCGCGCCGATGAAGCCGCCGCCGATAATGACGAGGTGGTCGGTGGTGCCGAAATGGCGTCGTAGTGCGCGGGCGTCCGCGGCTGTTCGTATCACGTGCAGGCCGTTCGGCGTTCCCCACGGTGACGGCCGGGCGCGAGCGCCGGTGGCGAGCACCAGGTTGTCGAACGCGACCCTCGTACCGTCTGCGAGTTCGACATCCCGGTTTGCCGTGCTCAGCCGTATGGCTGGTTGGCCCAACCGAAGCTCGAGATCGAGTTCCCGAGCCTGTTCGGTGGTCAACAACGTAATCTCGGCCATCGTCGAGTCACCTGCCAGGATCGACTTCGACAACGGCGGCTTGTCATAGGGCAGTTCACCTTCGGCACCGATGAGAACGATGGCGCCCGGATACCCTTCCGACCGCAGTGCCTGCGCAGTTCGGACACCACCGATCGATGCACCGACGATGACCGTGGTCGATTCCGGCATCAGTCTTCGATCCAGAGCGCGGAGACCGGGCAGGACCGGGCAGCACTGTCGACGCGTCCCCGTTCCGATTCGGGGACCTCCACACTCAACAGTTCGACGACACCGTCGTCGTCGATGTCGAAGTAGTCGTCGGCAGCGACGACGCAATTGGCATATCCCTGACATGCACCAAGATTCGCTTTGACGACAGCCATCGCGGTTTCCTCTCTTTCCGAACTGGTCGAACTCGTATCAGCGGGTCGAAGGTTTGGGGGCTCCGATTCCGAAGCCGCCGTCGGGATGCGTCGCGCCTGCGGTGATTCCTCGGGATCTGTCGGAAGCGAAGAAGACGAAGCTCCACGCGTGGTCCTCACCTGAGAGGGCCACGTTGAGCGGTGTCCGCGCCGCCAACTCGCGTGCACGATTCGGATTGTCGTCGAGTCGATCGGCGTCGCGGCCCAGGCTCGCCAACCCGCGCAGGTCGGTGTTCAACGTGCCGCCTGGGGCGACTCCGTTGACGCGAATATCTGGGGCGAGCTCGTAGGCCAGGGTGGTGACCAGCCCGCGTACGGCAAATTTGGATGACACGTAGAGCACTCCGCCTCGTCCGGGATAGAACGACGAGGCAGACTCCGCCAGCACGATCGACGATCCGCGGTGCTTGCGGAGCTCCGGTACGGCGGCCTTGACCGAGTGCATGTGGCTGAGCACGTTGGTTCGGAAGATCTCGTCGAACGCCACGTCGAGTGTGTCCGCGGGGATGTCCTCTATGCCCTGGTAGAAGTCGAAGATCCCGACACAGTTGACCAGTGTGTCGAGCCCTCCGAACTCGGCGACCGCAGCCGCGACGGCAGCGTCGTTGTCCGCCGCGCGTGTGGCGTCACCTTCGATGACCGGTACCTGGGGTAGGTGTTCGCGCAGCACCCGACACTTGTTCGGGTCACGCTCGAGTACCGCGACGCACGCGCCTTCGGCGAGGAACGCATCGACGACTGCTCGCCCGATCCCCGATCCCCCGCCAACGACAAGTGCACGCTTGCCGTCGAGCCAGCCAGTCATTCGTTGTCTCCCTCTGCGATCAACGGAGCAAACATGTTTCCCACCATCGCGGCGAAGGTGGCCGGGTTCTGCCAGGTCAGCGCCTCGAGTTCCAGCGGGTCCACACAGACCCACTGTCCGGACTTCGGGGCGTGCACCAGCAGCCGTACGCCGTTGCGGGTCGCCACCTTGTGCACGTTGACCTCGGCGAATTCGTTGGCGATGGTCAGCGGATCACCGACGGCACCAGCCACGAGCTGCGCGAACTCGTCTGTGGCACGGCGCGCGGCGCGTGCGTCCTGCTCCTCGCCTTCCCACTGCAAGCTCATAGGAACACCGCGAGATTCTGCATCCGCATCACGGACTCGTCGACAAAGATGGTGCGTCGTGCGAGCTTCCATTCGTCACCGACGCGCCTGAGCAGATCCTCGCGTCCACACGAGACGAGTGCCGACTCATTGACATCGCCTCTGCTGCGGAACAGCAATTCGGCGCTTTCGACGACGAGGTGGTCCTCCGCGTCGGTGAGGAAGGTTCGGATGTTGGTGATGTAGTGGCGCAGTCGTGACGGGGGATCCTCGGTCCACGCGTGCTCGGTGACGAACCGCGCGACCCGCCGGCTCAGCGAATACTTGTTCTCATCGAAATGTGCCATTCCTGGTGAGGTGTCGAATCCCGAGTTGAGCGCCGTGGTTACCCGAACCGGCATGAGGTAGTGGATATCGTCGGTGATGTTGTCGAGCCAGGTTTGGTATTCCTGTGCGTCGAGCAGATATGCCTCGTCGATCAAGAATTGGTGCGCGTCCAGGTGCCGTCGATCGTCGAATCGCAGCGGAGTTCCGGTGCGCGTGACGCGCGATGCATGGTCGCCCAGCACGGCTTGTTCCGAATAGGTCGAGCCTTCACCTACGCGGCTGTAACCGGTATTGGTAGCTCGCACAGAGGTGGTCATGCCAGCACCGCCCCGTTGACAGTCGCGTCCTTGCTGTGGTCGCAGCTGCCGTTCGTCGGAGTCAGCGGCCTGATTCCGTCTGGATTGTCGGTTCCCACCGATGTCGGCCCCACCTCCAGTGCCGGCTTTTCGAGGTAGTCCGCCCACATTTCGAGAAGTTTGCGCTGGTTGGCCTCGTTGTATCCGACCTGCGCCGTCCCGGGGCCGTGGAACTCGTCGGCGGTGAGCTCATCGGAGACGCGTGTCCCGTCCTCGAGCAGACCCATGCGACTGTTGAGTAACAGGCGCCGCGCCATCGATCCTGCGGAGGTGTTCGTCAGCGACACCCAGTTCTCGACATCGTCCTGTTCGAACATGCCGGTGGATCCGAAGCACATCAGGTATGCCTTGTACGACTTCTTCTTGAATTCTTCCGGCGCGCTCCGGTCGACCGCGAAGAAGGACAACACCTCGGTCTCGTTCTCACTGATCGGTTGCCAGAGTCGAATGGAGATGAACGGCAGAACGTCGTCGCCGTCCTCGACCTTCGGCCAGTTGTGCACGAAGCTCAGGTTCGGAAACACCGATGCTGCCGAGATCATGAAGCCGTCTGCGCCGATTACTCGCTGCTGCTCGTCCGACCACACCTCCTTGGCCCGGTCGGTCATCTCCGCGGTGTATCCCACGTACTGCATGCGCTCGTCGAAGGTGCCGTCGGGCAACTTGTACGTCGTTCCCCCACCTGGTCCTGCCCAGTAGGTTGCTCCGTCCTTGCGCTTCTCCGCTTTGGGTTCGCGGAACAGGCCGATCTCGACGACCGAGGTGTGTGTCTGCGGCGTGTGGTACATGTCGCCCGCGAAATTCTCGGCTCCGATCTTCCAGTTCGCTTTGACTCTCCAACGCTGCGGGCCCCGTACCTCGAGCCCCGACTCGCTCTGCTTGGTGTAGTAGTCGAGGTAGAACTTGAAGTCGCCCAGATAGTCCGACAGCGATTCCGCGTTCGGATCCATATTGATGAAGATCATTCCGTTGTAGCTGTCGAGATTGGGTGCAGGGAGGAGTGTCTGGCCCTTCTTCTTGAAGCCCTCCTCGCCCCCGTACGCCTCCTCGTGGAACGGCAGTCCGATGATGCGGCCGTCGTTTCGGTACGACCAACCGTGATAGGGGCAGCGAAAGTTCGACGCGTTTCCCATTTCCGCGCGACACACCTGCATCCCGCGGTGCAGACACATGTTGAACATCGCCCGAATCCCACCCTTGGAGTCGCGGGAGATGATGAACGAATCCTCGAGCACCCGGCGGACAACGTAGTCCCCCGCCTGCGGTACCTCGGATTCGTGCGCGACGAACAACCACGATCGACTGAAGACGGTCGCCTTCTCACGCTCGAAAATCTCTTTGTCGTTGTAGATGTGCGCCGGGATCATGCCGCGGCGAATGTCTTCCATCGCTTGTGTGTGGTGGGTCGTCCGGGGTTCCAAGGTTCATTCCTCTTCGATCGACGATGGCGGTCTCTCTGCTAGGCAGAAGCGCCTTCTGTTAGCTAGATGTTGCTCTCTTCAGCCCGACGAGTCAACCCCCTGCGCGTACGCGGATTCCACCCGCTGGCAGGTCGACCGCACACCCGACCTGACACGTATGCTCTCTGCTATGCAGAACCACGGTCCACGGCAACAGGCGCCGGAGGCGACACCACCGCAGTACCCGATCGAATCCGTCGACAACGCACTTCGTCTGCTGTTGCTGCTCGGGGAACAGCCCGAAATTCGGCTGACCGAGGCGAGCCAGTACCTCGGAGTTGCGTCGTCGACGGCTCACCGACTTCTGGCGATGCTCCAGTACCGGGGCTTCATTCGGCAGGATCCGGCCAGCAAGGCCTATCGTCCGGGCCCAGCGCTGACGGGGGTCGCGTTTGCGATTTTTGCCAGGCTCGACATTCCTCAGACGGCGGCACCGATCCTGCGCACCCTCAGCGAGGAACTGCGTGAAACTGTCCATATCGGGGCACTCGACGGTCGAACCGTGCGCTTCATCGCCGCCCTGGAGAGCCCATCGGCAGTCCGAGTTGCGTCCCGGTTGGGCAAGGTCATGCCAGCGCACTGCACGTCCACCGGGAAGGCCATGCTGGCGGAACTTTCCCTCGACGAACTGCATCAGCTGTACCCGACCGAGGAACTGGAACAGGTGACTCCACAGTCCATCAGCACGCGGACCGAGCTCGAAGCCCAATTGGAAGAGGTCAGAAGGAACGGGTACGCGGTCAACCGGGAGGAATCCGAGGAAGGTGTTGCCTCCGTGGCCGTCTCGGTCCCGACGAACGCCCCCGGCATGCGCCTGGCAATGAATGTTTCAGCGCCCAAGCACCGCCTGCGCCCGGCACAGGTACGCAGCATCGGCCGCGCCCTGACGGACGCGGCTGATCAGCTAGCGGCGGCGCTCGGGTGAGTGTCGGTCCACCCGGCGAGGTACGTTCTCGCGGGCACTGTGACCGTCAACTCGACGACGGAACGCTCTCGAGGTAGGCGCTGGCCTCGTCGAGTCCGACGACGTCACCGTATTTGGCGTCGATATCGAAGAGGCTGGCAGTGTGCGGTAGTGCCGCCCGGTCCCCCACTGCGTCCTCGACCACTATGGTGTGGAACCCGTACGAGCAGGCGTCTACCGCGGTGGCACGAACACATCCGCTCGTGGTGCAGCCCACGATGATCACGGTGTCTATCCGGCGGCTGATCAACCGAGCGGCCAGGTCGGTGCCGAAAAAGCACGATGCGTACTTCTTCACCAATGTCGTCTCACCTGGCTGTTGTTCGAGCCGCTCGTCGATCTCGACCCATTGACTGCCCTCGACCAGATACTTGTTCGAGGGGATCTTGCCGATCCAGGCGCCGGCCTCTTGGAGTTCCGCGTCGTAGGCCACTGTGGAGAAGATGATCGGCACCTGGGCCTTTCGCGCGAGCGCGAGGAGAATCTTCGTTGCGTCGATTTGGGTATCGAGGTCACCTGCGAGCGGCGAACGGCGATCGGTGAAGCCCGTGATCAAGTCGACCACCACCACTGCCGGCCGCACGCCGAAGCCGATGCGGCCGCCCAGACCTTTCTCCCGGAATTCGGTGCGCAACCGCTGGTATTCCTCTGCTGCGGCAGTCAGGGCGCTCATCAGTGTCCTCCGGAAAATGGGTGTGGGCATGGGCCGGAAAGGCCCACTGCCGATTCGGATAGTTGCGTGCGGCGATCAGTTGACCGCGTCGGTGATCTTCCGCTCGATGGCCCACAGGACGATGTTGCCCACCAGCGCCATCGAGACCAGCAGCATGATCACTCCGTACATCGTCGGTAGATCCAACTTGCCGTACGCAAGCATCGCCATCTGACCCAACCCTGCTCTGGTCGCGAAAAACTCCGCGATCAGAACATTGATGAAGGCAATGCTGAAGCCGATCCGGATACCGACCATGAGAGAGGGTGCCATCGCGGGCACGACGATCTTGCTCATTGTCTGAAGCGGACTTGCGCCGGTGGCCCGGCCGAGTTTCAGCAGGATGGGGTTGATCGCGCGTACGCCCGCCGCCGTCGAGACGATGATGGGGAACACCGCGGCCAACGCGGCCATCGCTGACTGCGCCCCGAGTCCCAGGCCGAAGATCTGCAGCAGGATCGGAAAGAAGATTACCCGTGGTATGGCGAAGGCACCCGCGATGATCGGATCGAACACATCACCGAGAAACTTGCTTCGCCCGATGACGTAGCCGATTGGGAAACCCACCGCTGTTGCGATGACGAATCCGAGTCCGACAGCACTCATCGTGGCATTGAGATTTCTGTAGATCGAGCCATCGACGAACAATCCCCACACCGCCGACACCGACGCACCGGGAGACGGCACAAGTTCGCTGGTCGCTGCAATAAGCGCCCAGACACCGATCAACCCGATGACGATGAGTATTCGCAGGAGGTTGTCGGTCCACCGCTGTGACAGCCGGAACCACTTTCGCGTATTCTGTTTGGCTGCTTCGAGTTCGGTTCCGGCGCTGAGCATGGTGGCGTTCACAGCATGTCCCTTCGAATGGCTCGTTCAGCCAGGCCGAGGGCACTGTTCACTGCGATGCTGAACACCACGACAATGGCGATATAGGCCCACATGTCCGCCACGTAGAGTTCGCGGTACATAAAGCCCGCACGGAATCCCAGGCCTTTCGACGCCAGGATGAACTCCATCGCAATGGTGCCGATGACTGCGTAGATGAATCCAAGCTTGATCCCGGGAAAGATGAGCGGCGTGGCGGCCGGGAACAGCACCTTGAAGTACTGCTGCCGGCGCGAGGCATCGACCGATCGCGCCAACTTGTGCAACACGGGTTTGACTGCCCCGAGCGCCACCATCGTGGTCAGCGCTATCGGAATGAGGGCCATGGTGCTCGCGATGACGATGATCGGTCCCGCGTTGAGTCCGAGCACCGCAACCAGAATTGGATAGAACAACAATGTCGGCATCGCATACCCGGTGACGATGAATGGTTCGAGGACTCGGCCGATGACCCGGACCCTCCAGAGCAATACCCCCAGAGGCACCCCGCCGAGCACGCCCAGTGCAAACGCCGCCAGTATTGTCACGCTCGTCCGCGTCAGATCGGTGACGAAGTGGGTGCTCGGGATGATTGCCGCGACGTGGGCGAGTATCTCGGATGGCGCGACCATCTGATTGCGGTCGATCCAGCCAGTTCGCGTTGCCGCCTCGAACAACAACACCAGAGCAACAAGCATCGTCCACCGTACGACGCGTGCCCGATGTTTCGCGCGCCGGAATCCCAACCTTGGCGTTTCGTGGCGGGCCGCCTGCGGCGAGGTCACAGTCATGCGGCATCCGTCCCGTGCCCCAGTGTCTTAGCGGCCTCTTCCTTGATGATCGACCACAGGTGATCCTCGAGTTCCTTGAATCTGGCCATGGCGTGTGTGCCGCTCGGGCGTGGACGAGGGAGCCCGACGTCGATCACCTCTCGGACCACCGATGGACGTGCCGACATCACCCAGATCTGATCCGACAGATAGATCGCCTCTTGGATGTCGTGGGTAACGAAGAGCACCCGATTGTGGGTCTGCTCCCAGATCTTCAAGAGCTCGCGCCCGATGAACTGTCGCGTCTGCTGATCCAGAGCGCCGAACGGTTCGTCCATCAACAGAATTCGAGGATCCGTGGCGAGTGCACGGGCGATCGCCACGCGTTGACGCATACCTCCGGAAAGCTGCCCGGGCCGGTGCTTCTCGAAACCCTGCAAGCCGACCAGTTCGATCATCGCACGCGCTTTTTCCAGGCGCTCGTCCTTGTCGACGTGCTTGATCTCCAACCCGAAAGCCACATTGTCGAGAACACTCCGCCAGTGCAGCGTCGAATCTTCCTGAAACACCATGGCGGTGTCCTTACGGGGCCCTGTGACAATCTCCCCATCGATGGTCACCCGTCCACGTGAGGGAACAAGTAAGCCACAGGCCATGTCCAGCAAGGTGCTCTTTCCGCATCCACTCGGACCGATCACCGATACGAACTGGCCCTCCGCGATCGATGCCGTGACGTTACGCACGGCCTCGGTCCGCCCGGTGTCGGAATCGAAAGTCATACCGATACCGTCGAAAGAGACGTTCTTCGATTCGACTTGTGTAGTGGTCATGTTCTCTTCCCGCCTTATAGTTCGACTACAACTGAGTCAATATCGACCTTGCCGCCGAGTCGTCCGGCCTCGACGCCCGAGGCCACGACCGCTTCGAGTTGCGGGCGCGCGAAGTCGAGACTGAAGAAGCCTCGCGAATTCTCCAACGCCGCCAGAGCGATCTCGGGCTTGTACTTGATTGCGCGGCCATAGATTTCGGCCGCCCGCTCGAGATCCGTATCGATCATCTCGATACCGCGACCCACAGCACGCATCCACCCCGCCAACACGTCCCGATTCTTTTCGATGAACGGGGTGGTGGCACATAGGCAGGTGTCCGACCAGTCCTGGACGTAGTCCCGGGATCGCCAGATCACCTTCGCGCCGGTTTCGGCGATGATGCGCTCGGACAGCGGGGACGCAGTCCACGCGACATCGACAACGCCCTGGGAGGCGACGGTCCACGAATCGCTCGCGGATCCGACGCTGAGCAGCTCGACGTCGACGCCGGGTGTCAAACCCGCCAATCGAAGCGTCTTCTCGGCGAAGTCGGTCGAGTTCGATCCCGGGCTGCTCACACCGATGGTGCGGCCCCGAACATCGTCGATCGTGTTGATCGGGGAGTCAGCGGGGGCGATGAAGTCCACAGATGCCGCGGTGTAGACGTTCCCGAACGCCTTGACATCGAGTCCGCGCTCCACGGCGATGAACACCGGAATCGTCGCCGAAGTGCCGAATCCGATCCCGGAGCCGATTCCACGCACGGTGTCCAGCCCACCCGGGAACTGAACGTTCTCCAGCGCCAGCATCTCTTCTTCGTAGTAGCCCTCGGACGCTGCGATCAGAAACGGGGCCGAATGGATCAGGCTCGCCAACCCGGTGATGGCGACGTCACCTCGGTAGACGCCGTCCCGACCTCGCGACTGGGTAGCACACCCGGCACCGGCTCCCACAGCGAGGAGACCCCCCAGAGCCGCCGTCACTCTCATGAAATCCCGCCGACTCAGCGAACTACTGCCCATATCGACCCGATTCCTTCTGTAGTCCCGTCACACATGGCCCCGAAAGTGAAGCACATCACGCGACTGTTGTACAGAAGCTAACTCTGGTCTGCAGAGAGACAGTGTTGCGGGTGTCCCCAAATGCCACACTGCACCGTGGGTGCGCAGAACCTCGCGCTTTCACGATGATTGAGCGGAAGTCCGCCCCTGCGACACAGCCCCGTTCCCAGCCAGACCCAACGGGTCACGGCTCCATCCCCGAGGTCTGGTGGCGGAAAGGCTGACCGTGGTGTTCCTGATGGCGTCGGCCGACTCGATGTACCCGATCGGCAAGTCCCGCGAACCTCCGAAGCACGTGGGGTCCTGGCGCTGCTCGGTCTCCCGGTTCCGATCGCCGTCGATCATCGCACTCGGCTCCTCGTGTCGCCTCCGTACCCGCATAGGTCCTGAAAGGCTCGGCCCCTCCTGTGCGCGCTCATGGCCGCCTCGCTGTTGCCCGCGTCGGTTTCGCCGCCCTCATGACCTGATCGGCCACGACAGACAATGACTCCAGCACAACCGAAGTCACCTCCCGCAGGGGAGCCCCGCATGCGTCGACACGACACGCTGGGAGCGTCGCATCCTTCTGCGTAACGCGGGGGTGTGAGTTGCCGTCGGGGTGGGATCTCACAGAAGCCGGCCGAGTCTTGCTGCGTACTTGTTCAGTACGGGCACGGCTGCCTCACGGATGTCGTGCAGGGTGGTTCTGGCTGTGGACGTACTGACACTCATTGCCGCCACGGTTTCGCCCCGGGCAGTCCGGACCGGTACGGCTATCGACAGCATGCCGAGTTCGATTTCTTCGTCGGTGCAGGCCACGCCGCTCTCCCTCGCCGTCAAGATTCGCTCGCTGATGGCATCGACATCGGTCAGTGTCTTGGGTGTGCGGGGCTGCGGGTGGCATTCTCGGAGGTAGTCGTCGAGTTGCGTATCGGGAAGTCCGGCCAGCAGTACTCGACCGGTCGCGGAGCTGTGGGCGGGCAGTTTGGCGCCGACCCGGACTCCGGTCGCGACGATCCGTGCGGCCTCGGCGCGGGCGACGAACAGGGACCACCCGTCTTCGAGAACCGCGAGCGACACCGACTCGCCCAGCGCATCGCGGGCCTCGACCAACTGCGGCTGGGCAAGTTGCGGCAGTGGCGCGGTGTCCAGATAGGCCCCGCCCAGCCGAAGCATCCTGGGTGTCGGTCGGAAGTTTCCGTTGTCGTGGGTCAGGTAACCGAGCTCGACGAGAGTGAGCAGGCAGCGGCGCGCCGCGGCGCGGGAGGTGTTCGTCCGCTGAGCGGCGTCGGTGACGGTCAGTTGCGGGTGGCGGATGCCGAAGGCCTCGATGACCGCCAGGCCCTTCGCCAGTCCGGCCATTCCCTCGGGAGCGCGGGCAGCACCCTTGACACTTCCCTCATCGTCCGGCTTAATTGTTCGAGAATTGCTCATCTGTTCGTTATACGAACAGCAGCGGGGCTTGTCAAGTCCCGGCGAGCGAGTTCTCTGATGTCCCGACTGGTTGTCCAGACTGAGGAGAAATTATGGAAAGCAGCGTTGTCGACACGGTCCGCGAGACCCCGGCGGATTGGACTGACGACCTCACCCGGGTGCCGTATCGGGTGTTCCAGGGCGAGGATGTCTACGCGGCCGAGCAGACCAAGTTGTTCCATGGCCCGTATTGGAGCTACCTGTGCCTGGAGGCGGAGGTAGCCGGCCCGGGAGACTACTGCTCCACCTTCGTCGGCGAGACGCCGGTGATCGTGGCGCGTGATCGCGACGGTGAGCTCTACGGCTTCGAGAACCGGTGCGCCCATCGCGGCGCCCTGCTGGCGCTGGACGAACGCGGAAACACGAAAGACTTTACGTGCGTCTACCACGCGTGGAGCTACAACCTGCAGGGCGATCTGACCGGCGTTGCGTTCAAAGATGGGGTCAAGGGCAAAGGGGGAATGCCTGATTCGTTCTGTATGGAGGACCACGGACCGCGCAAGATGCGCATCGCCGTCCTCTACGGTCTGGTCTTCGGGAGTTTTTCCGATGACGTGCCCGACATCGAGGACTATCTCGGCGAAGAGATCACGAGTCGGATCGCCCGTGTCCTCGCCGGACGCACCCCTGAGATCATCGGACGCTTCACACAGATCCTTCCCAATAACTGGAAGCTGTACGTAGAGAACGTCAAGGACTCCTACCACGCCAGCATCCTGCACCTGTTCTTCACGACCTTCGAGCTCAACCGACTGTCGCAGCGCGGTGGGATCATCGTCGACGCGAGCGGCGGCCACCACGTCAGTTACTCGGCGATCGACCGAGACGCAGAGAAGGACGTCGCGTACTCGGATCAGAACATCCGGTCCGAAAGCGCCTACAAACTGGCCGATCCAACGTTGCTCGAGGGGTTCAGCGAGGTCGGTGACGATACGACGCTGCAGATCCTCTCCGTCTTCCCGGGCTTCGTGCTGCAGCAGATCCAGAACTCCGTGGCTGTGCGCCAGATCCTGCCGACCGGGGTCGAACGAACACGGCTGAACTGGACGTACCTCGGCTTCGAAGAAGACACGCCCGAGCAGCGGGAAGTACGACTCAAGCAGGCCAACCTCGTGGGCCCCGCAGGCTACATCTCGATGGAGGACGGCTGTGTCGGAGGCTTCGTGCAACGCGGAATCGCAGGTGCGGCAAGCCAGTCCGCCGTGCTCGAAATGGGAGGCAGTCTAGCCGAATCCAGCGAAAGCCGTGTCACCGAAGCATCGGTCCGCGGCTTCTGGAAGGCCTACCGGGCCGCGATGAACCGACAGGAAGAGGCATGAGCGTGAACGACTTCCAGCGAATCGGCCGCGTGCAGGCCGACTACTCCCGCTGCATCGACGAGGGGCCGCTCGAGCAGTGGCCGGACTTCTTCGTCGAAAACTGCATGTACCGGATCACCACCGCACAGAACTACAGCGAAGGCCTGCCCGCCGGACTGGTGTGGGCCAACACTCGCCGGATGCTGGTCGACCGCGTATCGGCGCTGCGTGAAGCCAACATCTACGAGCAACACACCTACCGTCACATCCTGGGCCAGCCCTCGGTCCTGGAAGAGAACGGTGACGGTATCCATGCCGAGACCAGCTTCCTGGTGGTGCGGGTGATGCGTGACGGCCAATCCGACATCTTCGCCAGCGGGCGGTATGTCGACCGCTACGTCGACGTGGACGATCAGTTGAAGATTGCCGAACGAGTCGTCGTGTGCGACAGCACCAACATCGACACCCTGTTGGCGCTCCCACTATGAGTGGGTCCCCCCCACGGGTCCTGCTCACGATCGGCGATCCGAATGGAATCGGTCCCGAGCTCGCGGTGAAGGCCGTCATGGCAGCGCAGGAGCATCCCGCATTCAATCCGGTCCTGGTGGGCGATCGATTCGTCGTCGAGCCGCTCGCCCACCGGGCAGGCATGACAGTCCGCGAGACAGCCGACGGCTTCCCCACGCCCATGGCCGATGTCGTCGACCTGCTTCCGGTGCACTCGCTGCCCGCCGGGGCCTTCGCCCCGGGCCTGGTGACGGCCGAAGCCGGGAAGGCGACGGTGGCGTACCTGGAACGGGCCGTGCGCTGCCTGCAGGGCGGCGGAGCCCGCGGCATCGTCGCGTGCCCACACTCGGAAACCGCGGTCAACGCCGCCGGCATCTCCTTCGACGGATATCCGAGCTTGCTGGCCGAACTCGTCGGCGCGCGGCCCGATCAGGTGTTCTTGATGTTGATCGGTGCCGGTTTGCGCATCGTGCACGCAACGTTGCACGAATCGCTGCGGGATGCGCTTCGGCGCCTCACGCCCGAGCTGGTGCACGGGGCGGCACATGCCGCGGTGGAGACGCTACAGACGCAGGGCATCCCGTCCCCGCGCATCGGCGTCTTCGGCATCAATCCACACGCCGGCGAGGGCGGTTTGTTCGGTGACGAGGACCTGCGGGTGACAGCGCCAGCGGTGGAGCGGCTGCGCGCCGCAGGGATCGACGCCTCGGGACCGGTCGGGGCCGACCTCATGCTGGCAGACCCCGGCTTCGACGCGTTCGTCGCCATGTACCACGATCAGGGCCATATTCCGGTCAAACTCCTCGCAGGGCGCAGCGCAGCCGCGATGACGATCGGAGCCGGAGTGCGGTTCTCCAGTGTCGGCCACGGGGCGGGGTTCGACATTGCCGGCAAGGGCACAGCCGACCCGGATGCGGTAGTCGGGGCGCTGCGACTCGTCGGCGCCGCCGAAACCCACATGTTGGCACCCGGCACCTTTGGAGCTACCTCATGACCTACACAGTAACTGTCACCGGAACGGACATCAGCTTTCCGTGCGAGCCCGATGAGAGCGTGCTCGACGCGGCGGAACGTTCCGGATACGCGATCCCGTACTCGTGCCGCAAAGGCGTGTGCTCGAGTTGCGAAGGCGCACTCGATGCCGGCTGCCTCGATGTGCGCGGTTGGGGGATGTCGCAAGGCCCTCAGAGTGGAGTGCTGTTCTGCCAGGCCCGGCCGAGCACCGACACCTCGATCACGCCCAATCGGATCACCAAGCAGGACAGGGTGATACGCAAGACCCTGACCGCAAAGGTCCATCGGATCACCCGTCCGGCGCCCGATGTCACGGTGGTGCAGCTGCGTCTCCCCACCGGGGTGCGTGCGAAGTTCGCTGCCGGGCAGTACCTGAAAGTCTTCCTCGACGACGGTGACAGCCGGAATTATTCGATGGCGAATCCGCCGCACGAGAACGACGGAGTGACCCTGCACATTCGTCGGGTGCAGGGTGGACGCTTCTCCGATGAGGTGCTCGGCGGGCTCGAAAAGGGAACCAGACTGAGGATCGAGCTGCCCTACGGCGAGTTCTCACTGAACCCCGACTCGGACAGGCCGGTCATCTTCGTCGCCAGTGGCACCGGCTTCGCCCCGGTCAAATCGATCATCGAGGACCACCTCAAACGTGGTGGAGAACGGTCCGTGCACCTCTACTGGGGCGCACGAGGACAGGGCGACATCTACCTACCCGAGTTGCCCGAGAAGTGGGCCTCGGATCCGGGTCGTGTCTCATTCACTCCCGTCCTGTCACATCCCGCGGAGGACTGGACCGGACGCACCGGGCTCGTTCATCGAGCGGTGCTCGAGGACTACGCGAACCTCAGCGACCACGAGGTCTATGCATGCGGAAGCCCCGCAATGACCTCGGCGGCACGCGAGGATTTTGTCCACGAGGCCGGTTTGGCGCCAGACAATTTCTATTGCGACGCCTTCGTACCGTCGGGCGAGCCCGTTGTCACCGCGTGATCCGCTACCACGACCACATCATCCGGGAAACCGGGTATCAGATAATGTGAGGCAATCATGTCCTTAGCACCATCGCGCGTGACACTGCCGGATTTCATCGATTCGCGGCCAGTGAGTCGATACCAGTACATCGTGATCGCCCTGTGTGGGGTGGTCATGTTCATCGACGGCTTCGACACCCAGAGCATCAGCTACATGGCGCCCCACATCGCCGAGGAGTGGGGCCTGTCGAAACAGGTGCTCGGGCCCATCTTCTCCGCCGCTCTCGCCGGTCTCATGGTCGGCTATCTGGCGCTCTCGCCGCTGTCCGAGCGGTTCGGCCACCGCCGGATGATCCTCACGAGCACGGTCATCTTCGCGCTCGGCACGTTGGCGGCGGCCTGGTCACAGAACGTCACCGAACTGATGGCGTTGCGCTTCATCACCGGAATGGGGCTCGGTGCCGCCGCGCCGAGTGCCATCGCACTGACGGGCGAATTCAGCCCCAAGCGTCTTCGAGCAACCTTCGTCCTGGTGATCTATTGCGGCTTCTCCCTCGGATTCGTCGCGGCAGGGCTGGTCTCCGGTTGGCTGATCCCGATCCTCGGCTGGCGGTCGGTACTCGTCGTCGGCGCAGTAGCACCGCTGCTCCTGCTCCCGGCGTTACTGCGCTACCTGCCGGACTCACTCACCTCAATGATCAACAGAGGCGCGGAGCCCAACAGAATCCAGGCGATCTTCCGTAAAATGGATCCCGCCCTCGCCGTCGGCCCCGACATCACCTACGAGGCCGAGAAGCGGACCGACGGACAACGCACCGCACTGAGGAGCCTGTTCACCCGTGACCGGGTCTTGGGAACCCTGCTGCTGTGGCTGGTCTTCGTCATCAACCTCGGCGAGTTCTACGCGCTGCAGAGCTGGCTACCGTCGATCATGACGAGCCTTGACTACGACATGGGTACGGTGGTCACCGCCACCACCCTCACGACTGTCGGCGGCATCGCCGCTGCATTTGTCACCGGGCCATGTATGGACCGACTCGGCGCGTACGTCACCCTCGGAACCGTTTATGTCGTCGGATTCGCATTCGTTGCGCTGACCGGTGTCGCATTTACGGCGCCGTTGTGGGTCCTATTGACGGCCAATTTTTTTGCGGGGGTCTGCATCAGCGGTGGGCAGAAGAGCCTCATCGCGCTGTCCGCGGTGTTCTATCCGACATCGATGCGGTCCACCGGGGTTGGATGGGCGTTGGGTGTTGGCCGCCTCGGCGGCATCGTCGGGCCGATCGCTGTCGGAGCGGCACTCGGCATGGGCTGGTCTGCCAGTGCAGTCTTCTACGCAATGTCAGTCCCCATGCTCGTCGCCGGAGCTGCGGTCTTCCTCCTCGGCCGCTGGGTCCGAAGCGACAATCACCCCGATCGCAAGTCGGCAGAAAGTCATTCGCTCGCCCGCAAGTAGTGTGGATCGGCAACACCGGCCGGGTGATCTCAAGGCCTGCGATCTCCAGCTGGGTCGGCTACCACGACCGCGGTGCACGGGCAACACGCTGCCACCCCGCCTGGGCGATGTCACCCCCTTCGTGATCTCGCGGCCGTCCAGTCCGAGACCGAGCTCGCCGAACCGTAGGACGGCGGTACCGTGGATACCGAGGTCATTCTGGGCCGAAAACCAAGGCCCTGCCTCGGCGTCGAACCTCGGATTTCGCGTTCACCGCCACACCCCAAGGACGAAGATCTGCAAACTGTTCGGCCGCCCGGCCTGGACGGCACCCGGCGCTGTTCCAGGCCCTCGACGGCCCGAGTTCTGGTGGGTCATCGGAAAAGTACAAGACGTCAACCTTCTAAAACGTGGAGTCGGCGGACGAACTCCATAGAACCCGCAATTCGTCAAGTCAAATGAGCACCCAGTTCCGTTCCCGGAACGCCTCGCAGGCCTGAAAATGGGGTCGGGTCGCCTGCCGACGCCGACGTTTTCTTGGGAGTGTAAGCCCGTAAATGAGCCTGGCGCCGGGGCCGACCTCGGAAGGGTCACGCACTGTTGCTTCGAGCACGCCGGTCAGAATTTCGGATTCCCTCGACCGAGGCCCCCAGGCGGCCCGCCCGTGGAGAGTGCCGACGCGACTGGAGGACAAACAAAGTGAAGCCGGAACCGGAAGAGATTCCCGACGATGATCACGAGCTGGTGATCGATCGGGTTGCTGCGATCGATGTGGCCAAGGCGGCGGGCAAGGTGTGTGTCCGAGTGCCGCGGCCGGGCCGGGCAGGCCGGCGGGTCAGCCGGGTGTGGGACGTGACTGCCACCACCGCCGCGGTCACCGAACTGGCCGACAACCTGGTCGGCGACGAGATTCAGAGATAGAGCCCCGTGGAGTGGTGTAAATCCTTGAGCGCGTCGCTCTGCGAGTGCGGTGATCATACATACCGTAAGGGCGGTGGATTCCTCCTTGTTCTCGGGGGCGTCGGCGTTGTTTCTTCCGATGCGTATTAACGCGTCCAAGCTCGGCAACACGACTCTGGCGTATCTGAGAGTGTGTTTGAAAACCGTCAGGTTCGGGCGAGTCGCCTGGTCATGGTCGCGATCATCGCGATGTGAACCATGGCTTCGTGGTGGTCGGGTCTGGTTTCGTAGTCGCGCACGCAGCGGCAATGCTTGTTGATCCACGCGAAATTTCTCTCGACCACCCCAACGCGGGGACGGGCGTGGAAACCGGTGGCGCCGGGGATGCGTTTGATGATCTATATAATAAGGGCGAGAACATCTTTCGCCCAGACAGGCACACGTCCGGGATAACCGCCGTCGGCCCAGACCAGCCGGATGGTGGAGAACCTGCCGCGCAGTGCGGCAGGAGTCGGTGCGCGGTGTCGCGGTCCTGGATCGAGGCAGCGGTGACGACGACGGCGAGCAACAGTCCGTTCACATCCACGGCAATGTGCCGCTTGACGCCGTTGGTTCTCTTGCCGCCATCCCAGCCGCGGCTCGATCGGAGCACGGTATCGGCAGCCGGCACCGTCTGCGAGTCGATGATCGCCGCGGTCGGGCACCGGTCCCGCCCGGCCCGCACCCGCAGCCGGTCGCGCAGCGCGTCGAGGATGCGCTGCCACGCGCCGCTGTGGGCCCAGCGGGCGAAGACCGCGTACATCGTCCCGGCCGGCGGGAACTCCACCGGCAGTTGCCGCCACGCGGTACCACCGCGCACGATGTACAAGATGGCATCCACCATCGCACGGCGGCAATACTTCTCGGGTCGTCCCCCGCGGCCTGCCGTGCTTCCCGGCGCAGGCAACAGCGGTTCGAGGGTCGCCCACTCTGCGTCGGTGACCGACGACGAGTACACCGCGCAACCATGTTCGCCCGCCGCGTGGGGCGGGCACGACGGGCATGGCGAGATCGGCGATGATGGCATTGTGGGCTTCTGGTCTGGGCGGGGACTTGGTAATCACCGACCCAACCAGAAGCCCACTTCTGCGGTTCTCAGCGAGGCACGCGCCCGCCATCGCGAGTTCTCAAACACCCTCTGAGCTTCTCGGATACTCAGCGGTACCTCTTTCAGTGGAAACGCTTATGTTAGGCGACACACAATGCGCAACTTTGCGATAAATGACAATCAGATCTCGTGCATAGGTGATGATTTGGGTTTCGCGGCAGATCGCCGGGCAACCTTGTATCGTTTCTACCAAGGTCGCATTCTGCCGACCCAGAGAAGCCTAAGGAGAACCGATAGTGGCTGCGCCTGCGCGATTGATCATCGATACAGATCCAGGAATTGACGATGCGTTGGCGCTGGCTCTGGCGGTGGCGAGCCCAGAGGTCGATCTGATTGCCGTCACCACGGTCGCGGGAAACGCTCCGGTCGAGGACGCGACCGACAACGCGCTGCGGCTTTTGCGTGCACTCGGGCGGGACGACGTTCCGGTCGCGGCGGGCGCAAACCGCGCGCTCGTCCGCATCGGAATGCACAACCAGCTCTCACCGCACGGCGAGAACGGGCTGGGCGGGGTCGAGCTTCCTGCGCCGACCCGTGCGTTGTCCGAGGAACACGCCGTCGGACTCCTCGCGTCGGTGCTCCGTGAGGCCGCACCGCGGTCCGTGACGATCGCGGCGATCGGTCCGTTGACGAACATCGCCCTGCTCGTCGCCATGCACCCCGAGTTGATCGACCGGATCGACAAGCTGGTGATCATGGGAGGGAGCACCGGCCGGGGCAACATCACGCCGGTTGCAGAGTTCAACATCTGGTCCGACCCCGAGGCGGCGCAACGCGTCTTCGCGTGTCCGCACCTCGAAACCTGGCTCCTGGGGCTCGATGTCACGCGACGTTCGACTCTGGACGAGACAGCGCTCGCAATGCTCGAGGCGCGGTCACATACCGGGTCACTCCTCGCGACGATGATCCGAGGCTACGGCGACATTCAGGCGGACGGCTGGCCCATGCACGACGCCTTGGTGATCGCAGCGATTATCGACCCTGCGATCGTTCGATTGCAGACCGCGACAGTCGAAGTCGAGACCGGTGTCGGTGTCGGTCGCGGACAGACGGTGTGCACGCTGTCGGGCTCCGTCACCACGTCCGGAGGGAGTGCCACGCCGGGTACCCGGCTGGCGGTCGATCTGGATGTCGACCGATTCCGTGACCTCGTGCTCACCCGCGTCGCGGGTCTCGCTGTGGCACAAGCATGAAGAGGCCGCACGACAGCGCGTAGCGGACACCGCACAAGGCTGCCGTTGGGCCAGGCGTTCGAGCGAACTCACACTTCTACGAGCGCCCCCGCCACATCGGCGGGCGGACGGACGTGCCGAGGTCGCGTGGGGTAGCCGATCGCCACGGCGCCGAGCGGCGTCCAGTCCGACGGCACACCCAATTCCGTGCGCACGATCTCCGGCGCAAAGATGGTGGATCCAACCCAACAACTGCCCACTTCCCTTGCGGCGAGGGAAACCAGGAGTCCTTGCACCGCCGCGCCGACCGCCACGGTGAACATCGTCGACTCGGCGCGCCGACGGCGGGCGTCCGGGTAGTCGTGGGCGCCGTCCGGCACACAGAACGGGACGATAACTTCCGGGGCGTCGAACAGAATGCCGCCGCGGGCGATCCGCCGCTCCACCCGCTCCGGGGGCATGCCGTCAGCGGTCAGATCGATCCGCCACTGCTCGCGCATCGCGGCGAGGAGTCGCACGCGTACCTCGCGCGACCGCAGCCATACAAATCGCACAGGATGTGTGTGGTGCGGGGCTGGTGCGGTCAGGGATTCGGCGACCGCCTGCGTGATCAGCGCTGGGTGAACCGGCCCGTCGCTGAAAGCGCGAACCGAATGCCGCAGCAACTGAGCCTCACGGCGGCCCTGTGCCAGCGCCTCAGCGGTGCCGAGCCAGAACAAGTCCTCGTGGCCGGAACGCAGCAGATCGGTCGCACCTGACCCGTCGTCGGATGATTTCAGTCCCCGCACTACAGCGACGGGGATTCCCGCCACCTTGCCTTTCACCAGATCGGCGGCGGCCGCGAGTTCGTCGGCCACCGCCACCTCGGTTACCTCCAGCACGTTGCCCTGCGCGTCCCTGCTGCCGGCGTAGCCGTGGAGAACCGCGATGCCTGCGCTGCCGATCGCCGCGTCGGTTTGCCCCCGGCGCCACGCGCGGCCCATCGTGTCCGTGATGATCACCGCCACGCTGACACCGAGCAGATGCTGCAAACCTGACCGAATCGACTGCGCGCTCTCATCGGGGTTCTCTGGTAATAGTGCCAATTCGTGCGAGAAGACGTTGGAGCCATCGATCCCCGAAGCAGCCTGCACGATCCCCAGACGGTTCTCGGTGATGACGGTTGGCCCCTTGCGGGCAACGACACGAACCGCCTCCTGCTCGACCAGAAGCGCCCGGAACGCCTCACGATCCTGAGCTCGTATCGGCGCATCGACGATTCGTCCCTCCGCCTTGGACACAATCTTGCTCGTGATCACGACGATGTCGTCGTCAACCAACCAAGGCGCCTGGTGAGCGATCTGTTCGGCAACGTCGTCTCCCGGCCGGAACTCCGGAAGACCTGTCACGGGAAATACTTGGAGTCCGCTGACAGAGCCGTGGTCGGGGACGGCCGGGGCTCCCGAAGGCTGAGCGGCCGACTTCATCGGTTCTGCAATCGAGGAGTTCGGATAATCCGATCCTCTTCTGCAAGTCGCAACTTCGCCTGTTGCAGTAGTTCTTCCCGCTGACTCTGCGCGAGTTCGGGAGTCACGTTCGACGACAACAGTGCGGTCAATTGCTTGAAGTACGGGCGCGGAGGCACGCCGAAGGTAATGAATATGACATCCGCGGTTCCGCCACCGAAGGGCTGCCAGCGGCGCGCGAAGTCGATCATCGCAGCCTCGTGGTTGTCCAAGAACGCGAACTCGCGCGCCGACCCCAGAGCAGCCATGCGGGCGCCGAAGCCCAACGCCCGGACCGTGCGCAGGTCGGAGGCGGTGTCCACGTCTGACCTCAGCGAAGTCCATTCACCCTCGAGAACTATGGCGCCCGACGCCTGATGGGCGAGCGCCGAACCGATGCCGAAGGCCGGGAACAGTCCTTCGCCCGCCGCCGATAGCAGCAACGTGGTGCCCTTTCCATCCCGGTCGGCGCAGAACGCACGCCTGCCGTCGGCAGCCGAGATGAATGCGGACAATTCGCGATGCCGAAGCGCTGGAAGATCTGCGGGCAACGCACCTACCACTCGACCTGGGTGCTCCCGCTCCAGCAGGGCCGCGCCGTGGTTCAATGCCGCGTTCACTCCCCCGGCTGGCTCGTTTCCTAGTACGCGTGCACCGAGGCGTTCGACGCTGCGCGCCACGACCGGGTCCGGGGTCACGACGAGCACCGAGTCGACCACTCGTGCTCGCAGCGCAGCGCAGACTGTGTCGAGCACGATCGCCAGGACCAGCCTCTTGTGCGCGTTCATCTTTCCGATACCGCCGTCGGCCGCGCCCCGGAGCCGTGTTTTCGCCTCGGAGAGTGACTTGACCGGAATTATCAGGTCGATAGGATGCGGATTCGTCATTACAAAGACTCGGATTCTCGGGTGGGTCTTTCACATCGTCAGTTATCGCGCCGAGGCGCGGAGGTCTTCGCAGCTGGACAGCAGGCTCGCTGCGGCCGCGTCCAGGAACACCCGGGTCGCGTGCGAACCCAGCGCCCCCGCTGCCGGTAGCTGCTGAGGCGTCACCCCGTCCTCCATCAGCGTCGCGACTGCAGACGCCTTGGCTTCGCCGGTAGTCATCAGCCACACCTCGCGGGAGCGCGTGATCGCCGACAGGGTCAGCGAAATCCGGGTGCTCGGCGGCTTCGGGCAGTTGTACACCGCCACCACCTCACGTTGCTTCTCCAGCACTGCCGGTGAGTCCGGGAAGATCGAGGCGACGTGACCTTCCTCGCCCATCCCGAGGAGGCAGATGTCGAACAGAGGCGTCCTGTCCAGGCGACCGTACGCGCACAGTAGCGCCTGGTAGGCGTTTGCCACTGCGGTGGCGTCGTTGCCGAAGCCGCCGTCGGAGGGCGCCATGACGTGCACACGGCCCGGGTCCACAGGCAGGTGGTCCAGCAGCGCCTCGCGTGCCTGCTTCTCGTTACGGTCGGGGTGATGTCGGGCCACGAAGCGCTCGTCGCCCCAGAAGAAGTTCACTCGATGCCAGTTGACGATGTCGCGATTCGGGTCGGTGCGCAGTCGCTCGAGCACCGCTGTCCCGGTTCGTCCGCCGGTGAGCACCAACGACGCGTAGGCGCGCTCTTCCTGCACCTGGGCCAGAGTCGAAAGCAACCTCGACGCGACGCCACCGGCGAGCTGTTCGCCGTCGTCGTAGATATAGGGGATCGGCCTCGAGGGAGCGGAAGCGGTTCTTGTTGTTGTCATCTGAGGATCACCTCTGGTGAGTGTGTCGGCGCACCGTGCAGATCGAGCTGGTGGGTGGGAGGCGTCTGGTAGTTGGTCGTGCGCCGTCGCAGGCGGCGACCGATTCCCCGCACCACCGCGTCCAGGTCTGTCTCGTCGAGTTGCTGGCCGTGGGCGGCGCCGGCGGCGCGGCTGATGTTCTCGTCCATCAACGTCCCGCCGACGTCGTTCACTCCGGCCTGGAGCAGTTGACGAACCCCGTCGAGTCCGAGCTTGACCCACGACGCCTGCACGTTGTCGATCAGCCCGTCGTAGACGATTCGCGCAATCGCGTGGACCAGCACTACTTCTCGCCAGGTCGGACCACGGCGCGCACCACGTTTGAGGTAGATCGGAGCCGCCATGTGTACGAACGGAAGACCGACGAACTCGGTGAACCCGCCCGTCTCGCGCTGGAGTTCTCGGGTGCGGAGGAAGTGCCGAGCCCAGTGCACGGGCTCCTCGACGGTTCCGAACATCATCGTCACGTTCGACGTCAGGCCCATCGAGTGGGCGACGCGGTGACATTCGAGCCACTCCTCGGTGTCGATCTTGTCCGGGCAGAGGATTGCCCGGACCTCGTCGTCGAGGATTTCCGCGGCGGTGCCCGGGAGCGACTTCAGTCCTGCCTCGACCAATCGCTGTAGGTACTTCTCGAGCGGCTCCCCGAGCCGCCTGGCCCCTTCGGTGACCTCGAGGGCCGTGAAGCCGTGCACGTGGATGTCGGGCGCTGCTTCCTTCGCCGCGCGGCAGACGTCGATGTAAAAGTCGCCGTCGAAGGACGGATGGATGCCACCCTGCAGGCAGACCTCGGTACACCCGAGATCCCACGCCTCCCGGACACGGCCGGCGACTTCCTGAAGCGTCAGCAGGTACGGCTTGCCTCGCAGGTTCAGCGACAACGGTCCCTTGGAAAACCCACAGAAGGTGCACTTGAAGGTGCAGACATTGGTGTAGTTGATGTTTCGGTTCCGCACGAATGTCACATCGTCACCGACCGCCCTGAAGCGGAGGTGATCGGCGAACTCGGCGACCTCGGCGACCTCTCCCCCACGAGCTCCGAACAGGGTGACGATCTCGCCCACTCCCGGTTCCTGCCCCGAGGCGATACCGTCGAGGACGTCCGTGACGGGCCCGCCGAACCCTCGCCTGCGGCTCGGCACCAGATCGGTGGGCGCGAACTCCGACCCGGAGCTCCAGACGGTAGAGCGTCGACCGATCTGGACGACTTCCGCCCCGGTGCCGACGTTCTTCGCGTCGGCGTGACTCTCGGGGAACATCGCACCCGGGTCGTCGCGGCCGAGCGACTCGGCGTCCGACCGGTCCATGATCGCAAAGCGCAGACCGGGGTCGATCCACTGTTCGGGGCGGCGCGCGAACTCGGGGTACACGGTGAGGCGGGGTGTGAGGAACTTGCCGTGACGTTCGGTCACCTCGCGGAGCCGGTCGAGCGAGGGCCACGGCCGTTCCGGGTTGACGTGGTCGACCGTCACCGGGGACACACCACCGAAGTCGTCGATCCCCGCGTCGAGCAGCGGACCGAAGTCTTCCGACAGGTTGGGGGGTGCCTGCAGGTGCACATCCGGCGGCAGGATCAACCGCGCCATCGCGATCGTGCGGAGGAACTCGTCCTGCGCGCAGGCGGGTTCGTTGCGCATCACGGTGTCCGGTTTGGGCATGAAGTTCTGCACGATCACTTCTTGGACATGCCCGTAACGTCTGTGCAAGTCGGCGATGGCCCGCAGCGCCGTGACACGGTCCTGCGCAGACTCTCCGATGCCGACGAGGATCCCGGTCGTGAAGGGAATCGCGAGTTCGCCCGCGGCTTCCAGCGTGGCCAGTCGGCGTTCCGGTGTCTTGTCGGGCGCACCGCGGTGGGCCATCAGCGTCGGGTTCAACGACTCGATCATCATGCCCTGGCCTGGGCTGACCGTCCGCAGCAAAGAGAGAGCATCCGGTGCGAGGGCTCCGGCGTTGGAGTGCGCCAGCAATCCCGTCTCCGCGGTCACGAGCCGGCACATTGCGGCCAGGTACTCGACGGTGGAGCCGTAGCCGTGATCGGCCAGCCATTGGGCCGCGACGTCGTATCGGTCTTCGGGCTGTTCCCCCAGCGTGAACAGTGCCTCGTGACATCCCGCCTGCGCCCCCTGCGCCGCGATCGCGAGGACCTGATCGGGCGTGAGGTACGGCGCCTCCACGCGTGCGGGTGAGCGGGAGAAGGTGCAGTAGCCACATCCGTCGCGGCACAGTGAGGTCAACGGGATGAACACCTTCGGCGAGTACGTCACCCTCGTGCCGAAGAGCGCGTCGCGTAGTGCGGCTGCCTGTTCCATCAGTTCCGGGAGGGGACGGGTGAGGACGGTCGCGTCATCGACGGACAGTGCGTCGAGGGCGCTCCTCGTGGTGCCGAGCTGGTGGATTGTTGACTTCGTACCTATATCGAGACTCATGGTGGGATGCTCTCTACGCCTCTACCGTGTGATGAGAACCCCGAGCGCGGCTCGGCGGCTCCCACTTCGATCGATCAGAACAACTGGTACTCACTGCCGAACACTTCGCTGACGGATCCGCCTCGGAAGACCTGGCTGATCGAGTCGGCGAGGACGCCGGCGCAGGACAGCACGCGCACGTTGGCCGGTGCCTGGGGCGACAGCGCGATCGTGTCGGTCACGACGATCTCTTCGAACGGCGATGCGGCGAGGTTGTCGTAGGCATGGCCGCTGAACACCGGGTGGGTGGCTGCGGCGAACACCCTCGACGCTCCTGCCCTCATCACCATCTCCCCCGCAGCACGGAGCGTGCCGGCGGTATCGATCATGTCGTCGACGATGATCGCGGTCTTGCCCCGAACATCTCCGATCACGTGACCTATCTCGGCGACCTGATGTCTCGGGCGTTCCTTGTCGAGAATCGCGAGATCGGCGCCGACGCACTGGGCGAAACTCTTGTTCAGCTTCACCCGGCCGGCGTCGGGTGCCACCACCACGAGATCCTCCATGTCGAGATCGATGAAGTACTGAGCGAGCAACCTCATTGCCGTCATGTGGTCCACCGGGATCTTGAACATGCCCTGGAGTTGTCCTGCATGCAGATCCATCGCCAGGAGACGGTCTGCTCCAGCCGATTCGAGCATCCGCGCGACCATACGTGCAGAGATCGGCTCTCGCGGGGCGCTCTGCTTGTCCTGCCTCGAGTACCCGTACCACGGCGTCACGGCGATGACGCGGTGCGCACTGGCAGCCACCGCGGCGTCGATCATCACCATCAGCTCCATCAGTGCGTCGTTGGTGGTGACCCCGGTATCGGGATTGGTACATGTCGGCTGAACGATGAAGACGTCGGCGTCGCGGATCGACTCCTCGAACCGGCAGTACACCTCCCCGTTCGAGAAGGTCTTCAGCACAACCGGACTCAGCCCCACGTCCAGCTCGGCACCGATCGCTTTCGCGATGTCGGGGTTGGCTCGACCGGAAAACAGTTTCAACCGCTTGCCGTAGTTCATCGGCATGCTCGTTGCGGTATCCACGGACGTGGCGCTGTCCGCACCACTACTTGTCGGGATGCTTCTCAAGGCGGCCACCGTTCAAGGACCTCACTGTCGTGTTGGTGGAAGGTAGTACTGATCTGCCTGTCGTCGACGTGCGGCGGCGCCGGTCAGAGCAGTCCGCGGCCGAGGACGTATGCACCGCGGAGATCGGACCCCTCGTACTCGATCGTCGCAAGCTCACGGACCCGGGCGCTCGCATTGACGGCCACCGTGTTCGGAAGCTTTCCGAACAGCGGGATGTCGGACGTGGAGTCGCCGTAAGCGACGCAGTCCCCTTCGGCGAGCCCATACTCCGCGAGTAGCTTGCTGACGATCGAGATCTTGTCCTCGGCGCTGAGGAGACTCTCCGGGCCGACCTCGCTCCTCAACGCCACCTGCGCGCCGAACGCCGAGTCGGCGCCCCAACCGGTCAGACGTTCCACGAAGAACTGGGGTGACTGAGAGATGACGGTGCTGTATTCGCCACGGTTGCGGATATCGGCGAAGACTTCGACCACGCCGCCGATCCACGGGGAGGCGGCGAACGCGCCATCGATGTCCGCCTCGCTGAGCCCTTCCCACAGTGGAAGGCAGAGTTCCCAGAAACGCACATCGCTGATCTCGCCCTTGAACCAGGATTGCTCGATCAGCTCGCCCGCAGCGAGTTCTCCGACCGCTCTCGAGATCTCGATAGAAGCAGTGGACTGCAGGAGGGTGCCGTCCATGTCGAAGACGTGCAGCTTAGTCATCTGTGAACCTAACTGTGTGTGGAACGAGTTACAAGCCTGCCCGGGGGCCGGCGACCAGGGCGTTGCGAAGGTTGTGCCCGGTCGCCGGCAGCTCTCAGGAGAGTGCGAGTTCAGCGTCGTTGTGCAGGGGTGCGATGGCGTCGGCGTAATAGCTCTCCGGCACCTCCCGCTCACTACGCTCGATCAGCTCGGAGAAATCCCACTTCCGCAGCAACTTGCCGTCACGGAACACCGGCTGCAGGATGTTCTCCTCCGGCGAGATCGACTCCCGCGGCACCGTCTGATACTCACCCTGCGACAGTCGCAACCCGAGACGGCCACGCTTGGACGCCTTCATCGCATCCCCGGTCGGCGCCTTCGCGATGCCCCGCCACTCACCATTGACACACACCGCACTGGCCTTCTGCCCGAAGTTCATCGTGTCCCGGTTGCAGTGCTGCAACAGCCCGCCACCCATCCCGAAGATCGCGTTCTCCGCGGACAAACCGCGGCGCTCGAGCTCCGCATACACCCGCGGGAGACTGTCACGGTTCACTCCGTCACCCTGCACGACCCGCACATAGTCGGGCAGCACCTTGAAGCCCTTGCTGTTGGTGGTGTACCCGAAGCTGTCCATCAACCACTCGGTCGTCTCCGCGGTCACCTGCACCACGTCACCCGAGTCCGGGCGCACCCCGACCAGTCCGGGGAAGTTGCGGATCACGTCGGCGAGCTCGCGGCCGATGATGTTCTTGACCGCGTTCTCGTGGTCGTAGGTGTCGGTCAGCAGCAACGCCACCCCGCTCGGTGCGTGCACCTCGAGCATGTTCCGCATCGCCGCGGCCTCGTTCTCGCGCCCCCACGCGCAGAAACTGGCGTGCTCGGAGTTCGGGCCGGAATTCGCCGGCGACACAGCGTTGTAGTACTCCTTCGCCGCGAGAATCCCCGGCACGGTGTCACTCTGGTTGAAGTTGACCAGGTGCGCCAACCCCCCGAGCGCGGCCGACTGCTGCGAGCTCACCCCGCGGGCACCGTAGTCGTGCAGGCAGTGTCGCAGAATTTCCGGGTGATCGGAGGTCCGGGCCAACGCCTCCTTGATGACCTGCTTGGCCAGCCAGCTGATGGTGCCCACCGTTGTCGGGTACCACACCCCACGCAGCAGGGCGGTCTCGAAGAAGCTCGTCACCCAGAAGTACTTCGGATCGGTGTTGATGATCTGCACCAGCACGTTGCGGGTCGGCATCACCAGGCCCTCGGGCACCGCCTCGATCTCCACCGGCAAGAACCCACCGTGATCGTTGAGGATCCCCAGCCAATTCTCCCGATTGAAGTGCATCCCCTGCTCACGGGTGATGCACTCCGCCTGATCGATATCCTCGAGCGTGATCGGACGCAGCAGATACTCCCTGATGAAGGCCTGCAAGCCCACGAACATCGTCACCGGAAACTCCCCACCCCGCGACTCGATGTAACTGGACACATACTCCGTGCCCGCCGGATACAGGGGGTAATGACAATGCTTGTAACTATCGGTGTTGATGATGATGTTGTCGTAACTCCGGGTCAAAGCCATCGCAATTTCGCCTTTTCTCGTGGTGTGTGATCGTTGCTACTTCTCTGCTGTCTGAATTTTCCAGGTCCAGGAGAGTACCCGCGAATGCGGCCGAACCTTCGCCTCCGAGGTGCTGCGTTCGACCTAGCACTGGATCCTGTACGACGTTGGTTACCAACATGTTTCGACTCATTACATCTAGAGAGCCGGTACCCGTCCCGCGGGCGACACACAGCGGGTTCGCTCTCTCAGTGCGCTGCATCACACATACTATTAACGTTTATAGTCGCGCAGTCAAGAGGTTCACGGAGATCAGTTCTCAGCTCGCGCACTGCGCTCGAAAAGCGGCTCGCGCAGCTGCTGGCCTGGACAATCTTTCGCCAACGATCAGCCGGCCACATCCCGCTTCCGCGCTCCGTCCCCCGGCACTGCCGAACCCTAAAACCCGATAGAACGACCAGAAAATAGAAAGGGTTCTACTCTTGTCGCGAATGCCTGAGCGACCCGCGAACACCTGCCGACCGGCCGCGTGACGGAATTGGACCAGGCAACGAAACGTGCACCTAGACAGACGAATACGGCCATCCACACGAGTGAATGACCGTATTCTCGCAGCCGGAGTCGAGGGCGCCGTGGCCAAGCGCCGGCACGGCGAGGCGACCGGTCGGTGCCGACTCGACGAAGCGACCATTCGGTTCTCCCGCTCATTGCGGGACGGTCGCCCTATTTACCCCAACCCCGGGCGGGTCCGCGCTCCGACACTTGTCAGTGGCGTCAGAGTGATCACGTTGCGGTCTCCGACCGCAACCCGACAACATTCAGTTAGTTCCTCTGCGTAGTTACCTCTAGGAAGCAGTAACGGGAGTGGAAATCTTGCGGTAGGTGTCCTTACGCCTGATGCGGTCGCCTTCGAACTCGAACACGTCGCACGCACGTGTTTCCAGAACGGTGCCGTCCCCGTGCCTCTGGAAGGTAGTCCACCGGGTTACAGCAAAATTCATACTTACAAGCGGCTTCTCCATCACGGTTTCAGTCGCCGAACCGCTTGGTCGAAGGTACATCTCGAATCCGCGACGAACATCGGCATGACCTTCGAACCGGACTCCCGGATCGGGGCCGACCGAAGAGTGGAAGGTGCAATTGTCGGTCATCAGGTTCATCAGTGCGTCGACGTCCTTGATGTTCCAGGCGTAGACGAACTGGTCGATCAACGCTGCACGGTCGTCAATAGTCATGGTTGCTCCATATGCTCGGGTTCGGGAAGCCTCCGGGTGCGCTGATGATCGCCGCACAGGGGCCTCGAAGGGTGGTTACGCCCGACTGCCGACCTCGATCTCGGTGGCGCGAGGCATCCCTGCGCGGGCCCCGACGTGGGTAACAGACAGCGCAGCAGCAACATTCGCAGCTCGGACGGCGCCGTCGAGCTCGTCTCCCGCCGCTAGCCGGGTGATCAGAACGCCATTGAAGGTATCGCCTGCGCCGGTGGTATCGCGGGCCACGGTAGGCCGTGGCCGAACGTGGTCGACGTTCCCGTCGGGCGTGAGTACCAGGGCACCGTCACCTCCCAGGGTGACGACGACCGGGGCGCCGGTGCGTGCCATGATCGCGGCGGCAGCCTTGCGGGCGTGAGTGTGCTCGTCACCGAGCATCTTGGCGAGTTCGAGACACTCACCGGCATTGGGCGTCAGGATCGGCCCGTACCCGAGGAGAGCGGCAACCCCGGGAATGGGAGGGGCCGGATTCAGGACACAGCGTGCACCCGCCGAGGCGGCAGCGACCACCGCAGCCTCCACCGCGGCGTCGGGTATCTCCGTGCTGACCAGCACTGAATCCGAGGGTCTCAGGTCGGAGGTGAGGGCCCGCGTCACGTGTTCGGCGCTCAGTGCGGCATTGGCGCCCGCACCGACGGCGATCTGGTTCTCGGCGCCCGGGTCGACGACGATCAACGCGACCCCGGTGGCTTCGTGCTCGAGGACGGTGACACCGTCCACCCAGATGCCCTCGGCGGTGAGTTCGTCCAGCGCTTCGGTGCCGTTGCCGTCCGCGCCTACCGCTCCGACGAGATGCACTTCCGCACCTGCCCGCGCGGCCGCCACCGCGGCGTTGGCGCCTTTGCCGCCGCCGTACCGTTCGACGCGGGTTCCCACGACGGTCTCGCCCGGACCGGGCAGTCTCTCCGCGGCGACGACCAGGTCGACGTTGATCGCTCCGACGACGAACACTCGCCCCCGGGTGGTGCCCGCGTCCAGCGACGTACTCATGAACTACCTAAGGGTGTGGCCACGGAATCTCTTATCTGTAGCAGGGTCGGGAACGGCTCGGGCGCGGGAGGGTCGACCTTGTCGTCGATGAGTTCGAACAGCAGGTTCGCGGCTCGCACACCCATGTCCCGAGCCGGTTGGCGGACTGTGGTCAATCTCGGCGTGAGGAGCGAGACCATCGGTAGGTCGTCGAATCCGACGACGCTGAGTTCTTCGGGCACTCGGATGCCCTCGGATCGGCAGTACTCGAGCACGCCGATGGCCATCAGGTCGTTCCCGCACAACAACGCTGTCGGACGCTCCGACGGCGGCCCGGCCAATGCCTTCGCTGCAAGTTCCGTACCCGACTCCTGCCGGTAGTTTCCACCGAAGACCGGAACGGTATCGGGTTCGATTCCGGCGGCTGCCAACGCTTCCCGATAACCGGCGAGTCGCTGTTGGGCCGTCCACAGACCCTCGGGACCGCCGATGACGGCGATCTTGCGATGGCCTGCTTCGAGCACATGTCGAGCGACTTCCCGGGCACCGCGGCGGTTGTCCGACACGATGGCCGGCAGGTCGAATCCGGGGACCTGCTCGTCCACCAGAACGATCGGACCGAGCCGGGTGAGTTCGAGAAGCGACGTCGGTGACGTCGACGCCCCCGACAGATAGATGATCCCGTTCAGCCGCTGACTTCGCAGCAGTCGCCCGTTGAGCGACTCTCCTCCGTCGATGGCTTCGGGGGCACACAACACGACGAGCACTCCACGAGCAGCTGCGGCCTGTTCGACGCCTTCCGCGAGGAGCGCGAAGAACTGGTTCGACAGTTCGGGGACCACGAGTCCGATCGTGGGCGCCGAACGTCTCTTCAACCCCCGCGCAGCCTCGTTGGGTGCGTAGTTGAGGACCCGCACAGCGTCGAGCACGCGGGCGCGACGTGCGGGCGCAACCGGTCCGCTGTCGTTCAAGACGTAGCTGACTGTGCTCACGGACACGCCCGCGTGCCGGGCCACGTCTTTCATCGTCGGGGGCTGACCATTGCTCATAAAATTCTCAATCTACCGCAGCAACTGCGTGCACCGGCGACACAAGGCTCGTGTCGAGGCCCGCAGCCCAGTTCACGATCGAAGTCCACAGCGCCTGATAGTGCTGCCACTGCACGAATTCCGGCGGCGCCCAATGGGGGGCCAAATCGGACGCGAAGGCCACCGTGCGGCCGACGCCGGCGGTACCGACGACCAGCAGCGGGTCTTCGCCGAAGTGCGCGACAACCGTCGCGTCGGACTTGGCGATGACCCGGTTGTAGCCGAGAAGCATCGGCCATTCCGCGGGGGTCCCGCCGAGGATCTCGTGATTCGGCTCGTCGAACGTGGCGTCGAGGCCTTCGGGAACTTCGATGCGGTCGTCGTAGCCGAGCATGGTGACCGGCAGCACCGGTGCCAGCGGGCTCATCCCGTAGCGGGCCTTGCCGTCGATCCCGGTGAACGACATGTAGCCGCCCACCATGATCAGGCCTCCGCCGGCTTCGGTGAAGTCCGCCAGCAGCGACAACCGGTTGACGCTGCGTTCGGATCGCAGGAACGTCTCGTCGGCCAGCAGGAAGGAGTTCGCTCCGATGTCGCTGAGGACCACGACGTCGAACTGCTGCAATTCTTCCAGCGTCTTCGGGAACCGCCCCGAGATCTCGTGGGCGCGCATGTACGTCACGTCGAGCCCGGAAGCCTCCAGCGAGCCCAGGAAGACGCCGCCGCCTTCCTCGTACTCGACTGTGCGGAATTCGTCGAAGCCCTTGATGTGCACCGTGTGCTTGATCCACGATTCGCCGACCACGAGCACCCGGGTGGCGCCGTCCTTAGTCGAAGTCATACCTACTCCAAATGTCAAAGAATGTGTGTGTGCAACTCGAGCCGTCGCCCGCGGTCGTCGTTGTCGGAAGCGGGCGGACCGGCGTCCCCGTCAGTGAACGAGGCGATGCCGGTCCGCCGTGATCTGCGGCGATGAACGGATCGGTCAGCTCTTGGGGAGCGGCCGGTCTCCTACGAAGTCCGGCAGCACACGAGCTTCCGGAACCTGCGGCATCGTCGTCTCGCGTGAATCCCAGCCGATCATCTTGTCCGGCACCAGTTCCAGGTAGCGGCGGTCGGCGAATTCACCGAACTCGAAGTACTGCTCGGCGTAGGGGTGACCCGTGCCGAAGTACTTCTCGAACACCTTGTCCTGGAGCTTCTTCACGAGAACCTCGTCGGTGGCTTCGACCAGCGTTCCCAGGATGCGTACACCGCTGACGGTGGCGTACTCGTCGCCCGAATCGACCAGCGCGGCGATCTTCCGGCCCGCCTGCGAGTTCGCACCGTGGCGGCTACCGGCGTCGATCGGCAGGAAGATCCTCTTCTCGTCGACGACGAACCACAGCGGAGTCAGGTAGATGGTCCCGTCGGCGTTCACGCTCGCCACACGGATGCTCTTGGCCCTGTCGAGGTAACCCCACCTCTTGTCGCCCCGCAGCGGGGCGGTCTGGCTTGCGGTCACGGCCATTGCTCTCTCACTTCCTCAGTTCTTGGAGGGTCTTGTGGTAATCCGGCACCTCGACGAGTCCCACGCGGGGAGACGGTCCGCTGGTCCAGAAGAAGACGGTCCGCACACCGGTGTTCTCGAGGGTGTAGGTGTATCCGGCCGGCAGGTAGATGTGCTCGCCCGGACCGGCTTCGAGCACGACCTCTCGGTCGTTCGCATCCTTGACCCGCAGCTTGATGTGCCCTTCGAGGCAGTAGTGCGTCTCGTCGAAGTTGGGCTGCTCCCAGTTGTAGGGGGCGTGGTCGGGCTCCTGGTAGCAGTAGCCCTGGCGGAAGTAGCGTGCGTCGTCGCGCTCCCGTGACAGGAAGATCGCGGTGTCGATGCCGGTGTTGAACTGTAGGCGCGGCATGCTGCTGATCTCGTCTTCGGTGATCACCCGCGGGTACCGTCGCGCGTTCGGCGCTGACGGATCGAAGTCGGCCATCCGGGTCTTCCCTTCATTTCGAGTCGGTTTCCGAGAGCATCCACAATGGTGGCCAGGCAGACTGAGCGCAGTTGGCTCGTGCTGGATCTTCGGGTGAGTTCCCCGCGACGACCACCGGGATTGCTCGCCGGTGTGAAACGTTTCCACTTTGGAGATCTAATCTGGCATTCCACCTGTTGTAATGCCGACTGGATTCGTTTCTAATCTACAAGAGCGGTTATGGAGCGTCAAGTGTTCGGGAGGATTCTCGCGTGCCTGTCCCGGACGCCGTCGCCAGGCCCGGGACCTGCACATACCGCACCGTGGACAGCCCTGTTCCCTCAGCGCACGGCGGCAACGTGTCGGTCTCCACCGGTCCGTGACTACACCCGCCGGGCCGCCGCCTTCCGGTACAGCGAGACCAGGGAGTTGGTCGATTCATCGTGACCGAGCGCGGGCGGCTCGTCCTGAGAGAGCTCGTCGACGATGCGGTGGGCGAGCACTTTGCCCAGCTCCACACCCCATTGATCGAACGAGTTGATCCCCCACAGAACCCCCTGGGTGAACACCTTGTGCTCGTACAGAGCCACCAGCTGACCGAGCACGAACGGGTCCAGCCTGCCCGCCAGCAGCGTGTTCGTCGGTCTGCCCCCCGCGAAACTTCGGTGCGCGACGAGGTCGGCCCGCACCCCGGCAGCCGCCACTTCCTCCGCACTGCGACCGAAGGCGAGAGCCTCGGTCTGAGCGAAGAAGTTCGCCATCAACAGATCGTGGTGTTCGTCAGGACCGTCGACGGGACGAAGAAAGCCGATGAAGTCGCAGGGGACGAGATGGGTGCCCTGGTGCAGCAGCTGGTAGAAGGCGTGCTGGCCGTTCGTGCCGGGTTCGCCCCACACGACCGGGCCGGTTCGGACCCGGACCGGCCGGCCCTCGGTGTCCACCGATTTGCCGTTGCTCTCCATGTCGAGCTGCTGCAAGTACGCCGGAAAGCGTGCGAGGTACTTGCTGTAGGGCAGGACGGCATGAGTCTGAGCCTCGTGAAAATTGTTGTACCAGAGTCCGATCAGTGCGAGGAGCACCGGCATGTTGCGGGCGAACGGCGCCTCGCGGAAATGAGTGTCCATCGCACGGAAGCCGTCGAGCATCGAGGCGAAGTTCTCCGGCCCGATCGCGATCATCAACGACAGTCCGACCGCCGACTCGACGGAGTACCTACCGCCGACCCAATCCCAGAAACCGAACATGTTCTCGGTATCGATCCCGAAGCGACGCACCTGTTCCGCATTGGTGGAGACGGCGACGAAGTGTCTGCGAACCGCATCCTCGTTGCCGAGCGCGTCCACCAGGAGCCGGCGCGCGGTGCGCGCATTGGTCAGTGTCTCGACAGTGGTGAACGTCTTGGACACGACGACGTACAGGGTCTCGCTCTGATCGAGATCCCGGACCGCCGACACGATGTCCGAGCCGTCGACATTGGAGACGAAACGGACGTTCAGTCCCGGATCCGAGTAGGCCGACAGCGCCTCGGCGGCCATCGCGGGGCCGAGATCCGACCCGCCGATCCCGATGTTCACCACGTTCTTTATGGCCTTACCCGTGTATCCCAGCCACTCCCCCGACCGGATCCGGGTCGCGAAGGCCGCCATGTCGTCGAGCACGCGGTGCACCCCCGGGACGACGTCACCTCCGTCGATCACCATTCGCTCACCGCGTGCGGCGCGCAGTGCCACGTGTGCCGCGGCGCGATCTTCGGTCGTATTGATTCGCTCCCCCGCGAACATTGCCTCGATCCGCCGGTCCACCCCGGCGGCGTAGGCGAGGTCGACCAACTCGCCGATCACCTCGGCGTCGACGAGGTTCTTCGAGTAATCCAATAGCAGTCCGTCGACACCGAGGGTGAACTCGGCAGCGCGACCGGGATTTTCGGTGAAGAGTCGGCGAAGCGATACTCCGTCGAGGCGCGCTCGGTGTTTCGCGAGCGCGGCCCACTGCGGCCGCTGATCGACCGGGGTCTGAAGGAATTCCATCATCGCCTCACACTTCTCGGGCCTGGACCGCCGAGACGGGGAACGGCGGTGGTATCTGTGCTGGGTTACGGGGCCGGTCGATCTGCGCGCGGGCGTCGTCGAGAAGCAGCGCGACGGTCGAGGTGAGGTCGTTCCAGGCGACCTCGAACTTCTGCAGTCCCTCCGTTTCGAGCGCACGGACGACGTCGTCGTACTCGACTCCGGCGAGTGTGAGCTTGTCGAGGATCGTGCGCGAGGTGTCGTATGTTCCGGAGATGCTGTCGCCGTCCACGACCCCGTGATCGGCCACGGCGCGTAGCGTCTCCTCCGGCATCGTGTTCACCGTTCGGGCGGCGATCAACTCGGTGACGTACCGGGTGTCGAAGTACGCGGGGTCCTTGACCCCGGTGGATGCCCACAGGAGGCGCTGCGGGTGGGCGCCGTCGGCCTCGAGCGCGCGCCATCGAGGAGTGCGCAGCATCGTCTCGAACTTCTCGTAGGCGAGCCTGGCGTTTGCTAGCGCTGCCGCCCCGCGCAGGTAGTCGCGAGCGTCCTCGCCCAGGCGCCGGTCTACTTCCGTGTCCACTCGGGAGATGAAAAATGATGCCACCGACTGGATGCCGGACAGGTCGTGGCCGTTCGCGCGGGCCTGCTCGAGACCGGCCATGAATGCGTCCTGGACGCCTTCGTAACGTTCGAGAGAGAAGATCAGCGTCACGTTGACGCCGATGCCGGCCGCGAGCGTCTGTGTGATGGCGGGAAGGCACTCGGCCGTCGCCGGAATCTTGATCAGGACGTTGCCGCGACCGATCGATCGAAAGAGATCGCGGGCCTCGGCGACGGTGCCCGGCACGTTGCGCGAAAGGTAGGGATCCACCTCGATCGAGACATATCCGTCGGCACCGCCGGACCGTTCGTACGTCTCCTGCAGAATCTCACAGGCCCACCGGACGTCGGTGGTGGTCAACGCACGTACGGCCTCGGCGGCATCCGCCCCCGCGATCGCCAGCTCGCGGATCTGCTCACCGTAGGCGTCCTCACCCGACCGCAGGGCGTTCTCGAAGATCGACGGGTTGGTGGTCACGCCGGACACGGACCAGTTCCGCACGAGTGCGGCCAGGCTCCCCGACGCCAGGCGGTGACGAGACAGATCGTCGAGCCACACGGCGACGCCGGCGGCGGACAGCCGCTGGAGCGGGCCGGGCGCGGCCGAGGATTCCGCGGAGTTGCACCCCTCCCACGCCGGCCCTTCGTCGGTGCCGAGGTACTCGTGGGGGCGAACGGTGCGCCCTCGATCGTTTCTCATTCGAAGTCTCCTTGACCGTTCCGGCATGGGCACTTATTGTCATGTAAACGTTTCTACTCGGGAGGTCATCTCATCACATGCCGAATGCCCCTGACAACCTCACGACCCACGATTCCCCGAGCGCCTCGGTCGGCCTGATCGCCGCGATGACGCTCCGGCTCGGACACCCCGGCGGGATTCCTGGACGCGACACACCTACTCGGATGCCGTCGCGTTCCATCGCCGCAGGTGATAGCCCTGCAATCCCACGTTCGACTCCTTCCATGCCCCAGGTCAGGTGACCATGTCCAACACCTCTGCGTCTGCAACGCTCCTCGACGAGGCCGCGACACTCTTCATCGATGGTGAGTGGTGCACCTCGGAACAGATATTTAAACGATTCGAGCCGTACGAGACAGATCGCCTGTCGGGCACCTTCGCGTCGGCGACTCCCGCTCACGTCCGCCGCGCCTACGACGCGGCCGAGAAGGCCCAGCCGGGATGGGCGGCCACATCTGCCGTCCAACGCGCCGACGTCCTGCGCCGAGCAGCCGACCTGCTCGAGGCCAGGGTCGAGACAGCCGCTCGCCGGCTCACCGCCGACATGGGCAAGGCCATCCGCGACGCCCGCGGCGAGGTGCTGCGCAGCGCTGCGATCCTGCGCTACTACGCCGGCGATCTGCAGCAGCCCTCGGGCGAGACCTACCCGAGCGCAAACCCCGAGACCGTTCTGCTCACCGTCGAGCAACCCCTCGGGATCGTCTGCGCCATCACGCCGTGGAACTTTCCGTTCGCGATTCCGACGTGGAAAATCGCTCCCGCAGTCGCATTCGGCAACTCCGTGGTGTGGAAGCCGGCCGAAGTGGCCTCCGGCAGCGCGGTGTTGCTCACCGAAATTTTCGCCGAGGCGGGTTTGCCGACCGGTGTGCTCAATCTGGTCACCGGCAAGGGCCGTTCCCTGTCCGGTTCGTTGACCGGGGACCACCGCTTGGCGGCGTTGACCTTCACCGGATCCAACGGTGTCGGTGTCCGCCTCCGTGAGGCGGTCGCAGACCGCAACGTCAAGGTGCAACTCGAGCTCGGCGGCAAGAACCCCGCCATCGTGCTGGCGGACGCCGACCTCGAGGACGCGGCCGTGCAGGTAGTTCGCGGAGCCATGCTGGCCGCCGGACAGCGCTGCACGGCCACCAGTCGTGTGTATGTTCAGCGCCCGGTGGCCACGGAATTCCGCGAACTGCTGCTCGCCCAGGTCAACCGACTGGTGGTGGGCAACCCGTACGACGAGGCCACCGACATCGGGCCGATGTCCTCACCGGAGCAACGCGACACCGTCGTCGAGTACCTTCGGCTCGCACACGAGGAGGGTGCGGACATCCTTCTCGGTGGCAAGACAGACGGTGAGGGCTGCTTCCTCGAACCGACGGTACTGACCGGTGTGGCCCCGTCCAGCCGACTTGTGCGGGAGGAAATCTTCGGCCCGGTGCTCGTCCTGACCGAGGTCGAGGATTTCGACGAAGCCCTCGCCGCGGCGAACGACACCGAGTTCGGCCTGTCGGCCTCGCTGTTCACCTCGAACATCTCCAAAGCCATGCAGTTCGTGCACCGCATCAATTCCGGCCTGGTCCATGTCAATCGGGAGACGGCGAGTGTAGAGCCGCACGTCCCGTTCGGCGGCGTCAAGGCCTCGAGCAGCATGAATCGTGAGCAGGGAAAGGCTGCCCGCACGTTCTTCACCACCACCAAAACGGTCTATCTCAGATCGCCGAACTGACGGGGGCGATCGCACATTTTCGAGATCAACCGCTTGGCCCCAGCACTTTTCAGAACAACCAACGCTTCGACGGAGGAAAACGATGGACCACACTCGGAAGTTCTACATCGACGGCACCTGGGTAGACCCGATCGGCTCGAAGACGCTCGAGGTGATCAACCCGGCGACGGAGAAGCCGATCGCCACCATCGCGATGGGCAACGAACAGGACGTTGACCTCGCAGTCACCGCCGCACGCACGGCCTTCGACAGTTTCGCCTCGACCACCCCGGCCGAGCGCATCGCCCTGCTGAAGAAAATCATCGAGGTGTACCAACGCCGCATGAAGGACCTGGCGGCCGCCGTCACCAGCGAGATGGGAGCGCCCACCGGCCTCGCGGAGGCCGCTCAGGCACCGGCGGGTCTCGGGCACTTCATGGCGACGCTCGACGCCCTCGAGAACTTCACGTTCGAGGAAACGATCGACACCACGACGGTGGTGCGCGAGCCGGTCGGCGTCTGCGCCTTCATCACCCCATGGAACTGGCCGCTCAACCAGATCGTCGCCAAGGTGGCGCCCGCCCTCGCAGCCGGATGCACGATGGTGCTCAAACCGTCGGAGATCGCGCCCCTCAACGCGATCATCTTCGCCGAGATCCTCGACGAAGCCGGGGTTCCCGCAGGCGTCTTCAACCTCGTCAACGGTGACGGCCTGACCGTGGGAACGGCACTGTCCGCGCACCCCGAAGTCGACATGGTCTCGTTCACCGGGTCGACGCGGGCCGGCGTCGAGGTCGCCAAGAACGCGGCACCGACGGTCAAGCGCGTCGCCCAGGAACTCGGCGGCAAGTCGGCGAACATCGTGCTCGACGACGCCGACTTCGACGACGTCATCACCCGCGACGTCACCGGCATGGTGGTGAACTCGGGCCAGTCCTGCAACGCCGGATCCCGCATCCTCATCCCCGCGGATCGCATGGACGAGGCTGTGGAGATCGCAAAGAAGGCCGCGGCCACCATCGTCGTCGGAGCGCCGGATGCGGAGGGCACGACCGTCGGTCCCGTGGTGTCGCAGGCACAGTTCGACAAGATCCAGGGACTCATCCAGAAGGGCATCGACGAGGGCGGCACGCTCGTTGTCGGTGGTACCGGCCGCCCGGACGGGCTGCAGGAGGGTTACTTCGTCAAGCCCACCGTCTTCGCCGACGTCACCAATGACATGACGATCGCGCAGGAGGAGATCTTCGGGCCGGTGATGATGTTCATCGGCTACGAAGACGAGGACGACGCGGTGCGCATCGCCAACGACACCCAATACGGGCTCGCCGGCATGGTGTCTTCCGGCAACCCCGAACGTGCACGCAAGGTCGCACGGCGGATGCGGACCGGAATGGTGCACCTCAACGGTGCCCCGCTGGCCGCCAATGCACCGTTCGGTGGATACAAGCAGTCCGGCAACGGCCGTGAATTCGGCAAGTTCGGTTTGGAGGACTTCCTCGAGGTGAAGGCCATCTTCGGGGACAACCAGAACTGACACACCCACGGGAGGTCGAGCACTCGTGCCCACGGGGCTCGGCCTCCCACACCGGTTGTGCTCTGTCGATTCGGAAAGGCTCCACGCTATGCAGATCGGGCTTATCGGGCTGGGAAAGATGGGCTTCAACATGCGCGAACGGCTCCGCCGTTCGGGCACCGAAGTCCTCGGTTACGACCCACACGTCAACAGCTCCGACGTGTCGTCCATCGACGCGCTCGTCGAAGCACTCCCCTCACCGCGCATCGTCTGGGTGATGGTGCCGGCGGGTGTGCCGACGCAGGAGACGATCACGCACCTGTCACGGGCGCTTTCTCCGGGCGACCTCGTCATCGAAGGAGGCAACTCCCGCTTCAGCGACGACATCCACCACGCGAAAGCCCTCGACGCGCGAGGGGTCGGGTACCTCGACTGCGGTGTGTCCGGCGGAATCTGGGGTCTCGAGAACGGCTACGCATTGATGGTGGGCGGATCCGAGGAGCACGTCGACAGGGCGATGCCGCTCTTCGACGCCCTCCGCCCCGAAGGCCCGCGCAGTGAAGGCTTCGTACACGCGGGACCCGTTGGAGCAGGACATTATTCAAAGATGGTGCACAACGGGATCGAGTACGGCCTGATGCAGGCGTACGCGGAGGGCTTCGAGCTGCTCGAGGCCACGGAACTCGTCGAGAACGTCCCGGCAGTGATCGAAGCCTGGAGCCGTGGCACCGTGGTGCGATCATGGCTCCTCGACCTCCTCGTGCGCGCCCTCAAAGACGATCCCGAGCTGTCCGGGATCTCCGGCTGGACCCAAGACTCCGGAGAAGGCCGGTGGACCGTCGAAGAGGCCATCCGCAATGCCGTTCCGGTACCGGTCATCTCGGCTGCACTCTTCGCCCGGTTCGCCAGCAGGCAGGAAACCTCACCGTCGATGAAGGCGGTCTCCGCCCTGCGGAAACAATTCGGTGGACACTCCACGAGCAGCGAAGACGCTGCACTCGATCAGGTGAAGGTAGCGGCCCGATGACCGTGAGCCGCCGGGAGAAGCCGGACCGCAATCTCGCCCTCGAACTGGTCCGCGTGACGGAAGCAGCCGCGATGGCGGCCGGACGCTGGGTGGGACGGGGCGACAAGATCGGCGGCGACGGCGCCGCAGTCGACGCAATTCGGCAGCTCATCAATTCCGTGACCATGCGCGGAGTCGTCGTGATCGGCGAAGGCGAGAAAGACAACGCCCCCATGCTCTACAACGGCGAGTGCGTCGGCACCGGCGACGGTCCCGAGTGCGATGTCGCGGTCGACCCGGTGGACGGCACGACGATGATGTCCAAGGGAATGTCCAATGCCATCGCCGTGCTCGCGGTGTCCGAGCGCGGAACGATGTTCGATCCGTCTGCGGTGTTCTACATGGAGAAGATCGCGGTCGGTCCCGATGCCGCCGACGTCATCGACATCACCGCGCCGGTCCACGAGAACATCCGACGGGTGGCACGAGCGAAGAAGTCGTCGGTCTCGGACGTGACAGTGGCCGTACTCGACCGGCTCCGCCACGGCGACCTCATCAATACCGTGCGAGACGCCGGAGCCAGGGTCCAACTGCTGGCGGACGGCGATGTCGCCGGCACCATCGCAGCCGCGGATCCACGTTCGGCACCGGACATGCTGCTGGGGATCGGCGGCACACCCGAGGGCGTGATCGCAGCAGCGGCCCTGCGATGCATGGGAGGCGCGATCCAGGGCCGGCTCGCACCCACCAACGATGCCGAACGCCGGCGAGCGATCGACGCGGGCCACGACCTCGACCGGGTGCTTCATACCGAGGATCTCGTTTCCGGAGACAACGTGTTCTTCTGCGCGACGGGTGTCACCGACGGTGACCTGCTCCGCGGGGTGCGATACGCCGCCGGCGGAGCCTCCACCCAGTCGATCGTCATGCGATCCAAGTCCGGCACGGTCCGGATGATCGACGGACGACACAGTCTGAACAAACTCCGTGAGTACTCCGCGGTGAACTTCCACGGCTGACGACCCACTTCGTACACACACAGAAAAGCAGGAAACGCACATGACCGCAGAACTCAAGCTCGGGTACAAGGCGTCGGCGGAACAGTTCGGCCCACGTGAACTGGTCGAACTCTCAGTGCTCGCCGAAAGTCATGGACTCGACAGCGCCATGGTGAGCGACCACTTCCAGCCGTGGCGGCACAAGGGTGGCCACGCCCCGTTCTCCCTGGCGTGGATGACAGCAGTCGGTGAGCGCACCACAAGGATCCAGCTCGGCACCTCGGTTCTGACACCGACATTCCGGTACAACCCCGCCGTCATCGCGCAGGCATTCGCCACGATGGGACTGCTCTACCCCGGACGGGTGATGCTCGGGGTCGGCACCGGTGAAGCACTCAACGAAATCGCGACCGGGTTCGAAGGCGATTGGCCCGACTTCAAGGAACGCTTTGCCCGCCTGCGCGAATCCGTGCAACTCATGCGCGAACTATGGAAGGGCGGCCGGGTCGACTTCGAAGGTCAGTACTACCGCACCACCGGCGCCTCGATCTATGACGCACCCATAGAGGGCATTCCGGTGTACATCGCGGCAGGCGGTCCGGTCGTCGCCCGCTACGCCGGCCGTGCGGGTGACGGATTCATCTGCACCTCCGGTAAAGGCATGGAGCTCTACAACGACAAGTTGATGCCAGCCGTCGCCGAGGGTGCGCAGAAAGCCGAACGGAAGGTCGAGGACATCGATCGTCTGATCGAGATCAAGATTTCCTACGACACCGATCCCGCACAGGCACTGGAGAATACCCGATTCTGGGCGCCGCTGTCCCTGACACCCGAGCAGAAACATGACATCACCGACCCGATCGAGATGGAGGCCGCCGCGGATGCGCTCCCCATCGAGCAGGTCGCGAAGCGGTGGATCGTGGGCGCCGACCCGGACGAAGTGGTCGAGGCGATCAAGCCCTACATCGACGCAGGGCTGAACCACCTGGTTTTCCACGCTCCCGGTCACGATCAGAAGCGCTTCCTCGAGTTGTTCGAACGTGACCTGGCACCCCGGCTGCGGGGGCTCGGCTAACTCACCCCAGCCCGTCACCGCACCGTCCAGCCAGACACCGCGGTGACCGTCACCGCACCCGTCCAGCCATGGACAGTGCGATGACCGTCGGCGGCGCACCAGGTGTTCGGCCCTACAGAGTGGTTGGAATTTGCTTCCCAACCACTCACCCGGGCCGTACGTCGCCAAGGCCTGGTGCGCCGCTGTACGACTTTTTCACCGACACCCATACCTATGCGCCAGAGCCGATCCAGTCGCTCGACCAGCCTGAAGACCAGGGAGATCACGTGAAGAGAGTCGGCGTCATCGGCGGCGGGACAATGGGCGCAGGGATGGCGGAAGTAGTCGCACGAGCCGGTGATTCAGTGACCATCCTCGAACGCGACATCACCTCGGCCACGGCCGCAACGGACCGTATCCAGTCCTCCCTCGCCCGTGCCGTCAAGTCGGGACGACTCGACAACAACGCCTCGGCGGACATCTTCGCGAGAATCAACGTCACACTCGGTATCGAAGACTTCGCGGACCGCAACCTCGTGATCGAAGCCGCTCCCGAGATCGAAGCCGTGAAGCTCGACCTCTGCCGCACGCTCGACGACCGTCAGTCCATCGGCAATTCTGGCAACAAATACCTCCGCCATTCCGGTCATCCGGCTCGCAAACGCCACCCGAAACCCCGGGCGGGTGATCGGCGTCCACTTCTTCAACCCAGTGCCCGTCCTGCCGCTCGTCGAGATCGTCGTCAGTCTCACCACCGCAGAATACGTGGTCGACCACGTCACTACCTACGTACAAGAGCGGCTGGGGAAAAGGACCATCCGCGCGGGGGACCGGGCAGGTTTCGTCGTCAACGCCTTGCTGATTCCGTACCTGGTCAATGCGATCAGGATGCTCGAATCCGGATTCGCCAGCCGGGAAGATATCGACGAAGGCATGACCAGTGGCTGTGCCCATCCTCTCGGACCTCTGACACTGTGCGACAGAATCGTCCTCGATGTCGTCCTCGCGATCACCGAATCGCTGCACGCTGAATTCCGGGAGCAACAGCACAGCCCGCCGCCGTTGTTACAGCGCATGGTCGATGCCGGTCGTCTCGGTAAGAAGACGGGCCAGGGGTTCTACTCCTACCCATAGTCCAGACCGCCCGTCGAGAAATGGGCGGCCAGAATCAGTCCCGGCACCGGCAGCAATCGAGTGCCCATATTCCCCACCCCGCAATAGGAGACTTCTGCCCGTGTCGATCACAGACGACATCCACGTTCTCACGCAACCGGTTCACCCCGCCGACTGGACCGAACTGGACACCAAGGCCGTCGACACCATCCGGGTGCTCGCCGCGGACGCGGTGCAGAAGGTGGGTAACGGCCACCCCGGCACGGCCATGAGCCTCGCCCCCCTCGCCTACACCCTCTTCCAGCGCGTCATGCGGCACGATCCCACCGACGCCGACTGGATCGGTCGCGACCGGTTCGTCCTGTCCTGCGGGCACTCCAGTCTCACCCTCTACATCCAGTTGTACCTTGCCGGCTACGGGCTCGAACTCGAAGACCTTGAAGCGCTGCGCACCTGGGGCTCGAAGACCCCCGGCCACCCCGAGCACGGCCACACCCGCGGTGTCGAGATCACCACCGGGCCGCTCGGGCAGGGCCTCGCCTCCGCCGTCGGCATGGCCATGGCCGCCCGCCGCGAACGCGGCCTCTTCGACCCCGAGCCCGCGCTCGGCGACAGCCCGTTCGACCATCACATCTACGTGATCGCCTCCGACGGGGACATCGAGGAGGGCGTCACCTCCGAAGCCTCCTCCATCGCCGGCGTCCAGCAGCTCGGCAACCTGACGCTGATCTACGACGACAACGAGATCTCCATCGAGGACGACACCGCCATCGCGCTGTCCGAGGACACCGCCGCCCGCTACGAGGCGTACGGCTGGCATGTGCAGATCGTCGAGGGTGGCGAGAACGTCGTCGCCATCGAAGAGGCACTGAACAAGGCCCGCGAGGTCACCGACAAGCCGTCGCTGATCCTGCTCCGCACGATCATCGGCTTCCCCGCACCGACCAAGATGAACACGGGCGCGGCGCACGGCGCCGCCCTCGGTGCCGACGAGGTCGCGGCCGTGAAGAAGGCTCTCGGCTTCGATCCGGACCAGACGTTCGAGGTCGCCGACGAGGTCATCGCCCACACCCGCAAGGTCGGCGAGCGCGGCGCGCAAGCACACAAGGAATGGCAGGCCCAATACGACGAGTGGACGCAGCGCGCCCCGGAGGGTAAGAAGCTGCTCGACCGTCTGATCGGCCGCGACCTTCCCGCCGGCTGGGCCGACGTCCTCCCCACCTGGGAGCCGGATCCCAAGGGCGTCGCGACCCGCAAGGCGTCCGCCGCCGTCCTCAACGCCGTCGGACCGGTGCTCCCCGAACTGTGGGGCGGCTCCGCCGACCTCGCCGAGAGCAACAACACCACGATCAAGGGCGCCGACTCCTTCGGTCCCGAAACCATCTCCACCCGGATGTGGACGGCCCAGCCGTACGGCCGCACCCTGCACTTCGGGGTCCGCGAGCACGCCATGGGCTCGATCCTCAACGGCATTGCGCTGCACGGACCGACCCGCCCGTACGGCGGCACCTTCCTCGTCTTCAGCGACTACATGCGTCCCGCCGTGCGGCTCGCCGCGATCATGAAGACCCCAGTCACCTACGTGTGGACGCACGACTCCATCGGACTCGGCGAGGACGGGCCCACCCACCAGCCGATCGAGCACCTCGCCGCGCTGCGCGCGATCCCCGGCCTGTACGTCGTGCGGCCCGGTGACGCCAACGAGACCGCCCACGCCTGGCGCGCCGTCCTCGAGAAGGGCGCCGACGAGGCCACCCGCGCTCCCGCCGGCCTCGCCCTGACCCGCCAGGACCTGCCCGTCCTCGAGGGCACCAGCTACGAGGGTGTCTCCCGCGGCGGCTACGTCCTCGCCGACGCCTCCACCGGGGCACCGGAGGTCGTGCTCATCGGCACCGGATCCGAGCTGCAGCTCGCCGTCGCCGCCCGCGAGACCCTCGAGGCCGACGGCATCCCCACCCGGGTCGTGTCCATGCCCTGCGTCGAATGGTTCGACGCCCAGGACCAGGCCTACCGTGACAGCGTCCTCCCCCCGACGGTCAAGGCGCGGGTCTCCGTCGAGGCCGGCATCTCGATGCCCTGGTACCGCTTCGTCGGCGACGCAGGCGAAATCGTCTCCATCGAGCACTTCGGCGCGTCCGCCGACTACAAGACCCTGTTCCGCGAGTTCGGCTTCACCGCCGAAGCCGTCACCGCCGCCGCACAGCGCTCACTCGCACACGCCAAGCGCTCTCTGCACGCTCCGCCTCCGCCCACGAGCAGGTTCACCGCAGTTGCCAGAGCGAACTGACTACGCACACAATGCCTGGCCATACACGAACCGGCAATCCGTATGCCCGCGAACAATTGCGGCGGACTGGCACCTTCACGCACGGGTGCGATGGCCTCGGCGTAATAGCTCTCCGGCACCTCCCGCTCACTACGCTCGATCAGCTCGCAGAAATCCCACTTCCGCAGCAACTTGCCGTCACGGAACACCGGCTGCAGGATGTTCTCCTCCGGCGAGATCGACTCCCGCGGCACCGTCTGATACTCACCCTGCGACAGTCGCAACCCGAGACGGCCACGCTTGGACGCCTTCATCGCATCCCCGGTCGGCGCCTTCGCAATGCCCCGCCACTCACCATTGACACACACCGCCGACGCCTTCTGCCCGAAGTTCATCGTGTCCCGGTTGCAGTGCTGCAACAGCCCGCCACCCATCCCGAAGATCGCGTTCTCCGCCGACAAACCGCGGCGCTCGAGCTCGGCATACACAAGCTCGAGCAGCAGTTGCGCCGCTTTGGGGCCATTGTCGACGAGCGGCCGCCGGACGGTCGTCAGGCCGGCGGCTCGCGGGCGTCGAGGGCGAGCAGGTCGGATACCGCGACGACCGCCATCATCGGAACTCATTGGCTGGATGTGAGGGCCGCCGGACCCTGCGCCCGACGATTTCCGCGAGATCCGCTGTTGGTCGACCTGTCCGCCGTTCACGCGCGTGATCAGGACAGTGTGAATGCCTTGTACCCGGCCGCGACGTTTTCCTCCCAGTGGTCGAAGTAGGAAGGAAGGCCGCCAGAGTAGTTGAACATCTGGCTCGGCTTACCGGGAATGTTTGCCCCGTGATACCAAGACTTGGCCCGCGGAAAGAGCGACATGTGGAAGACTTCCTCCACGTGCGCCGTCCGTGATTGCTCTGCGTCCTCGCTGGTCTCGAACCGCTGGTATCCGCCGTCGCGAACGTGAGTCAGGAAGTCGACCACGATCTCTCCTTGCACCTCCGCGCAAGTGGGCCCGTTGCAGAATCCGGCAGGGCTCTGCGGGCCGTACACGAACATCAGGTTGGGGAATCCTGCAGTGGCGAGTCTGATGAAGGTATCGAGCCGCTCGGACCACTTGTGGCTCAGGAGTTGATCATTGGTGCCTCGGATATCGATCGACGTGATGCCACCGCGGTTCGCGTCGAAACCTGTGGCGAACACCAGGATGTCGAACTCGCGTGGACCGGACTTGGTATGGACACCCGTCGGGGTGATCCGCTCGATCGGATCCTTGTTGACGTCGAGGATGTCGACGTTTTCCTGGTTCACCACATCATAGAAGTTCTGCTCCAGCGAGGGTCGCTTCGTCCCGAACGGATGGGGCGGATCCTTCGGGGCAAGCTTCTCGGCCTTGACCGGATCGGTGACGCGCTGATGGACCTTGTTGCGCCAGAAGTCGTACATGGTGCGGTTCGCGTGTTCATCGAGCAAGACATCTTGATAGTTGGCGAGCCATAGCTCGAAACCGCCGGTAGCCCACATCTGTTCGTAGGTGTCAGCTCGCTCCTCGTCCGAGACTTCGAACACGCTCTTCTGGATGAAGTCCATATCGAATCCGGCAAACGACCTCCGGCGCTGGGCAAATCGCTCGGGAAGGTTTTCCTTCAGCTTCTCCTTGAGCTGGCCTGTCAACTGTTGCTGCCGCATCGGTAGCGCAAGGGTTGGGCGTCCGCTGGAAGATGGTGATCTGTTCGGCGTCTGCGGCGGCCTCTTGGGTGACCTGAACGCCGCTCGACCCGGTGCCGATGATCCCCACACGTTTGCCGGCCTCCCGGTTCTGGCTGCCCGATCGCTTCGTGAGAGTCGATGACCAAGACTGCGGTGGGCAAGATCGACAAAGCCGACATCAGACGACAACATCGGGAAAACACAGGTCGGCCCACCTCGGCAGACCCGGCGAGCACAGTCTCCGATGGTGGCGAGCGCAGCGTTGCAGTCATCCCCACCGGGTCCGGGACAGTGGGCGGGCTGTAGCAAAACGGGACACTGCCACAGATGTGAGCCAGGTTACATTGCAAGGGGGATCGCTCAGAAGATCCCCTGACCAGTTATGTAAGGTGGCTATGAGTATCGACAAGGCAGGCCGCGAGCCAGGGAACGAACGTGAACGATTCTGGACATCAGCGCCATCACGAGAGAGCCAGGAGTTGAGCACTCTCCGACCCGAGATCGAGGCGTCGTGGCGGCGGTGTGAAGTTATCGGCGTCTCGTCCGGCGATGGCGACCTTCCCTACACGCCGGACGTGGATCGCGACAGCCGGTTGAGGAGAGCCGCCGATCCCGTGATCGACAACCTCGTCCTGCACCTGCAGGACGCCCCCGCGACCATCCTGCTGGCCGATTCCGCCGCTCAGATCGTCGACCGCAGGGCGGGCGACGCAGGGTTGCGAGCGCGTTTGGACCGCGCCTACGTGGCACCCGGTTTCCGCTATGCCGAGGAGGACACCGGCACCAACGGGATCGGCACCGCGTTGGAGGAGCGACGACCGTTCCAAGTCAGCGGTGGTGAGCACTTCCGTGAGGCGCTGCAGAGCCTGGCGTGCGTCGGTGTCCCTATCATCCATCCGATCACCCGCACCGTGGAGGGGATCCTCGACATCACCTCCAACCTGTCGGACTCCAACGCGCTGATGGGCGCCTTGGCGCAATCAGCCGTTCGCGAGATTCAGTCGCGCCTCTACGCCGAGTCCTCCGATCGCGAGCAACTGCTTCTCCAGTCCTTCCTGCAGGCCTCTCGACGCGGCTCCTCTGCAGTGGTGTCCTTGAATCAGGATGTCATCATGACCACTCCGATGGCCGCGCAGATCATCGACACGTCCGACCAGGCGCTCTTGTGGGATTGGGCATGCCGAATGCTGGCCGGCCGCGACGAATACATCGGGGAAGTCAGGCTCGCCGACAACGTCACGGTTTCCGCAACTGCACGTAGAGTCGGAGACTCCCGAACGCCGGCGGGCATCGTCATCGAGATGCGGCAGCATCCCCGCGATACGAAGAAGTCGCCCGCCCGTCAATTGGCGTCGGCCTCCTCCGTCGAAAGACGCACGGAGACTGTCAAGATCCCCGGCCGCAGTTTGTCGACGAAACGACTGCAGACCGAACTCGAGCGGCTCGCCGCGATCGACGCACCTGTGCTCGTCACCGGAGAACCCGGCGCCGGCAAGTTCTTCGCCGCGAGCGCCCTCCACCGGATGCAGGATGCCGACGGCCATTTCACCGTGTTCGATGCTGGTACCGCCTCCGTCGACCCCGACGCGTGGATTGCCGGACTGGTCAATTGGAACAAGGTCGACGGAGCCCTCATCATCCGGCATCTCGATCTCCTGCCGGAACAACTGGTCTCCAACGTCTGCGCGATCCTCAGCGACGCCGTCGACAACCGCGCTCATATCATTGCCACCGCCGGCGAAGGGATCCGCCAAGGCCCCGCCGGACGACTGTGCGATCACTTCATGCGCCGCATCGAGATCGATCCACTGCGACATCGGTCCGAAGATATCGCCGACATCAGTGTCGCCCTACTACGTAAGCACGCCCCGGACCGCAACGGCCTGCGACTGCAACCCACTGCGTTGCAACTGCTGGTCGCGCGGGACTGGCCGGGAAATGTCAGAGAGCTCGAATCGGTTCTGGCGTCCTCGCTCCTGCGGTCGATGGGCTCCGACATCGGAGTGCAGCATCTGCCCGACGGATACCGCGACGGTGATCTACGCCGCCGAAATGCCTCGACCTCACTCGAATTGGCGGAGCGTGACGCGTTGCTCAGGGCACTCGTCGAGACCGACGGCAACAAACTACTGGCTGCGCAACGCCTGGGGGTAGCTCGCTCCACCCTCTACCGCAAAATGCGCGCCCTGGGAATCGACGGAAGCCGGTTCCTTCCGCAGTAGTGCCAGTCGATGACGCGACCGTGCCGATCGAGACAGAGCGTCAATCACCGGCTCGCGCCCAGGCCTCGAGCATGCGCCTGGCAATCGAGACTGCGCCGGGCAACAACACGTGCGCAGCCGCCGAGCTCGTCCAATCCCCGGCAGCGAGAGCCTCCCGTACCTCCGCGCGGGTGCACCAGAGAGCTTCGCCGATCTCGCCGTCCCTGAAGACGAGCTCGTCGCGAGGATCGGCGGTGGCATGGAATCCGAGCATGAGGGAGCGTGGGAAGGGCCAGGGCTGACTTCCGACGTAGACCACGTCGGAGACGACGAGACCGACCTCCTCCGCAACTTCCCGTGCCACGCAGCTTTCCAGAGACTCACCCGCCTCGACGAAGCCCGCCAGCGTCGAGAAGTTCCGTGCCGGCCAGTTCGCCTGACGCGCCAGCAGTACTCGGTCTGCCCCGTCGTGCACCAGACAAATGATCGCGGGATCGGTACGAGGATATTCCTCCCGGCCGCACGCCGTGCACACGCGCATCCAACCACCCGAGGTGATCGTTGTCGGCGCCCCATCCCGCGCGCAGAAATGGGCGTCGTCCTGCCACGTCAGCAATGCCAACGCTGTGACATACCGGTCGGCGTCAGCAGCATCGAGGAATGCTCCGTGTGAGCGCAGGTCACCGACCTCGACCTCGGTTCCCGCAGAGGAATTGTCAGCGAGGAACTCGTCCCGCACCGCCCACTCGTGAACCGTGCCACAGACGCCGAGCAGCACGGCGCGCGCGGGAGGCTCGGAGTAGAGGTCGGCGGCCGGTTCCAGCATCAGTTGTCTGTCGACAAGCCGGACCTGACCGCGACCGTTCACGCGAAGTATTCGGGCATCCGGCCACGCCTCCACCCACCCAGCCGCGTCGTCACGCACCGAGACGGGACGGCTCAGGGCACCACGTGACGGCGCATGCCCGGTGTGTTCGACACTCACCACTGGATCACAACTTTCGGAAACGAGCGACACTGTCGACCGGACCGTCGTTCGACGAACGACGGTCCGGTCGCGCCTATCGCGAGGCGAATTCGATCTGAACGGACGAATACGATTCGGCCATCACCGAAATGAATTCCTGGACGAGGCGCACATGATCGGGATGTGCCAGGTATGCGCGAAAGTCGGGAACGTCTTCGAAGGTCGCGGAGATTGCGTAGTCACCGCTGCCGGGCTTGAGGGCCAGATCCCTTCCGTAACGGTATTCCACGACCTCCGGAATCTTCTCCGAGACTGCGCTCAGAGCTTCATGAAAGGACTGAATGTGCTCGTCACTGATGTCTTGCTTCCATTTGAACGTCACAACGTGATTCAACATGGTGAGAATCCTCCCTGGATTCGTGATTCGAACGCGGCATGGTCGGAACCCGGATTGCGTTCCCGGTCAAATCAGTACAGAGATTGCTCCGACAACGCCACCGTCTGCGGAGCGTTCTCCACCATGGGGTAGTGCCCGGTTTTGCCCTGAACGGTCTTCAGGTTCCCGTTCTTCAAGGCCGCCAACGTGTCCCCGAGGTACTCGGCGGTGACGAACGGGTCGCTCTCACCCACGATCAGGGTGGTAGGCCCTTCGTAGATGCCCATCCGGTCGAGGAAGTCGGGACTGGTCCAGTTCTTCAGGTAGGACTCCCAGGTTGCCTGGTCCATCGTCGAGCGGTTGCGGTCGACGAGGTTCTTCAGATCTGTCTCGTCGATGTGTGGTGCCAGCGCGCCACGGATGGCTGCACCCGGGTCGGCCCAGGCCCCGACGAAGGAACCGTACGTCGCTTCGTCGAGAGGGGTACCTGCCGGGGAGACGGGCGTCAGTGCGACGACCGAGGTCACGCGTTCAGGTGCGAGGGTCGCCACCCGAAGCGCTGTGGTGCCCCCCATCGAATGTCCGAGAACGGAAAAGGTCGACCATCCGAGCTGATCGGCGGCGTCGAGGGCGACCGCGGCCATCCCGTCGATTCCGTCGGCCGGTGCTTCGGGACGGTTGACCCCGTATCCCGGAAAGTCGAGGTACGCGTAGGTGAAGCGGGACTGATCCGTCCGGGCGCGGGCGGTGAGCCATACGCTGCTGTCCAGCGCCCAGCCGTGCAACACCAGGATCCGATGGTCACCGCTTCCTTCGATCGCTGCAATCGCGCTCACTGCCGTTCCTCTCTGTCGGCGACGCTGAAATTCCAGCCGTCTGTTATCTCTCCGAATGAAACTAGAACCGCGGTAGGGCGTCGGTGTGTCCGATTGTGAAACACACGCCTGTGATACCGGGGGCGCGGATGTGTGTGTGATTTTCGGACACTCCCCGCGCCGAACGCACCCATAGTGTGGCTCCACCTGCCGGCTGAACAGACTTGCTCATGACATGAAGGAGAACACCATGGCACTCGATCCTGCGGTCAAGAATTTGATAGACACTCTGTACGAGCAGGGACTGAAGTCGTTCGAGCAGATGAGCATTGCTGAAGTCCGTGAGGTCGTCGAGTCCTTCGGCGACCTTCAGGCACCGAAGGCGGACGTCGCTCGTGTCGTCGACACGGTCTACCCCGGCCCCGGTGGCGACCAGGCAGTGCGTCTCTACATCCCGGAGTCCGAAACACCTCTGCCGATCGTGGTGTACATCCACGGCGGTGGCTGGGTCGCCGGCAGCCTCGACGTCACCGAGCAGCCATGTCGCGCGCTGGCCGCCGACGCGAAGGTCATCGTGGCTGCACTGAGTTACCGGCTGGCTCCCGAGCACAAGTTTCCTGCCGCACCCGACGATGCGTTCGCCGCACTGAACTGGGTGGTCGAGCACGCAGCCGACTTCGGTGGCGACGGCACGCGCGTAGCCGTCATGGGTGACAGCGCCGGAGGCAACCTGGCCGCGGTCACAGCCCTCCGGGCACGCGACACCGGCGCCCCGGCACTGCGCGCTCAGGTATTGATCTATCCGGTCATCGACGGCACGGCACGATTCCCGTCGCGCGAGGAGAACGCCGAGGGGTACCTGGTCACCACGGCAGCCATCGACTGGTTCTGGGAGCAGTACCTGGCCACCCCGGAAGACGCCGAGAATCCATACGCCTCCCCGGCCAAGGCCGCGGATCTGGCGGGGCTTCCCTCCACCCTGCTGCTGCTCAACGAATACGAGGTCACTCGGGACGAGGGCGTGGACTACGGCCGGAGGCTGGCCGACCAGGGCGTCCCCGTGCAGGTCGAACTGTATGAAGGCCTTGTCCATGCCGTGTACTGGATGACCGGTGCCATTCCGCGCAGCGCTGAACTGCACGGTGCCGTCGTCGAATTCCTCGGCAAGCAGTTCGCCGACTGACCACGGTGTCCCGGGTCGACAGCATTACAGTCGTACGCTGCGATCGGACCAACTACGGGCACCTTGCTCCAAGAGGGCGACCAGCCTGTCGCGCTCCTTCGTGATCACGGTATGTGGTGCGATGACACCGACGGCGGCGACGGTCTTGCCGTTCTCGCGAACCGCGACCGAGACACCGTCGCCGTCGGTCGACTCGTTGGGGGAGGCGCAGATTCCGGTCTGTTCGATCTCCGGTAGGGCAGCGAAGAACCGCTCGACAGTGTCGCGATCCTCGTCGGGCAGAGTCTGGATGTACGCCCAGAGGTCACGCTTCTCCATCCCGGCAAGCAGTATCCAGCCGCCGGAGGTACGGATGAGCGATCGCCTCACGTAGTTCTCGGCGAGGTACGCGAACCGTGGGTCGGAAGAGCAGTAGTCGACGTAGAAGATGTTCGGACCGACGGCGATCGACAGCACGGTCGTCAAGCCGGAACTCGCGTGGACGTCTTCGAGGTCGGCGTGCGTGACCGTCGAGACGGGCTGCCGCCCAGCGAGGCGGTTGAGTAGATACGGGGCACTGCCGAGCGAGTACCGTCGCTCGTGCTCCTCGAGATAACCCGTCGCAACGAGCCCGTTGACGAGACCTTGCGTCGAACTAATCGGCGCGTCAAGCTCTTTGGCCATCCCACTCAAGGTGAGTCCGGTGCGGGATCGGGCTACGAGCTCGAGAATCGCGGCAATGCGGTCCACGGTTCGATGGCGACTGCGGCCTCGAACATTGAGGGCGTCATCTGATTGCATCACGGCACATTCTCCCTACGGGCACTGCTCCATCCGAGCGGTCACCACCCACTCTATCTTACTTATATCTGCAATTAACTCCTTTATTGCGGAAAATTGCTCGGGCTGACATAGTCCTTGAAGTGCTTCCTGTCGCAGCGAAAGAGGTTTCAGTGGAACTCACACCCGGCGCTCTTCATGGTCTGCGCGTCATCGATCTGACGACCGTGATCATGGGTCCCTTCGCCACCGCAACCCTCGCCGACATGGGCGCAGACGTCATCAAGGTCGAGAGTCTCGACGGTGACATGAGCCGAGATGTAGGTGCCCGCCGCCATGAAGGCATGAGCGCTCTGACACTCAACCTCCAGCGCAACAAGCGCAGCATCGCGATCGACCTCGCCTCCGCAGAGGGCCGCGAGATCCTCGACGATCTGGTGCGCAACGCGGATGTGTTGGTGACGAATCTCCGGCCGCGCTCCCGGCAGAAGTTGGGCATCACCTATGAGCGGCTTTCGGAGAACAATCCGGGACTGATCCTCTGCACCGCACAGGCATACGGCTCCGAGACCGCCTTCCGGGACTACCCCGCCTACGACGACATCGTGCAAGCCGCGTCCGGCGCCGCGAAACTCACGGAACTCATCGACGGTGAACCTCGTTATGCCCCATACGTCATCGCCGACAAGGTCGTCGGTCTCTACATCGTCATCGCCGTCCTCGCCGCCGCGATGGAGAAGAACCGCACCGGCCTCGGCCAGGAGGTCGACGTGCCGATGGTCGACGCGATGATCGGCTTCAATCTCGTCGAGCACTTCGGTGGCCACACCTTCGCCCCGGCGGAAGGGAACTTCGGATGGGCGCGCGTGCTGACACCGGAACGAGTCCCGCACCAGACGGCCGACGGCTGGATCTGCATCATGCCGTACTCGGCGAAGAACTGGAACGACTTCTTCATCATCGCCGGCCGCGGCGACCTGGTGAACAACCCTCGCTACGCCTCAGTGAACGACCGCCACACCCACATGAATGAACTTCTCTCGGCGATCCGTGAGGCCGTCCCGAGCCGGACCACGCGGGAATGGTTGGACTTGTGTCAGACACAGGGAATTCCCGCGTCCGACCTACTCGATCTCGCCCACGCACACGAGAACGCCTACGTCCTGGACCAGGAATTGATCACCAAGCGTGTACACCCCACCGAAGGCGAGTATTACGCCACCCGCACTCCGTTCGCGATGTCGCGCACACCGATTTCGTTCAGCCGACACGCTCCCTTGCTCGGTGAGGACACCTTCACGATCCTCCAAGATCTCGGTTACTCCGCCGACCGCGTCCATGCGCTGGCCGATGCATCCGTCGTGACGGCGACGTCGCCTCAGGCCACCTCCTCCTGAATGGAAGAACCATCATGACCAACCTCAGATTGGTGCCCCCGGTCTCCAGCGACCCACACGCCATGGACGACTTGCGGACCGAGGTCCGTGAGTTTCTTGCCGAGCAACTCAGTGAAGGCAAGATCGGCCGACAGGTCGACTCCTGGTTGACCGGCTGGGACGAGGACTTCACACGTGCATTGGCCGCCCGCGGATGGCTCGGCATGACCGTGCCGGCCGAGTACGGCGGCCACGGTCGACGCCACCTCGAACGGTTCGTCGTCACCGAGGAGCTCCTCGCCGCTGGCGCGCCTGTCGCCGCCCACTGGATCGCCGACCGGCAGATCGTCCCGTCGCTGCTGAAGTACGGCACCGAGGTCCAGAAACACAAGTTCTTACCGGCCATCACGCGCGGGGAATGCTATTTCGGTATCGGTATGAGCGAGCCGGATTCCGGGTCCGACTTGGCCAGTGTGCGCACGAAGGCCACCCGAGTGGACGGAGGGTGGTCCATTACCGGAGCCAAGGTCTGGACCTCCGGCGCTCATCGCGCTGACGCGTTCATCTGCCTCGCCCGCACCGCCCCACTCGATCCGGCACATCGACACGATGGCCTCAGCCAGTTCATCGTCGATCTGCACGCCCCCGGAATCGACATCCGGCCGATCGTGTCGATGAACGGGCAGCACCACTTCAACGAGGTTCACCTGGACGAGGTTCACGTCGAGGACGAGATGGTCTTCGGCACCATCGACAACGGGTGGCAGCAGGTCACCTCGGAACTCAGCTTCGAACGCAGCGGCCCGGAGCGATTCCTGTCGACGTTCGTCCTGCTCGCGAAGACCGCCGAACAGATGAAGCAGGGAATCTTACCGCGGCATTCGAATCTGGGCCGGTATCTCGGACGGATCGCCGGTCTGCACCAGATGTCGACCGCAGTGGCGGGCGCACTCGAGCGCCACGAACCCGCCGACACCGCCGCCGCCGTGGTCAAGGTCCTCGGGACGTCCACCGAAGGCGACGTAGCCGACTTTGCCGACCTCCTCACCGATGAATCTTCGCCTACTCGGTACACCTCGATGCTCGAGGACGCCATCGTCCAACGCCCGGGATTTACTCTCCGGGGCGGCACCAACGAAGTTCTGCGCGGCGTGATCGCGCGGGGATTGGGGATGCGCTGATGCACGCACCAACCACGGTCGACACGGACCTCACCGACATGATGTCCGCGGTCTTTTCCGATCGCCGGGAACGGAACGGGCCCGAGTACGGTATGGCCACGTGCGATCCCTCGCTGTGGGCACAACTCGACGAACTGGGTCTTGTCCGGCTGACCGGCCGCGAAGAGACCGGCGGCAGCGACGCAGGCTGGTACGAGGCCGCGGAACTCGTGCGCGCCGCGGCATCGCACGGGGTCCGGGTTCCTCTCGCCGAACACGACCTGCTCGCCGGTTGGCTCCTCGAAGAGGCCGGCCTACCGATGGATAATGCGCGCCGCACCGCATGCGTACTCGACGAGAAAGGCGTCGCCCGCGGCGTGCCGTGGGCGTCCCAGGCAGACAAGATCGTCACGGTCTGGCGGAACAACGACACGTACGTCGTCGCCGACCTCGAGACAACACTTTTCGACATCACCTCCGGGTCCAACCTCGCCGACGAACCCCGCGACGTCGTTTCCGCCGACACGATCGCATTGTCGGGCACCGCAGTGTCGGACGCGGTGATCCGACAACTTTTTCTGCGGGGCGCCCTCATCCGAGCGCTGCAGGTGTGTGCCGCCCTCGACCGCATCCTCGATCTCTCCGTCGCCCACACCACCGAGCGAGTGCAATTCGGACGCCCACTGGCCAGGTTTCAAGGCGTGCAGAACCTGGTGGCTGACATGGCAGCAGAAGCTTCCCTCGCCCGAACAGCGACCGAAGCAGCACTGACGGAGGCGGTCCGCACGCGGTGGTCGAGTGAGAACCTCGAACTCCTCATTGCCGTCGCCCGGTCGTGTGCCGGACACGCGGCATCGGTCGTCGTCCGTAACGCACACCAGGTGCACGGTGCGATCGGCACCACCCGCGAACACAGGCTGCACGAATTCACCAAACCCGCCCTGGCGTGGCGCTCGGAATTCGGATCCGTCCATTACTGGGACGACACCTTGACTACCGCCGCTCTCGAAGCAGGTTGCGACAATCTCTGGGGCCTTATCACCCGCTGATGCGCCCCAGGCGCCACCAGAAGAGGCACCAGTTTCGCGAGCAGACCTGAAAAGAAGAACTCCGTGGAGGCATCCAATTCGCATCCACGGAGTTCTTCGGTTCTCGGGCACGTCACTCACCGGTGAAGGTGGCGGTTCTCTTCTCCATGAAGGCGTTGACTGCCTCCGTGTGATCGGTCGTCTGCTGAACCAGCGCCTGCATGGCAGCGGATAATTCGAGGAGACTGTCGAGGCTTTGGTGCTGTCCCTCGCGGAGGAGCCTCTTGGCCATCCGTACCGAGTGTGGCGGATTGGCGGCCACCCGGCCGGCGAGCGTGCGAGCTTCGTCGAGCAGCTTCTCCGGCGCAACGACACTGGAGACCAATCCCCACTCGAGTGCCTTGACCGCGTCGACACGGTCGCCCGTCAAGATCATCTCTGCCGCCCGCGCCATCCCGATGGCCTTGGGTAGCAGCCACGCGCCACCGTCACCCGGGATTATTCCGAGCTTGACGAAGCTCTCTGCAAAGAATGCGTTTCCGCTGGCAATGCGGAGGTCGCACATGAGGGCGAGGTCGCATCCGGCACCGATTGCGGGGCCGTTCACTGCTGCGATGAGAGGCACGTCGCAGTTGTACATGATCCGCGGAATCCGTTGTATCCCTGCTCTGTAGCCATTCCGTTGTTCGTGAGGCTTCCCCCCGAACAATCCGCGACGATTCGCCATGTCCTTGACGTTGCCGCCGGCGGAAAACGTCGATCCGGCACCGGTGACGATGACAGCTCGCACACCGTAGTCGGCGTTGACGGCCTCGACGCAGGCGACCAATGCGTCGACTACCTCCATCCCGGAAATAGGATTGCTCTGCGCGGGTCGATTAATCGTCCATGTCTCGATGAACCCGTCGCGTTGGACGAGGACTGGACTATCCATGGGTGTATCTCCCCTATCTTCACTGCGGATCGGTCGTTCGACTGGTGCCCGACCGGCACGCGAACGAACTCGGCGGCGGCGGGCCAGATCCGTGTAGACCGCCGCCGACGAGCACGTTCACCTCGTGCCGCCGAGAGCCTTCGCGTTCATACGCACGCGGCGCGGGCGGAGTTCAGGCGAGGCCCAACTTGGGTCGCAGCCACTGGGCAATCCGGCTCAACGCTTGATCCGCTTCGGGTGCCCGTCCCGCGTTGAAGTGAAATACATGCTGTTGCTCATCGGCCACGTCGAGCACGACCTCGCCGCTCGCCTTCTCGATCAATTCGGCCAGCCGACGTGAGTCGTCCAGCAGCGTCTCATAGCCTCCGACCGATACGTACACCGGAGGGAAGTCGGTGTAGTCGTTGAGCAGTGGGTTCGCGCGCGGGTCCGTTGCGTCTGCGGGTTCGGAGAGGAACATCTCCCGCATCATTTCCAGAACCGCCCTCTTGGCCAATACGTCGACCGCGTCGTTCGATTCGACCGTCAACCCCTTGATCTCCATATCGAGCCAAGGCGAAAGCGTGACGACGGCAGCAGGAGTGGGTAGTTCCAGGCTCGCGAGTTCGAACGCTGTCGAGATCGCGAGATTGGCGCCCGCCGAGTCGCCGACTGTCGCCGTGTACTCCGCCTTGTAACCCTGCGTGCGGAGCCACTTGTGGACGGCCATGCAGTCTTCGAGTTGGGCCGGGTGCTTGTGCTCCGGCGCGAGCCGGTAGTCCACGATCAGGGCGTGAACTCCCGCCAGTTTGGCGAGGTGTGCTGCGAGCTTGCGGTGTGAAAACCGTGAACCTGTCACGAACCCGCCACCGTGGGTGAAGACGATCACGCGGTCCTCGGCGGCCCCCGAAGGCTTGGCCCATGTTGCCGGCACACCGTTGGCTGTCACTTCCTCATAGGTGACGTCGATGGGTTCGATGGTCGGAAGATGCCACTCTTCGAACATATCTCGCTGACTGGCGAGGTCCATTCCTTCGGACCGGGTGAGCCACGAAGCGTACAGGTCGTTGAGGAACAGGGATTCTTTGCTCACGGACATGTGTTGCTCACTTTCATCACTACTCGAGGGAGGAAAATTGACTGCTCAGGAAAGCGTGAAGCCCTTGTATCCCGCACACACGGTCTCGTCCCACTTGGCCAGGTAGAGGGGAAGACCACCGGGGTAGTTCAGCAACTGCCGCGGCTTACCCGGGACGTTGGCACCCATGTACCAGGAGTCGGCTTTGTCATAGAGCGCCTCGGCCGTCAGCTCGGCCACGTGATCGGACCAGGCAGCATCCGCGTCCGCCTCGGACTCGATACGGTTCAACCCGTTGTCCCGCATGTAGTCGATGGTGTTGACGATGAGGTCACCTTGGATCTCGGCGCAGCTGGGCCCGTTGCAGAAGCCCGACGGACTCAGTGGTCCGTAGAGGAACAGCAGGTTGGGGAATCCTGCCGTTGCGACCCCGAGGTTTGCCCGCACACCATTCGACCACTTGTCCCGGAGCAATGTACCGTCGGTGCCGCGAATGTCGATGGCGGTCAGGCCACCGGTGACGGCGTCGAAGCCCGTTGCATAGACGATGATGTCGAACTCGTGCTCTTCCGATGTGGTCTTCAGCCCGGTGGGCGTGATCGTCTCGATCGGGTCCTCGTGCAGATCGACCAGACGCACGTTGTCCTGGTTGAAGATGTCGTAGTACGTCTGCTCCAGCGAGGGGCGCTTCACGCCGAAGGGGTACGCCTTCTTCATCGGCGCCAGCTTCTCGGCGATGACCGGGTCCTTGATCCGGGCACGCGTCCGGTCACGCCAGAACTCGTAGGCTGTGTCGTTTGCGTTATCGTCGACGAAGACGTCGTGGTACGTTCCGAGCCAGAACTCGAAACCACACTCCCACAGTCGCTCATAAGTGGTGGTTCGCTCCTCGTCGCTCACCGCGAGGGCTGACTTGGGGATGAAGTCGAAGTCGAAGCCGGAGAATGACGCCGCACGACGACGGAATCTGTCCGCCAGATCGGACTTGATCTTCGTGTTGTCCTCGTCGGTGAGCTGGCGCTGTCGCATCGGGAGCGCCTGAACGGGGGTGCGCTGGAAGATGGTCAGCTGTGCGGCTTCCTGCGACGCCTCCTGAGCGACCTGCACACCGCTGGCCCCGGTACCGATGATGGCGATTCGCTTTCCTGCGAAATCGATTCCGCCTTCCGGCCACAGACCGGTGTGGTGGTCGATCCCTGCGAAGCTGTCCATTCCCGGGAGCTTCGGGAAGATCGGCTTTGCCGCGAATCCGGTGCACAAAACGAAGTACTTGCAGACGAAAATGCTTCCGCTCTCCGCGGTCACGGTCCAGGTGTTCGCCGCATCGTCGAACTCCGCGGAAGCAACCCGGGTGTTGTAGTAGATGTCCTTGCTCAGATCGAGCTTCGCGTCGACGTACTTGAAGTAGCGGCGCAGTTCATCACCTCCGGGGTAGAGCTCGGAGAACGCGAAGTCATCCCACAGGTCGGGGCGCGTGAACTGGTAGATGGGACCTTCGCTGTCCACTCGGGCACCCGGATAGCGGTTCCAGTGCCAGATTCCGCCCAGGTCCTCACCCGCCTCGACTACTTTCACCGAGTACCCTCGACTCCGCAGATGTTCGAGCTGGTACAGCCCGGCGAATCCGGCTCCTACAACGAGAACGTCGAGTACTTCGGGCACAGCTGGTGCGGCAGTGCTCATGTTGGTCTCCTCTTGATGCCAAGGGTTACTTGGGGGGTTTGTCTTGATTACGCGAAGGCCGTCCGGCGTGGCTTCTAGGTCCAGCGGACATACGCAGTCTTGGTGGTTGTGAAGAAAGTACGTGCGGCCTTGCCCTGTTCTCTGCTCATGCTGCTCGAGCCTTTGAGCCCGCCGAACGGCACATGTGGCTCGACACTGCTCGTCTCGCGATTGACGTGCACCAACCCCGATTGTGTGTGCCGGATGAAGGTCATCGCGGTCGCGATGTCTCTGGTGAACACTCCAGAGGACAGGCCGTACTCCGTGTCGTTCGCGGCCTTCAGCGCACCGTCGAATCCGTCGACTTCCTGCACGGTCACGACTGGTCCGAAGATCTCTTCCCGGACGAGCCTGCTCTTCTCCGACACTCCGGTCAGGATGGTGGGTGCGATATAGCAAGTGCTGGAATCGAACTCCCTGCCGGTAAGGAACTCGGCGTTCTCGTCGCGGGCGAGTTGCAGGTATCCGGCCACCGTGTCACGTTGCTCCACCGAGGCTAGTGGGCCGATGTCGGTGGCGTCGTCGTACGGATCACCGACGACGAGCGCGTCAGCGTGCTTCACCAGCAGTTCTCGCAGCCTGGAAGCGACGGTGCGGTCGACGTAGACCCGGCTCGTCGCTGTGCAGCGCTGTCCGGTGTGAAGCATCGCGCTCTTCACGATCTGTAGCGCTGCATCCTCGACATCGGCGTCGGCCAGCACAATGGATGGGTTCTTGCCGCCCAGCTCGAGCTGGACCTTGACGTTGCGATCGGCGACGGCCTGTCGGAGTCGCGACCCGACCGCACCCGAACCCGTGAAGGTCAAGGCTGCGAGTCGCGCGTTCCCGGTGAGTGCCGCCGAAAGTTTTCTACCGCTGCCTGTCACCAGATTGAGGACCCCCGCGGGCAACCCGGCTTCTGCGAGGATCCGCGTCAGGAACACCGCGGATCCGCAGGCCGGTTCGGCGGGCTTCCACACAACTGCGTTCCCGAAACCTATTGCCGCCGCGATCTTCCATGCCGGAAGCGCGAAGGGGAAGTTCCACGGTGTGATTGCACAGACGACGCCGAGCGGCTGCTCTACCGTCATCAGCATCGTGTGCGAATCAGCACTGGGGTACGTCTCTCCACTGGGCTGCAGGATCTCACCGGCGTAGTAGCGGAGAATGGCGACACTTCGCAGGACCTCGGCGCGTGCGTCGCGGATCGCCTTCCCCATGTCCGCGGTGATCGTCTGCGCAGCTTCGTGAACGCGGCTTTCCAAAAGGTCAGCGGCAGAACGAAGGAAGTCCGACCGCTGAATCGCTGTCGTCTCGGACCACGCTGGTTGAGCACCGGCGGCGGCCGCATACCCAGCCTCGACATCGCCGGCTGTCGCCGAAGCGTAGATTCCCGTCACACGGCGGAGATCGGAGGGATCTACACGCTTGAAAGTGTCGGTGGCGGTGCTCCATCGACCTGCGATGTACAACGTGCTCCCGTCAGTGATCGACGACGTCAACGTTGGGTGGTCCAAGTTCATGGACATCTTTGTTCCCCGATCTGTGTAGGCGCCGAAATGGTGGGAAGTTCACCGCTCGGCGCCGAGATGAACTGTCTAATCCCCGGTCCGCGCAACGCGGCAGGTGTGCCGGTACGAAAATCTTCTCGGCTGTTCTGTGGTCCGTACTTCCACCGCGGGCGGGCCGATGTCGGACTTTCCGCGCTCAGTGCAGGAGAGCGACCGCAGGCGAAGCAGCTGGAACAGATCACTCTCCTGTCCCAAAAACGTGCAATCAGCACTCTTTGAAGCCTCCCAGGCATCAGACTCGCTGCTGCCTGGCGCCTTCGGCCGACACCCGGACTGGCGTCGTCCGTCCAGCGCCTCGGCCTCGTCGACACCCGCTCTCCGTTCGCAAATCTACTGCGGCGCAAAGAGTTATCGAATCGATGCGAGGGCGATAGCTAGTGGGCCGTCCAACGCCCCGGCCACCTGACAACCCGATTCAGCAATGACTGCCCCAAGTGACCTGGAACACCTTGCAGGGCAAGCATGACACCCAAACTCAGAAAACACAATAGGAGATAAATTTACGTATATAAGCAATCTGCGCTTGCGTCGAGGGGGAAGGTGCGACAAACCTGGCGGGATCGAGGAGGTAGCGGCACAGATGGTCGATCTCGCCGCCCGATCCTGGAGTCGATAGCAAGCGGGCACCGAATATCCCTGTCCAACACTAGGACTAACTCAAGCAATCGCTGAGTCGTCATTTGTTGAGCGAGAAGGGTACGGGGTTGGCAGCTGTGACTGTGGCTGGTACTACAGCACAAGTCCGAGAGCGTTGGTAGAATCACATCTTTCGCGCCGCACAGATGCGCTGCGAACAAGGCTGTGACAGTGAGAATCCCCTTCGTGGGGAAAGACGGAACTTTACTGGCTTGAACTCACTGTTCAAGGTTTTCCACCGATCCGGAACTGGGTGCTCGACATCGTCGGCCTGTACTGGCATCCACCGACAACGCAATCGTGCTGTGCGTGTACGAAGAAGTCGCAGATTCGGGCCCTGGGCCGGACCGCGCCAATGCTGTCGATGCGGATCGGCTCGCCCGAGCAGCGCACCCAAGACTACGCCCGACACGGCACCTCCACCCTGGGGGGTACCTCGCTGGACGTAGCCGTTGGGGGGTCGCCGCCCTGGACATCGCCACCGGCAGGGTCACCGGGCTGCGCAAACCGCGACATCGCCGTCAGGAGTTCCTTCTCTTCCTCAAACACCTCGCCCGCGCCTGCCCGGAGCGGGAGCTGTATCGGGTGAGGGACAACTACGCCACCCACAAGAAGGCCGAAATCTGGTGTGGCTGGCCGAAAATCTTCATATCAGGTGCATTTCGCGCCCACCTCGGCATCATGAATGAACCTGGTGGAGATGTGGTCGGAATAATCGAACGGCAGGCCATCCACCTCGGACCTGCGGCTCCGTCAAGGAGCTGACCACCAAGTCCGCGCCTTCATCAACGGTTGGAACACCCGCCGCGCGCCGTTCGTCCGGACCAAGACCGCCGAGCAAGTACTGACCAAGGCAAACCCTGAAAGTACTTCAACCACGATCCACCAGGGACTGGGCGTGCCGCATTGTCGTTAGTTTAGACGCCGACGAGAGGGCCTATGACTGGATTCCATTGGTAAATATGCTGCTCTACGACCACACCCTGCTTGACGTAAGGATCCTCCGCAAGCAGAGAACGCAAGGAGTCTTCGCTGACCGCTTGGAATACAAGTAGGGCTCCGGCGCCGTCGGCCCAGGCGCCGGCCTCCTGCAGCACGCCTCGGGCAGCGGCATCCTTGACGAAGGTCAGGTGTTCGGCATGCGCAGCCTCTTTGATCGAGGCATCGGTGGTATACGACCAGATAACAGCAAACAAGGCCATCGTTACTCCTCAAGCGGGGAATGGGACACCAAACGGCTCCGAATATTCACATTGGAGTCCGCACCTGAGAACGCTAGAAGAACGTATGAGGTGACTCGTGTCCTATTTCGCAACACTGGTTGCTCCATGAAGATGGTGTACGAAACGGAATCGGATGTCAGTCTTCGCTCCGGCCCAGGGGAACTCTCAGCAGGAGTGCAGTACCTGGCTCATCGCGTCCTTCTCCGCTTGGGTCACCCACAGGCGGTAGAGGGCTTTCACGTCGATCTGCCGTGAGACGTAGGTGCACCGGTAACTTTTGTTCGGCGGCAACCAGGATGCGGCGTCGGAATCGGACTTCTGCGAATTGGTGGGCCCGTCGACCGCCTGCAGGTTCCGCGGGTCGTTGGCCAGGTCGCGGCGTTGCTCCGGACTGAGTTGCTGGGCACCCTTCTGCCATCCGTCGGATAGTGCGACGACGTGATCGATTTGCACCGCGGTGGAGGTGTCCTGGCCGCGGACGAAGGCGATGGTCGTGTTGGTGTAGGTGTCGTGCAGGGTGCCGGTCGCCACGACACAGTCTCGGGTACTGGATTTGTAGGTCAATTCCACCAGGTCGCGTCGGAGGATGTCGTTGCGGGTATCGCAGCCGTTGTGGCCGCCCTCGACCCCGTTGTCGTCGGACCACGACGGGCCGAACTGCTCCCGGGTGTAGCCGGTCTTCGGGGCGCGGCCCTTGACCGGGAGCGTCTCGAGATTCGTCAACGCCGGTGCCGGGTCGAAGCCCGGGGCGGGGACCGCCGGTGCACCTCCGAGCGAGCCGGTCCCCGGATCGGCATCAGCGATGGCCGAGCACCCGGTCAGGCCGAGCACGGTGACAGCACCGAGAGCGAGAAGTGCGGTCCGGGGGCAATGGCGCATGTGTCGATCTCCTGTTACCTGTGTGACTGATGTGCACACAAGTATTGCGTGCGACTCCGACACCCGTCGTCACACCCACCTTCATCGGATCGACAGCAGCGCATAGGCAGGGAGACGTTCGACGTGGAGCCAGTCGCGCTGGGTGGCCAGCCACGCGGTCATCGCCGCGGGATCGATGGGCCATGAGCCCGTCCCAGATCAGGATGAGCTTCTCACCGGCGAAGTGGTTGCGCAGCTCGGTGAGGAACTCGATGAGCTTGTCGGTGTTGTAAGCACCGTCGGTGATGGAGAACACGAACGCGCTGCCACTGCGGTCGGGTCGATAGGCCAGGACTCCGGCCATGGACATGCGTTTGAAAGGAGAAGCGGTGATGCAGAACCGGTGTCACGCCTTTCGGCGCCCAGGTTGCGCGGACCACCGGGAGCACCGATACGCCGCTTTCGTCCTGGAAGCAGATCCATGCACCTCGGCGTCGCGCTATTTTTTTATCCGCGGCCACTCATCTCTCGCGCCAGGCGACGATGGCGTCCTCGTCGCGTTCGACCGCGCGCCGTGCGGGACGTTGCCGGCTCCAGCCCAGCCTGGTCCGCAGGATCGTCCATGTCTGGGTGGGCCCGTAGGTCACGCCGGTGAGCCGCTCGATCACGATCGCAACCCGACCCAGCGTCCACACCCCGGTCGCGAAGTCGTGAGCCTGGGGTCCTTTGAGCAGCTCCTCTCGGATCACCTCGATCTGGGCGTTGTCGAGACGCGGCCGGCGTCCCGCACGACCTGCACCTTCCAACGCTTCGCTCCCCCCTTCGGTCCACTGCCGAAACCATCGGGACGCAGCCTGCTGGGACACCTCCAACTCGACCGCGACATCGATCTGCCGCCGTCCCGCAGCGAACATCTCCGCCGCCCGCATCCGCCGGTCACGCAGCACCTCGGGGTCACGGGAACCGCCGTGCTGCTTGACTTTCCGGGCGTCGGGCACCTCGCCGGAACCGGTCTTCGTCTCTGCCATTCGTCAATGATCTAGCAGCGCAGTGCGAATCACGTTCAACGGCACGCCATAATACCGAACCACCTTTAATAAGTTGGTTATTCGCATGTACTGCGAATAACACCTCCGGCGGTAAGGCTCCAATTTGAACAAGCACTCGCGCTACAAGGCCCGCGCAGGTGGAGTGGTCCGCCCCCACCGGGGCCGCAAATCCCACACCGGATTGCGGAAGGGCTGGCGATGATGCCAGCGGCGTCGTTTCGCAGTCCTCAGCTGCGGGCGGTGTCTGTCCTGAGATCGCCCGAGGTGTCGCGGATCTCTTCGAGCCTGGCGCGCTGTGCTGGATTTGGTGTTCAGGACGCAGGGCGTGCCGAATGGTCGCGCGCAGGTCCCGACGGACACCTTCCTCTTCTCGAAGTGCGCTAGGAAGGCACGCCGGGTCCCGCATGTCGTCGGCTACATCCCGAACCGGCCTGCCGACAAACTAGTGGAATTGGATCGCTTCCACGACATCGCCGAACTGTTCTTCGACATCGCCGAAGGTGAAGAACAGGACTGGATTTCCGAGCCCTGGACAACCTCCCTCGCCTCCGATGCGCATTACCTACTCGACGTGGACAAGGGCGGTCCTCTATCGTCGACTCGTGGTCGAGTCCGTCCGCGACGGCCGGCAGCTCGACTATCGTGTGGTCGCCTTCGGGGACAATCCCCAGAATCTTCCGGAGCGGACCGGTTCGGCATCGGTCCTACATCCGGCAGAGGCCGCGGCGATCCTCGTCGACCCGCCGCTCCCAACGCACTGTCGGGACGACGCCGCGTGAGCCACGGAGATGCACCGTGACCCACGCGCCCACACTTCGGTCAGTTCGTCTCGAAGGCGGCGTAGCCGTTGGTCTTGATCTCGTCCCACCGCGCGAAGTACTGGGGAACACCGCCCGAGTAGTTGAGCATCTGCGCAGGCTTACCGGGCACATTCGCGCCCCAGTACCACGAGCGGGCTTTCGTGAACATCGAGTTGACGAACAGTTCGTCGACGTGTGCACGCCACTGCTTCTCCGATTCTTCGGTGTTCTCGAATCGTGTGATGCCGTTGTCGCGCAGGTGCTGGAGGAACTCGACGACGATCTCACCTTGGTACTCGGCGGAGGTCGGGCCGTTGCAGAAGCCGGATGGACTCTGGGGGCCGTAGAGGAACATCATGTTCGGGAACCCGCGGGTGGACAGGCCCATGCAGGTGTCGACGCCGGACCTCCACTTGTCCTGGATACTCAATCCGTCGACGCCGGTGATGTCGATGGCCATGATGCCGCCGCTGTTGTTGTCGAAGCCCGTGGCCAGTACGAGCAAATCGCATTCGATGACGCCGTCGTCGGTCTCGATCCCGTGGGGCAGCACCCGGCGGATCGGGGTGAGGTTGGAGTCGATGACCTCGACGTTGCTCTGGTTGATGACGTCGAAGTAGTCCTGCTCGAGGGAGGGGCGCTTGACGCCGTAGGGGTGCGGCGGTGTCTCGGGCGCCACGATCGCGGCCTTCTTCGGATCGGTGACCCGCTCGAGGACCTTGTTGCGCCAGAAGTCGTAGAACGTGCGGTTGGCGTCCTCGTCGACGAGGATGTCCTGGAAGTTTCCGAGCCACATCTCGAAACCACCCTCCGCCCACATCTTCTCGTAGATCGCGTCGCGTTCCTCCCTGCTCAGGTCGGCGGCGTTCTGCGGCAGAAAGTCGAAGTCGAATCCGGCAAAGGCCTTGTAACGTGCCTCGAACCGCTCGGGCAGTCCCTTCCGGAACTGTTCGTTGTCGTCGTGCGTGAGTGCGCGTTGTTGCATAGGAATCGCCAGGTTCGGGGTGCGTTGGAACACCGTGACGTGTTCGGCGACGTGACCGGCTTCCTGGACGACCTGCACGCCACTGGACCCGGTGCCCATGACGACGACCTTGCGGCCCGTCATGTCGACGCCCTCCTGCGGCCAGCGAGCGGTGTGGTAGCAGTCGCCGGCGAACGAGTCGAGCCCCTCGAGGTTCGGATACAGCGGCTTGGCACCGAATCCGGTCGCGACGATCACCTGACGCGCCTTCTGCACCTTGCCGTCCGCGGACCGCGCGGTCCACTGCCGGGTCTCCTCGTCCCATGTGCAGGACTCGGCGAAGGTGTCGAACACGACGTCGCGGGTGAGATCCAGTTGTGAGTCGACATATTCGAAGTAATTTCGGACTCCGTCGTGCCCTGGATACAGTTCAGCGAAGTCGTATTTCTTCCACAGGTCTTTGTGCGAGAACTGGTAGATCTGCCCGGTGCTGTCGGTGCGTGCGCCGGGATAGCAGTTCCACCACCAGATTCCGCCGAGTCCGCCAGCGGCGTCCCAGACCTTGGCGGTGAAGCCGAGGTCGCGAATCCGGTCCAGCGCATACAGGCCGGAGAAGCCTCCACCGATGATCAGGACGTCGAGCACGTCGTTGTTCGAGTGTTTTCCGGTGCGGGTGGCCGTGTCGGCCTGGGATGCCGTCATGTCGTTCCTCCTCGAGATTTCCCGGGACGTGTATTCCCGCCCGGACACGTAAGACGTTAGAAGCGATCGTGTGATGTGAAGTGTCCGAAATCGAATCACCGACACACGCCAGGTTGCATCCACATATTCAGTGCCAGAACGTTATCCGGGTTCAGAATCCGAGATCGCGGCCGATCAGTTCTTTCATGATCTCGTTCGAACCGGCCCAGATCCTCGAGACGCGCGCATCCCGCCACGCCCGCGCCACCCGGTACTCGTTCATGTAGCCGTAGCCACCGTGCAGCTGCACGCAGTGGTCGATCACCCGGTTCTGCACGTCGGCGGTCCACCACTTCGCCTTCGCCGCATCGACGGAGGTGAGCTCACCGGCCACGTGCGCCGCGACGCACCGATCGACATACGCCTGCGTGACCTCGATCTGCGTCACCAGGTCAGCGATCAGGAACTTGTTGTGCTGGAAGGTTCCAATCGATTGGCCGAACGCCTTTCTCTCCCGGCAGTAGTCGACGGTCTCGACGAGGATCTGCGCAGCATGTGCGAGGTTGGAGACGGCACATCCCAATCGTTCCTGGGGTAGGAACGACATCATGTGAATGAACCCGCGATCGAGCTCACCGATCACGTGGGCGTCGGTGACCCGCACGTTGTCGAGGAACAATTCTGCGGTGTCCGCTTCGTCCTGGCCGACCTTGTCGAGTTTACGGCCACGCTCGAATCCGGGCAGGGACGTCTCGACGCCGAAGAGAGTGATGCCCTTGGCCTTCCTCTCCGGCGAGGTCCGCGCCGCGATCACCACCAGATCCGCCGAATACCCATTGGTGATGAACGTCTTCGCACCCGAGAGCAACCAGCCGTCGCCGTCGCGAACTGCAGTGGTCTTGAGCGCAGCCAGGTCCGAACCTCCGCCGGGCTCGGTCATGCCGATTGCAGTGAGCACCTCACCCGAGCACACTCCCGGCAGCCACCGAGCCTTCTGCTCGTCGGTGGTCAGCTGCACCAGATATGGCGCCACGACGTCACAGTGGATACTGACACTCGACGCCAGAGCTGCGTTGACCTTGGCCAACTCCTCGATGAGCACCGCGTTGAAGCGGTAGTCGCCCGCGGCGCCACCTGTGTACTCGGCCGGGACTTCGAGACCGAGCAGATCGTGTTTGCCGGCCTCGAGCCAGAAGTCCCGGGGCAGCGCTTTATCGGCCCGGACGTCCTCGGCGCGCGGTTCGAAATACCGCACCAGGAACTGACGGACGGAGTCCCGGTAGGCCTCGTGGTCGTCGCCGTAGACCGTGCGTTTCATCGTTGATCATCCCTTCGGGTCGGTCCGACGTCACCGCCTGATGGGGTGGCGCGAGGAGCCGGGTAACCGAGGGTCGCCCGTCCTGCGCCCATCGTGTCCGCTCCGAACCGGACGGGGATGTCCCGATATGCGACAGGGGCTTTCGGGAGGTCAGGATCCGAAACGTTCGTTCTCCAGGCCGAGCGCGCGGATCTTGCGGTACAGCGTCGACCGGGCGACCCCGAGCCGATCCGCGGCGAGGGACTTGTTGCCGTCGGCTTCGTCGAGGGCACGCACGATCGTTTCCCGCTCGCTGCGTTCGAGGGAGGTGAGCTGTCGACCCGACCCGAGTGCGCGATAGTCGTCAGGGAGGTGCTCGAGTCTGATGTCGAACCCCATCGACCTCGAGACAGCCGTCGACAGCACCGCATCGAGCTCGCGGACGTTGCCCGGCCAGTGGTGGGCGATCAGCGCTCGATGCGCGGCCGGCTGCAGTTGCGGCGTGGGACGCTCTGGGAGCTGGGCGGTGAGGAGCTCCCGCGCGAGGTCGTCGAGGTCCTCGATCCGCTGCCGCAATGGCAGCACGGACACGCTCCGGCGCACGTGGGTGTGGAGCTGGTGGCCACCGGCCGGTGCGGTCGCGGTCGCAGTCGCGACCAGCGGCGCGGCCATCTCGGCGGCGGCGTCCAACAGCCGGCGCGTGGGAGCGACCGCGTCGCCCGGTACCTCGTCCACGTGCTCGACGATCCACGGGGCATTGTTCGACAGGCGTGCGCGCAGGTCCGCGACAGCGGTCGGAGTCAACGTGGAACCGTCGATCACGAGGACCTCGCCACCGTGCCCCCACCGCTGCTGGATGTGCCGGGCGACATGCGACTTGCCGACCCCGGACTCGCCGGTCACCAGGACCGGACCCACCGTGCCCGCGATCTCGTCGATGCGGCTTTGCAGCCGGTACGTGGCCAGACTACGGCCGACGATCCGCCCCACGGGCTCGACGGAAGGACCCCGATGCGACGCGGGAGCTACGGCCGTCCGAGGTCGGGAGCGCGCGGAGGAAGCCATCGGACGCAGTTCGAGGATCGCACTGAGCGAATCTCCCGATTCGCTGACCCGACGGGCATGAACCCGCACGTCGATGCCGTCAGCGAAGCGCAGTGGGCCCTCCCATTCCTGCCTGGTGCCCAGGTGGCTGCTGATCCAGTCCCAGATCATCATCTGGTCGGTCGAGTCCATCAGCCGCGACGCCGTCGGCGTCGCGATCACCGTGTCGCGGCTCATCGCCACCACCGCGGCGTTGCCGCGGCGCTTGCTGCGCATGTATTCGCGCAGCAGAACCTGCTCGCTTCTCGCGGACTGAGCGAAGAGCCGCTCTTCGACGTCCCGGACAGCGGAGAGGATCAGCGGGGCCATCAGGTCGCTGACCTGGTCGATGTTGCACGTGATGTCGAGGATGCCCGTCACCGTGCGTGAGACCGGGTCGACGATCGGCGAGCCGACGCACGCCAGCGACTGCAGGGACTCGAGCATGTGCTCGCCGCCGCGCACCCGGAAGGCTTTGCGTTCCTCGAGCGCGGTGCCGATGCCGTTGGTACCCGCGTACTGTTCGGAGAACATGAAACCCGGCGCGACCTGGGCGCGGTCGAGACGCCCGAGCAGGGACCTCACCCCCGTGCGCCGGTCGACGATGATGGCGTCCTGATCGGCCAACAGAATCGTCACCGGCACATCCGCGAGCTGCTCGGCCAACCGATCCACCACGGGGCGGGCAGCACGGACGAGCTTCGAGTCGGTGCGAGTGTCGTCGACGAACCGCAACCGCGAGCCATCCGCCGCCGCCCCGATCGCACGGCACCGGCGCCACGACTGCTCGATCTCCGGCCGCAACCCCAATGGAGCACCCTCGTGCGCGTCGATGTCACGATCATCCACCCGCGCGCGGATCCAGTCGCTCACCACACATCACCACCTCGGAACATCTCGCAGCCAGTACACCCATTATGTAACCGAGGTCACATCGGCTGTGAGTGTCCCAGAACGCTACACCGCGACGCCCGCGCGCCACCGCTGCCGCATCCGCGTCTTGTCGAGCTTGCCCACCGACGTCTTGGGGACCTCGTCCACCCGCACGAACGTGTCCGGAAGCCAGAATTTCGGCAGGGTCGCCGCCAGATGCGCCCGCAGTCCGTCGTCGGAGACGTCGTCGGTCAGCCGGACCCACGCGACGGGGCGTTCCTGCCACGTCTCGTGCGGCACCGCGATGACAGCGGCCTCGAGCACGGCCGGGTGCAGCAGCAGCGTGTTCTCCAACTCGACGGAGGAGATCCACTCCCCGCCGCTCTTGATGAGGTCCTTGACCCGATCGCGGATCTCGACCTGACCGTCGGGGTGGATCACCGCGACGTCGCCGGTCCGCAACCAACCGTCGTCGAACGCGTCGCCGGTACGGTCGTCGTCGAGGTACGTGCCGGTCACCCACGGTGAGCGAGCTTCGAGCTCACCGGTGGTGAACCCGTTCCACGGTAGACTTCGCCCCTCCTCGTCGACGATGCGCACCTGGAACAGCGGCAGGGGCTGCCCCTGGCTCGCCGGGACGTGACTGAAGGTCCCCATCGGCGAGGTCTCGGTCATACCCCACCCGTTGACGGTCGAGACTCCGTGCGCGGCCCACCAGTTCACCAGCCCCGACGGCGGTACCTGACCGCCCAGCCACAGGGTGTGCACGCTCCCGAGGTCGTAGCGGGCGGGATCGGCGTCGAACCGCTCGCGCATGAGCGCGGCAACGGCCGGTGCGCCGACGACCACGTCCGGGGTCTGCTCCGTCGTGATCCGCAGCAGCTCGGCCGGCGAGGGGTGCGGCCCGGGAAGGACGAGGCGGGCGCCCTGCAGGACCCCCGCGTGTGGAACACCCCAGCTGTGGACGTGGGACATCTGCGTGGCCAGCAGATACGAGCGTGACCCGTCGATCGCGACACCACCGGACGCACTGATCGCCAGGGCATGCAGCACGGTGCTGCGGTGGCTGTACACCACCCCCTTGGGCAACCCGGTGGTACCGGAGGTGAAGCAGATCGACGCCGCGGTGGTCTCGTCGAACTCCGGAAACTCCTTGATCGGTACGGCATCGTGCAGGAGCCGATCGAACGACCACCACGTCACCGTCGCAGACACTGCGCGATCGAGGCCGTCGAGAGTGCCGAAGACGACCACGTGCCGGATGCGCGGCAGGCGCGGGAGGACTTCGGTGAGCACGGGCAGCAGGTCGGCGTCGATCAGAACCACCTCGTCCTCGGCCTTGTCCATCGTGTAGGCGATGTGGTCGGGCGACACCCGGTGGTTGACGGTGTGCAGGATCGCCCCGGACGCCGGAACGGCATAGTAGGCAACGAGGTGTTCGAAGGTGTTCCACGCCAGCGTGGCAACTCTCGTTCCGAACCGGATTCCCAGGTCGTCGAAGGCACCGGCGAACCGGCGGCTGGCCGCGCCGAGATCGCGGTAGGTGAACTCCCGGTCGCCGCGGCCGGCGTCGCATGAAACCCCGACCCGGTCGGCGAAGACGTTCTCGGCGTGCCACAGCAACGAGCTGATCAGCAGTGGACGATCCATCATCGTGGTGAGCATGGCGGTATTCCTCCGGATCCGGTGGGTGAGCGTGCGACCAGCGTCCATGCCGAACCGGCTCGCAGACCGTCCGAATTCGCGACAGCACCCCGATCCACACGCCGCTCTGCAACGCACTGTTGCGTTGTGGGACACCCGCACCACAGCGCACGTCGCGACACTGGGCTCACACCACCCGTACGGGTCGATCGACCTTCTGCGGAGGGCACGAGAACCCAGGAAAGAGGTACCGACATGTCCGATCGTCAGCTCACCGAGATCGCGGCGGGCTTCACCTACACCGAGGGACCCCGCTGGCATGAGGGCCGGCTGTGGTTCGTGGACTTCTACACCCACTCGGTCAACGTCGTGGATGCCGACGGGTCCGTCGAACAGGTCTGCACTGTCGAGCACCAGCCCTCCGGTCTCGGCTGGCTTCCCGACGGACGCATGCTCGTCGTCTCGATGAAGGACCGCAAGATCCTCCGCAGAGAACCCGACGGCTCGCTCGTCGAGCACGCCGACATCTCCGAGCACTGCCGCGGATACGCCAACGACATGGTGGTCGCCGCGAACGGGCAGGCATACGTCGGCGAATTCGGGTTCGACCTCATGGGCGGCGCCGACCACGAGCACGGCGTCGTCGTCCTCGTCGACACCGACGGCGCCTCCCGCGTGGTCGCCGACGGGCTGTCCTTCCCGAACGGCATGTGCATCTCCCCGGACGGAAAGACCCTGTACGTCAACGAACTGTTCGGCAACCGAGTCTCCCAATTCGGCATTGCGAGCGACGGAACACTGGGCGCCCGAGGGGATTTCGCCTCGTTCGGGGACCTCGGTGACGAACCGAACGTGGAGAAGCGGCTCGCGGCATGCACGATCGCCCCCGACGGTCAGGCCCTCGACGCCGAAGGCGCGGTGTGGATCGCCGACTGCGTCAACCAACGTGCCGTCCGATTGGGTGAGGGCGGGGCCGTCCTCGACGAGGTGAGCACCGCACCGCTCGGCGTGTTCGCGGTCGCCCTCGGCGGAGACGACGGGCGCACCCTGTTCCTGTCGGTCGCACCGGATTTCGACGAGGCGAAGCGCAGCGCCGCACGGGAGGCCAAGGTTCTCTCGACGACGGTCGACGTTCCTCATGCCGGGAGGCCGTGACGATGCTGAATACACGTTTCACCGAGATTTTCGGTGTCGAGCATCCGGTGGTGTGCGGCGGCATGACCGGCGTGGGCACCGCGGAGCTGATCTCCGCCGTCGCCGAGGCCGGCGGGCTGGGCTTTCTCACCGCGCTCACTCAGCCCACCCCCGACGCGCTCGCAGCCGAGATCGCCCGATGTCGGGAGAGGACCGACAAACCGTTCGGCGTCAACCTCACCATTCTCCCGACGGTCACTCCCGTCCCGTACGACGAATACCGTGCCGCGATCATCGACAGCGGCATCACCATCGTGGAGACCGCCGGCAGCAATCCCCGCGAGCATGTCTCCGCGTTCAAGGCCGCGGGGATCAAGGTCATCCACAAGGCCGTAGCCGTCCGACACGCCGTGAAAGCGCAGTCGATCGGCGTCGACGCGGTGAGCATCGACGGGTTCGAGTGCGCCGGCCACCCCGGCAACGAGGACATCCCCGGCCTCATCCTCATCCCCGCCGCGGCCCGCGTACTCGACATCCCGATCATCGCCAGCGGCGGATTCGCCACCGGAGACGGGCTGGCAGCAGCACTCGCCCTCGGGGCATCCGCGATCAACATGGGCACCCGATTCGTCGCGAGCGACGAAGCCCCGGTGCATCCGAACGTCAAGGCCCAGATCGTCGCCAACGACGAACGCCAGACCATCCTGGTGTTCCGGGAGTTCCGCAACACCGCTCGTGTGGCCCGGAACGCGATCTCCGAGGAGATCGCAGCCCTCTCGGCCCGGCCAGGCGCAGAATTCGCCGATGTCGCACACCTCGCATCCGGGGCACGCGGCCGCACCGAGGTACTGCAGAAGGGCGACATGGACGCCGGAATGTGGTGGGCGGGCCAGTCCCAGGGCCTCATCGACGCCGTCCTGCCCTGCAAGACCATCATCTCGGACATCGTGAGCGATGCGGAAACCGCCATCCGCAAGATCGCCGCCGACCTCACCTGACATGCAGGCAGGAGCAGCCATGAAATACACGACCATCCGCCACGAGATCGAGGACGGTATCCTCACCGTCGTCCTCGATCGTCCCGACAATCTCAACGCGTTCACCGTCGAGATGGCCGACGAACTCGAGCACACCTTCGTGTCGGTGAACGACGACGATGCGGTTCGGGCCGTGATCGTCACCGGTGAGGGACGCGCGTTCTGCGCCGGCATGGACCTGTCGAGCGAAGGAAACGTGTTCGGCCTCGACGAATCGAAGACGCCGTCCCTCGCCGACATGCACGATCTCGACGATCCGGGGCTGCGCCGGATCCGCGATACCGGTGGCCGTGTCACCCTTGCGATCCACGCCTGCCGGAAACCGGTGATCGCCGCGATCAACGGCGCGGCCGTCGGGATCGGCGCGACCATGACGTTGGCGATGGACGCGCGTCTGTTGTCGAACAGGGCGCGGTTCGGGCTGGTGTTCGGCAAGCTCGGGATCGTGCCGGAAGCGTGCTCGACCTGGTTCCTGCCCCGGCTCATCGGCCTGCCCGCAGCACTGGATCTGGTGTACCGGGCAGAGATCCTCGATGCCGACTCCGCCCACGACGCCGGGCTGGCACAGGCCATCCACGAGCCCGATACATTGCTCGGTGAAGCACGGGCCCTGGCGGACGCATGGACACGCGACCGGTCCCCGGTATCGGTCGCACTCATGCGCCAGATGCTCCTGCGCAATTCCGCAGCGCCGCACCCTGTAGAAGCTCATCGCGTCGATTCCCTGGCCATGTTCTACACCAGCATCGCCGACGGAGCCGACGGCGTGCGCGCCTTCCTCGACAAGCGCCCACCCAGCTTCCGCGGAAAGGCATCCGAGATGCCGCCGTTCTACCGGGAGTGGGTCGATACCCCAGTCCCATGAACACCCCACACTGGCCAGCCGGACGGTGTGGATGATGCGGTCGTAACGTTATGGATGCACGCGGGCATCGCAACATCGGATGTCCTCTGTTGCCACGGCGAAGGCACTGTCACGTTAATAGAAGAGTAAAGCGGCGCAGTTGGTTTGGAGCAGGATGTTACGGGGACACCGCCGGGCCGTTCACTCTCAGGCGGCGGAGTCGATCGCGGTGACTTCCTGCCAGACCGCGAAGCGGTCGGTCATCTCGGCACGCCATTCGGTCGCCGAGAGTCTGTGCCTACGGGGTCGGAAATGCGGTGAAATGCCCGAGAAAGCGGACAGGAATCGTTGCGCGTGCCCGGGCGATGTGAAGCGCTTCATCGCATGTTCCCGCTGCCTTGTAGGTTGATGCGAGTTTCGGATCGATTGTTCAAATGCTTCGACCGGCGATGCTCCACCGAGGCCAGCATCTCGCGGTGCGCCGCCTGGTAGCTGGCGAGCTTGTCGGTGATGATCACCCGCGGCACGTATCGAAGGCCCTTGAGCAACTTGCGGAAGAACCGCTTGGCCGCCTGTCCGAACTTGGCGCACCACCGCCGGATCGTCTCGTAGCTGACCACGACACCGCGTTCGAGCATCATCTCCTCGACTCACGAAAGCTGAGCGGGAACCGCAAGTACAACCACACGCAGTGGTTGATGATCTCGACCGGGTAGCGGTGGCCTTTGTACGACGGCATTGGGGTGGTCACGCCACATTCTCCCAGCTCCCAGTTTGCCGCGTTCAGTAAGGTGACGACATCGACACGGTCTTTCGCAGCACGGACGCCGTCTACGCCATGAGCAAGAATGGGTGGAAATCGAGTAGCCGATTACCCTATCCGACCCTGCAGCACCCGACAGACAATAAGTTGCCCCGGCACCGTCGTCGCCGGGCCGCGAAGAAAGGCCGGCCAGTGCCCGCATCCCAACCATCGGCTGCCACCGAGGAGGACGGCGCGGTCGAAAGCTGCGACGTCTGCATCGTCGGAGCCGGTATCACCGGACTCAACGCCCTCTTCGTCGCCAGCCGATACCTGGAACGCGATCAGAAGGTCATCCTGGTCGACCGTCGGCAACGAGTAGGGGGCATGTGGGTCGACACCTATCCCTACGTGCGACTGCACCAACCCCACGGACTGTTCACCGCCGGGAACATCAAGTGGACGCTCGGGCAGGATCGGTCCTACCTGGCGACAAAGGATGAGGTTCTCGGTCACTTCGACCACTGCCTCGACATCATCAAACAGCGGGTGCGGGTCGAGGAGCGCTTCGGCTGGGCGCTCGAATCCGACGACGAATCCGACGCGATGGTGCGGATCACCTGCAAGTCTTCCGACGGCCGGCGTCTGGTCGTGCACGCGAAACAACTGATCAAGGCTTACGGCCTACGCATCGTGGCAAACGACCCGCTGGAGATCTCGAGCACGCGTGTCCGATCGGTGTCCCCCGACCTCTGCGACATGCGCGGCGACGACATGCGAGCCAGCGACGCCCCCGTGTGGATCATCGGCGGCGGTAAGACCGCCATGGACACCGCGCACACGCTCGTCACCGAATACCCCGGCCGTGAAGTTAATCTGGTGGCGGGTTCCGGCACGTACTTCAACTCCCGCGATCGTCTTTTCCCCGCCGGAGCCCGGCGATGGTGGGGCGGAACGCCCGTGAGCGGTCTCGCGCAGGAAGCGACCCGGCGTTTCGACGGGACCAACGAGACCGACGTCGGGGACTGGTTCCGCGCCGGCTACGGCACGTGGTTGACCCCCACCACCGGCAACTACCTGTTCGGCAACCTGTCCGAAGCGGAGAACACGACGATCGCTGCCGGCCTGAACGACATAATCATGGATCACCTCGTCGATGTCGTCGACCGCGACGGCGTAACCGATTTGGTACTCCGCAGCGGGTCCACCAAGGCCGTCCGACCGGGCAGCTGGATCGTCAACTGCACGGGATACGTCCTGCACAACGACCACCCCTACGAACCCTATGCCTCGGACAAGGGTGCCGTGCTCTCCATCCAACCCCGGTCCGCCACAATGCACCTGACATCGCTTACGGGCTACTTCCTTCCGCACCTGCTGTTCCTGGACAAGATCAGGAACGTCCCGTTGTACGAGCTCGATCTCCAGGAACTGCGGAAGAAATCGAAAACGGTTCTTCCATACGCGATGTTGTCACTCGTCGAGCACAACCTCAGCCTCATCGCCGACAGCGTCCCGACCAAGGTATTCCTCGATTGCGGACTCGACCTGGATCGTTGGTATCCCCTGCCACGCCGCATGGTCAGCACTGCACGGTTCATGCTCACCCACCGCCGCGAACGCGAACACCACCGCCACACCCTCGACACCTTGCGCGAACGCTTCAATATACGGTGTGGTCCGCTGACAAAAGCAGGCTGCTAGCCTCTGCTCGCTTCGTTCTCACAGCAGTAAGGGCTTGTGATAAATTAATCTAGCTCGGTTCGGGCGTGTCGTCCGGTGCGGGGTGGAGTGTGTAGTTCCACTCGCCGTGGAACTCGTGGCG
>NZ_JBHWUE010000038.1:0-97137 GCF_042738615.1 Rhodococcus sp. NPDC059968
ACTTACCACAAAGAAGCTACGCGTCCACTGTGCAGTATCTGAAACAACACACACGTTTCAGAACTGAAGAAAGAAGAACAACAACAATTCTTGTTTGTTTCTTCGCTGATGTTCCGTGTGACAGTTTCATAGAGTTACGGCGGCCATAGCGGAGGGGAAACGCCCGGTCCCATTCCGAACCCGGAAGCTAAGCCCTCCAGCGCCGATGGTACTGCACCCGACAGGGTGTGGGAGAGTAGGACACCGCCGAACATCCGTTACCGAAAGCCCCCCAACCTTGTTGGGGGGCTTTCGGCATTCCCGGACACCCTTCACCGACCACAACTTGATAACGCTGCGGTAACGTCCCCCCGGTTCCCCTATGGCAGATCCTTCGCCTGCGTAACGTGGCCCGGGCAGATCCGTTGGGATCGTGCCGTGCGGTGCGCGTCCTCCCGGATCACCCGAGGTGACGAAGGGAATCTGTGGTGACGAGCACGATGTCGAAACAACGTCCGGCGGTCAGAGCCGCTGTCGCCTTCGCAGGCATGTTGGTGGCTGCCGGCTCCCTGGCGGGGTGCACGAAGACCGACACGGCCAGCGGCGGATCGCTCCTCCAGCAACTGCAGGACAGCGGAACGGTGACCGTCGGCTTCGCCGGCGAGGCGCCGTACAGCTTCGAGCAGGACGGCCAGTTGACCGGCGCCACCGTGGCCCTGCACCGGGAGATCTTCAAGAACCTGGGCATCGACAACGTCGAGGGTGTGAGTACCGACTTCGGAGCGCTCATCCCCGGACTGCAGGCCCGCCGCTTCGACGTCGTCAGCGCCGGTATGTCGATCCTGCCGCAGCGGTGCGAGCAGGCAGCGTTCAGCGAGCCGGAGTTCAACTACACGACCGCACTGATGGTGCCGAAGGGCAATCCCGCAAAGCTCACGGACATGCAGTCGGTGCAGCAGAGCGGGGTGCGGATGGCTGCGATGACCGGGGCGATCGAATCGGACTACGCGCAGCAGCTCGGGATCGATGCGATGCAGGTGGCGTCGCCGCAGGACGGAATGGACGCGGTCGCCAACGGGCGAGCGGATGTCTTTGCGCTCACCGGGATCTCGCTGAACTGGCTGGCGCAGAACAACCCGCAGGCCCCGGTAGAAGTGACCAACTCCTTCGTCGCCGTGATCGACGGGGTACCCCAGGTCGGTGCCGGCGGCACCGTCTTCCGCAAGGAGGACACCGAGTTGCGCGACGCCTACAACGCCGAGCTGGCCAAGATCACTTCCGACAAGGACAAATACCTGTCCATCGTCGGACCGTTCGGATTCACCGCGGAGGAACTGCCCGATCCGAACCTGACCACCGCCAAACTCTGCGGCGGGGCCGGCTGATCGTCGTAGTGGTCTGCTGCCTGTGAAGGAGAATATCGACGCCCTACTGGATGCGTGGCCGAGCATCCAGGAAGGGATCGTCGTCACGCTCCAGCTGACGGCGGGCGGTGCCCTCCTCGCGTTCGTCCTCGCGCTCGCGCTCGGGTTGGCAGCACGTGCACACAACATCGTGATCAGAGGATCGGCGCGCGCGTTCATCGAATTCTTCCGGGGCACTTCGCTGTTGGTGCAGCTCTTCTGGTTGTTCTACGTGGTCCCGCTGTTCGGCTATCTCATAGACCCGGTGCTGTGCGGGATCCTTGCGCTCGGGCTGAATTACGGCGCCTACGGAGCCGAGGTGGTGCGCGGCGCGATCAACTCGGTGCCGCAATCGCAGTGGGAGGCAGCGACGGCACTGGACTTCAGTCACTGGCAGCGGTTGCGCCGGGTGGTGTTCCCGCAGGCGTGGGCGGAGATGATTCCTCCGTTGACGAACCTCCTGATCCAACTCCTCAAGGGCACGGCGCTCGCGAGCTATATCCTCCTGCAGGACTTGACCTTCGAGATCGACCAGCTCCGGCAGACGACCGGGAACACGCTCTTCGCGTTCGGCGTCGGGCTCGTCATTTACTTCGTCATCGGCTACGTTCTGACACTGCTGATGAACGCGCTGGAGGTGCGGGCGAAGAATCGCCTCGGTACTGGGCCCTCCCTGCGTGAGATCTTCAGCCTCGCACCCTCCGATCCACGGGGACTGGAGGCCGCGAAGCAATGAGCGTCCACTGGAGTTGGGATCGAGCGTTCGAGGCTCTGCCCGTGCTTCTCGAGGGTTTCAAGATCACCCTGATCGCGACCGTTCTCGGGTTCCTGATCTCCGTCGTTCTCGGACTCGTCATCGCATTGATCCGGCAGGCCGCGCCGCGGTGGGTGAGTGTCCCGGTCCGCGCGGTCAGTGAATTCATCCGGCTGACCCCGCTCGTCGTGCAACTGCTGTTCGTGTACTACACGTTCACGGGACTGTCGCCGCTGCAGATCGGTGTCGCCGTACTCGGAATCCACTATGCGACGTACATGGCCGAGGTGTACCGGGCGGGTATCGAAGCAGTGCCCGTCGGTCAGTGGGAGGCGGCGCGGGCGTTGTCCATCGCGCCCACTCGGACGTGGCGGGCGATCATCCTGCCGCAGGCCATCCGTCGCGTCGTTCCCGCGCTGGGCAACTACGCGGTGTCGATGTTCAAGGACACCCCGTTCCTGTTCGCCATCACGGTGGTGGAGATGGTGACGGCCGCGCAGCAGTTCGGCGCCCGGCATTTCCAGTACCTCGAACCGTTGACGCTGGCGGGTGTGATCTTCCTGGTCGCCAGCTACCCGACGTCCCTGCTCATACGGCGATTGGAGAGACGTCTTGCCCGATGACGCGAGCGCAGCAACCCCGATGATCCGATTCGACGACGTCGTAAAGCAGTTCGGCGACCACGTCGTGCTCGACCACCTGGATTTCCAGGTCGCACGCGGCGACCGCGTGACCCTGATCGGCCCGAGCGGATCGGGCAAGACGACCATTCTGCGACTCGTCATGACCCTCGAGAAGGTGAACGACGGCGTCATCTGGGTCGACGGGGACCGCCTGACGCACGAAGAGAAGGGAAGTAAACTCGTTCCGGCGTCGGAGAAGTACACACGCCGGATACGCCGCCGGATCGGCATGGTCTTCCAGCAGTTCAACCTGTTTCCCAACATGAACGTGATCGAGAACATCACCGAGGCACCCATCCACGTTCTCGGACTCGACAAGGCCGCTGCCGTGAAGCGCGCACGCGAGTTACTCGAGACGGTCGGGCTCTCGGACAAGGAGACCGCGCACCCGACGCAACTGTCCGGCGGCCAGCAGCAGCGGGTCGCGATCGCGAGAGCACTGGCGATGGACCCCGACATTCTGCTGCTCGACGAGGTCACGTCGGCGCTGGATCCGGAGTTGGTGGCGGACGTCCTCGACGTGCTGAGGAACGTCGCGCGCACCACGGATATCACGATGCTGATCGTCACGCACGAGATGCAGTTCGCGCGGGACGTGTCGAACCGGGTGATGATGTTCGACGCCGGGCGGATCGTGGAGGAAGGCGACCCGGCGACGATCTTCACCGCGCCGAAGAACGAGCGCACCAAGACCTTCCTGAAGGCCGTGCTGGCCGACTGATTCCCGGCTAGCTCGAACTGGTCGCGAGTTCCGTCTCCTCTGTGGCGGCGCGGCGCGCCAGCCGGCCCGCCATCCACGCGCACACCAGCAACTGCAGTTGGTGGAACAGCATGAGCGGCAGCACGATCAGGCCGATCGGCTGGCTGGCAAACAGAACGGTGGCCATCGGAAGGCCGGTGGCGAGGCTCTTCTTCGACCCGCAGAACGTGATCGTGATCTGATCGGCGCGGTCGAAACCGAGTCGCTTCGACCCGAACCACGTGACGGACAGGACCACGGCGAGCAGCACCGCGCACACCGCGAGCAGTGCCAGGAGCCGGCCGACGGACAGCGTGCCCCAGATGCCCTCGTTCATTCCCTCACTGAATGCGACGTAGACGACCAGCAGGATCGACCCCCGGTCGACGAGCTTGAGCGGAGCCCCGTGCTTTTTCACCCAGGGACCGATCCACCGTCGCACCGCCTGGCCGGCGATGAACGGGAGCAGGAGCATGACGAGGATGCCTATCGCGGAGGACGCGTCGAAGCCTGCCCCCTCGCTCGTCATCAGCAATGCCACGAGGAGCGGTGTGACGAAGATGCCGAGGATGTTGGAGAACGAGGCGCTGACGATCGCACCGGGCACGTTGCCTCGCGCGATCGACACGAAGGCGATCGACGACTGGACGGTCGACGGCAGCAGGCAGACGTAGAGGAGGCCCAGATAGAGGGGTTGGGTCAGGATCGTCGGGACCAGCACGCGCGCAGCGATTCCGAGTAGCGGGAAGATCACGAACGTCGCCGCGAGGATCGTGACGTGCAGACGCCAGTGACGCAGGCCGTGCAGCGCCTCCTGCGTGGAGAGTCTGGCGCCGTAGAGGAAGAACAGAATTCCGACGGCAACCTTCGTGGCCCAGGTGAACGCGGTCAGGGCCGTGCCGTCCGCGGGGACCAGACTGGCGATCCCGACAGTGATCAGGATGCCGAGAATGAAGGGATCGAGTCTTCCGAGCAGCGGGATCTTCGTCACCATGGTTCGACCGTAAAGAACTCATTGATATTTCGAAAGACGATTGTCGCGTTTACTGTAATGCCGAACCGTGATAACAATGGGTGATGTTCGATCCGGTTCATCTGCGGAGCTTTCTCGCGGTCGCGCGCACCCGGAGTTTCACCGCCGCGGCCCGGCGACTGAACCTGCGGCAGTCGACGGTCAGCCAGCATGTGGGAAAGCTGGAACTGGCGGCCGGGCGCCGCCTGTTTCTGCGGGACACGCATTCCGTCGAGCTGACCGCGGACGGCTCGGTGATGGTGGGTTTCGCGACGTCGATACTCGAGCGGCACTCGGACGCCGAGCGCTACTTCACGCAATCCGGTGTGCGGGGACGCGTCCGGTTCGGGGCGTCCGAAGATCTGGTTCTGCACGAGCTTCCTCGGATTCTGGGCGAGTTCCGCCGCAGCCATCCGCTCGTGGATCTCGAACTCACGGTGGCGTTGAGCGAAGTGTTGTTCCGGCAACTGCACGAAGGCCGGCTGGACCTGGTATTCGGGAAGCGTCGCAGAGGCGACCGGCACGGCGAACTGGTGTGGACCGACCGTTTGGCGTTCTTCGCGGCCCCCGACTTCGTTCCGGATGCAGAGGGGCCGGTGCCGCTGGTGACGTATCCGCCGCCGTCGATCACGAGAGAGGCGGCGCTCGACGTCCTGGAGAAGTCCGGGCGAGGCGCGCGGGTGGCCTGTGTGACGGACAGCTTGAACGGGTTGCGGGCCGCCTGCCTGGCGGGTCTCGGCGTCGTGTTCCACGCGGAGACGCTTCCGCCGGCGGGGCTGGCGCCGGTGCGGATGCGCTCGCGCGACGAGTGGGGGCCCGCCGTCGACGTCGAATTCGTGCTCGAGGCCCGCCGGAGTGTTCTCAGCGAACCAGAGCAGGCGCTGCGTGCCGCCATCCTCGAGAACGCGGATCGACTGCGCGCGTGACCTCGGCGGGGATACCGCCCCACCGAGGCCGTCGACCCGTCAGAAGATGAACACGGACAGCGCGGTGGAGAGCACCAGGCCGGACACCACCGGAACGAAACACTTCCGGGCGAGTTCGAGGACGGGCACACGGGCGAAGCCGGCCACCGCGATCAACGACGACCAGGCGACGAGCGTTCCGCCGCCGGACCAGATGTTCCCCATCTGACCGATCGCCGCCAGGGTTGCGGGGTCCATCCCGACAGCAGGCCCGAGTGCGCCCGCGAGTGAACCGGTGAGCGGCAGCCCGGTGAACCCGGAGCCCTCGAGGCCCGCGATCATTCCGATGGCGAGAATTCCGAACGACGTGACGAACGCGTTCTGCGGCAGATGGGACTGCGCGGCGTTCACCAGGTCGAAAAGCAGCGTCGGACCGGTCGCGTCCGCGGGAAGCCCGAGAATCGCGGCGGAGAAGTCACCGTTGCCGATGAAGAAGAATCCGGCGATCGGGATCACGATCCCCATGGCCTTGAACGCGAAGACCAGGCCGTCGATCAGATGCTCGGACGTCGTCTCGAGGAAGCCCTTCTTGTCGTTCGTCGCGGCAGCGGCGAACAGGATGAGCGCGGCGATGCCGCCGACCATCGCCGCAGCGTCGCCGCCCTTGAGGTCGGGCACCAGGTCGGTGAACTTGCCGACCATGAGGTAGACGATGAACGCCAGATAGGCGGTGGGCACCAGGACTGCGAAAGTCTTCGCGGCACGGATGCTCTTGAACGTGTCGTCGATGACCTGCCGCGCGGAGGCCGTGACGGGTTCGGCGAGAACGGCCGTCGACGTCGGGGGAGCGGCACTCGTCGCCGCTTCGGCCGGAACGTGAGCGATCGCGCCGCCGCCGGTGGGGGCCGTACCGCCCTCGGGGGCGTCGCCGCCGGGCTTGCCGAAGTCGCTCTCCGCGCGTGACTCCCAGTCGGTGAGCAGTTCCGGTGCGGGGCGGCGCATGTGCCTGCGCTGCGTGAAGTAGGCGATGAGGAGCGCGGTGAGACCGACGATCAGCGACATCACCAGGGCGCGGTCCGCGACGACGTCCGGATCGACTCCTGCCGACTTCGCCGACAGGCCCGGTGCCACCTTGATGATGTAGTCGGACGACAGCGCCATGCCCTGCCCGCAGATCGCGATCGCCATGCCGACCGCCATCGGGGGAAGTCCGGCGCGAATGGCGACAGGGATGAGCACGGCTCCGATCAACGGAACCGCGGGGGTGGGCCAGAAGAACAGCGAGATCGTGTAGGTGACGACGGCAAGGACGATGAAGCTGCTGGTGCCGCCGCGCATGACGCGCCGGAACGGAGCGACCATCAGCCGGTCGGCTCCCATCTGCCGGAGGGCGCCGAGCATCGCCGTCACCAGCGAGATGATGAGGAAGATGTTGAACAGCTCGCGGGCGGCGACGAGGCTCGCATTGAAAATCGACGCGAGACCGGTGACGAGGCTGTCGGAGAACACGAAGGCGGTCAGGAAGGTGCCGATGACGGCGGGGACGACGATGTTCTTCCGCATGAGCATCGTCCCGAGGATGACAATGATTCCCCCGAGATACACCCAATGTGCGGCGGTGAGACTTACATCCACGGTGCGCCCCTTCGAAATAGGTACAGACTAGTGGCACTAGTCACAGTGCAGTGATACTGCGCGGGGCGTTTTCCAGGGTCAACGTCCAGAGTGCACATCGATAACCAGCGTATTTGTGCATTGTGCCCGGCATTTTTCGCCGGGATTGCTTGTTGTCACGCGCAAGTAAAGGAATGCTCGGCAGAAGCCGTTTCACGGAATCCTGTGTTCATAATTAGGCTTGCCTAACCAAATTTGGCGAGCGGGGTGCGGCAAGGGTTCCGGCGAGAACTGGCATCGCCGGAACGCGAATTCTCGGATGAAAGTGGACTCTATGAACACGGCGGTCGGTCAGGCTCAGAGTGCAACCGCGGGTGACGAACGCGGACCCGGCACGTCGCCCGCGCTGGCGGCACTGCTCGCCGGAACGTTCGTCGGCACGGTCAGCAACAACATCGTCAACGTCCCGTTGAACGCGATCCTCACGGACTTCGACGCAGGCCTCGGCAGCGGTATCTTCGTCGTCGTCGGATTCCTCCTCACCTTCGCGGCGACGATGCCGCTGGCCGGGTGGGTCGGGGACCGGTTCGGTCGTAGGCGCGTGTACTGCGCCGCCCTACTGGGGACCGCGGTCTGTTCGCTCGGCGCGGCGCTCGCGCCGTCCCTGCCCGTGCTCGTGATCTGGCGGTCGCTCGGCGGTATCGCCGCTGCCGCGTTCGCGCCCGCGGTCATGGGCCTGATCGCGTGGCTGTTCGGGCCGGCACGGCGGGCGGGCGCCGTCGGTGCCTGGGCGGCGGTGAACGGGATCGGTCAGGCCGTCGGCCCGTCCATGGGAGGAATCGTCAGCGACTGGTGGGGCTGGCGGTGGGCATTCGTGCCACTGGTGCCGGTCGCCCTGATCGGGTTCGCCGCGACCCTCCGCTACATCCCGCGCTACCCCGGCAAGAAGATGCGGCTCGACGTGATCGGGGCGTTCGCCGTCACGCTCGGCGCGGTCCTGCTGATCCTCGGCCTCACGACCGTCTCGATGGAGCAGGTGCCCGTCTGGGCCAGTATCTCTACCATCGGCGGCGGAGTCGTCGTCACAGTCGGGTTCGTGGTCCACTGCCGGCGGGTGGCGAACCCGTTCGTGCCCATCGACCTGGTGATCGAATCGCGGTTCCTGCGTAGCGCTCTCGCCGCCTTCACCCAGATGTTCGCGCTGGGGGCCCTGCTACTCGCGCTTCCGCTCTACCTGACCGGTTCGGGCAGTTCGACCACACAGGCGGGGCTGATGCTCTTCGTGCTGCCGGTGGTCATGACGTGCGTCGCGCCCGTCGTCGGCCGTCTCGTCGACAGGATCGGGGCCCGGGTGGTGATGCGATCCGGCCTGGGGATCTTGATCAGTAGTCAAGTGGCACTGGCGATCACGTTGTCCGCCGACGTCCGGAACCCGGTCGCCGTCGGCGCCGTGCTCGTCGTCGCCGGAGTGGGGGTCGGCATGGTCCAGACGCCCGCCGCGGCTGGCTCGACCCGATCGCCCGCGGGGGCCGTGGGAACGGGTCTGGGACTGTTCAACCTCATCCGCTTCGGCGGCTCCGCCGTGGGCGCCGCCTGGGTGGGCGTGGCGGTGCACCTGGCGGCCGATCCGTACGGACTGCTGTTCGTGGTGGCGGCCCTCGTCGTCCTTGCCGGATTGGCCGGGACGTTCGCCGGCGAGGACCCGGTGGCCGTCTGAGCTAGCGGGTCACGATCTCGTGGTTGACGGTGTCCTGCACCTGGGAGAGCAGATCGAGACGGAGGGCCAGCCACAGCGTGAACTGGTTCTCGGGTTCCCGGATATCCATCCCGATGAGCCGCGACGTGCGATCGAGCTTGGCGATCATCGTGTTCCGGTGGATTCGGAGACGCCGCGCGGCCGCGTTGATGTTGCCGCCTTCCTCGAGGTAGGCGAACAGCAACTCCTCAGTGTCGGCGTGCGAACTCGACGCCCGAAGGGGACCGAGGACGTCACGGATGAGCCGTCGGCTCTCGTCGGTGTCGGTCGCCCGGGCGAGCACACTGAACCCGCGCAGGTCGTTGTAGGCCACCGAACCGGACAGCCCGAGCCGCTGGGCGATGCCCAGGGTGATGCGGGCCTCTCGGTAGCTTTCCCCGATGTCGCGGGCGCCCGCCGCGGGACGTCCGTGGGCAACCGGAATCCGCTGACCCAAACGGGTTTCGAGGTCGAGTGACATGGCGTGCGCGTACTCGCTGATCTCGGATTCGACGCCGGGCGCGTCGGCGGAACTCAACGATCGGATCACCACGAGCACGTCGCCGATGACGGTGACGTGAGAACGTACGCCCGGACGCGGCAGAACGCCGGCGGCGTACCGTGCCAGCCGGACCATGCTCGCGCCGGGCCGTCCCGACGCCCGGTCGACGAGGCCGGGAGCGACGAACACGATGTAGTGCAGGTCCAGATCGATCTCGTGCAGTGCGGCCCGGGTGCGCAGGTCGTGGTCGTTGGCGAAGTTGCCGTGCACGAGGGCCTGGACGAAGTCGCCGCGCGCCCGCTCCTCGGCCTCGTCCACGCTCCGCTGCCGGAGCATCTCGGTGCCGATGATCGTCCCGGCCTGTTCGACGACCACCCGGTGCTGTGCGATGTCGTGCCTGCGGGGGTTCGCCCCGGGCACGATGACCACGATCCAGCCCTCGTAGCGGCCGGCGAGTTGCATGGCCCCGGCGACTGCGGTCGTGGGCGCGAACACCCCGTCCGGATGCTCCAGGCGGAACACGTGAACGTTGTGCATCCGTGCCGGTGGTGATTCCTCGAGCCCCGGCAGGGCGTTCGCGAGAGCCTCCAGCAGGGCGACGGTGCCCGGGTCCTCGGCGTCCGGCAGGCCGGCGTGCGCGAGGAGGCGTCCCCGGACGTCCAGGGCGACGGCGACGTCCGAGGTCAGCGCCGCGACCTCGCGGATCAGCATCGGCAGGCCCGCTCCGCGGTGCAGCAACCCCGCGAGCGACTGGTGCACGGTGAGGGCATAGCGCATCACATGCGCTTCCTGGGTGAGTGCGCGCTCGGCGAGGAGCCGGTTGAGTGCGGTGAACCCGACGGGAAATCCCAGCTCCACGACCGTGAGTCCGGTCGGCCAGACCGTGCCTGCGGGCGCCGATCCGTCGACGAGGAGGACGCCGGCTCCCCGTGCCACCAGCGATTCGAGTTCACGTCCGTGCGCGGACAGGGTTTCCGGCCGGGTGTACACAGCGACCTCGGCGAGCGAGTCGGGCCGGCTCATCACCTCACCCCACGGCAGGCACCACGTCACCGGACCGCTCAGGGCGTCCGTGCCGGACAGCAGCCGGGCCGACGCGAGCAGGGGCTCTTCCAGCAGGCCGCGTAACGACAGTCGTTCGTCCTCCTCGTTCGGTGTCGTGGTGTCGTCCACTACGGACCCTCCTCGGGTGGCGTCGAAAAGTGCAGTATGGCGGAGCGCGCGCCTGCTCTTCCTATGCACTATGCCCTGATTTTGCCGAGATTGCCGGATAGTTTGACCATGGTTCCTTCGCCGATGCCGGTGATAGAAATCGGTGCATCACTTCCTCCCGAATACGCAACGGAGAAGACAATGCATCAGGTTCACCGAATCACCCTCGACGACGCACTCCCACTGCTCGCCGCGGGACGCGCGAAGGCCGAGGAAATCGGCGTCAAGCAGACCCTGTGCGTCTGCGACGACGGCGGCAACGTGCTGGCCCTGCACCGACTGCCGGGAGCGCGCCTCACCGGCGTCGACATCGCGATCGCGAAAGCGTTCACCGCTGCCGGCCACGAGCGGGCAACGCACCTGTTCAACGAGGCTCCCGACGGTCCCGCGTTGCCCGGGAACGAGGCATTCGGCATCAGCCAGATGCTGCCGGGCAAGTTTGCGGTGTTCGTCGGCGGATTTCCCCTCGTCTTCGACGGCCAGATCGTCGGCGGCGTAGGCATCAGCGGCGGAAACGGCAAGCAGGACAAAGCAGTCGGAGCGGCGATGCTGGCCGAATTCGAAGCCCTCGCCGCAGTACCCAGCTGAATGTCCACGATGCGCCGACAACGTGCACATCGAAACCCTTCCAACGCAGTCACTTCGACCGTGGTCGGGCAGACCGCGAGTCGATAACGTCGAATTCACTCCAGTCGGAGCATCCCCAACCATTCTCATACTCGAGGAAGACGAGGCACATCATGACCGAACTTCTAGGCAGGGACGAATTCCGCACAGCTCTGGAGAATGCCATCAAGGGCCGCGAGGCGAAGAACGCGTCGTTCAGCAAGGCGTGGGCCGAGGGCAAGCTCGAGAAGCACCATTTCGCGCGGTGGGCGGAGAACCACTACCACTACGTCGGACCCTTCGCCGACTACCTCGCGAACATCTACTCGAACACCCCCGACACCTTCACCAATGCAAAGGATTTCACCCTCCAGAACATGTACGAGGAGGAACTGGCCGACATCCGGCACACCGATCTCCTCATCAAGTTCGCCGAGGCGTGCGGCACCACGAAGGAACGCGTCGAGGACCCGTCGAACATGAACGCGATCACCCGCGGACTGCAGTCCTGGTGCTACGCGGTGTCGCAGCGTGAACACTTCGTCGTGGCCACCGCCGCGCTCGTCGTCGGACTCGAGTCGCAGGTACCGAGCATCTACAAGAAGCAGATCATCCCGCTGCGTGAGGTGTACGGGTTCACCGAGGACGAGATCGAATTCTTCGACCTGCACATCACGTCGGACGTCGTGCACGGTGAGCGTGGATACCAGATCGTGCTCGACCACGCCGATACCCCGCAGCTGCAGCAGCGTTGCCTGCAACTCGTGCAGTGGGGAGCCGAGATGCGCTTCTCGTACACGAAGGGCCTCTACGACACGTACGTGGCAACCGACCTCGAGCTCGCGACCGCCTGACCGTGCGAAGGGAGGGGCCCGCATCGGGCCCCTCCGGACGCAGGCGTCTCGCCCGACAGGAGAGAACGATGGAGACGAACTGGACCCGGCTGGTCACCGTGCGTGAGCTCGGCCGGCGCCGGAAGCTTCGCGTCGAGGTCGGGGACACCGCGGTGGCGTTGTTCCAGGCCGACGACCGGATCTACGCCTTTCGCGATCTGTGCATCCATCAGGATCGGTCACTGGCGAAAGGCACCCTGCTGCACGGGCGGGTCATCTGTCCGGGCCACCAGTGGGCGTTCGACCTCGACACCGGCTACGAGGAGGACCAGGACCTGTGCCAGCCGACCTACGCGGTGAAGGTCGAGGACGACGTCGTCTACGTGGATCTCACCCGCAGCCCCGATTACGCCGAGACCGCGACTTCGCCGGCCGAAGTCGACTGAGAGAGCGAGTGACCCCATGACGTTGAACACCATCGTCACCATCGGTGCCGGCCAGACCGCTGCCGTCGCGGCGCGCACCCTGCGGCGCCGAGGGTTCGACGGCAGGATCCTTCTCGTCGGCGACGAGCCGCACGCGCCGTATCAGCGCCCACCGCTGTCCAAGGAATTCCTTGCCGGGCAGGAGAATCGTGAGTCTTTGATGCTGCTTCCCGGCGCGTGGCGCGACAAGCAGAACGTCGAACTCCTCACCGGCACGACGGTGACCCGGATCGACGCGAGCGGCGGGTCGGTCGAACTGTCCGACGGGCGGAGCATTGCGGCCGACGCGGTACTCGTCGCGACCGGCGGCAGACCGCGCACGATGCCGGTGAACGGTCCTGCGTCCGAACGCGTGCACTACCTGCGGACGATCGACGACGCCGAACGGCTCGCCGCCCAACTTCGCCCCGGCGTCGGCCTGGTGCTGATCGGCGGAGGCTTCGTCGGACTCGAAATCGCAGCCACAGCAAAGACTCTGGGCGCGGAGGTGACCGTCCTCGAAGCCGACGCGGTGCCACTCGCCCGAATTCTCGGACCCGAGATGGGCGACATCTGCACTCGGCTGCAACGGGAGAACGGCGTCACCGTCCGCGCCGGCGTCCGGGTCGACACCGTGACGACCCGGCCCGACGACGTGCTCATCGCGCTCGAGGGCGGAGAGGTGATTCAGGCCGACGTCGTGGTGGTGGGGATCGGGATCGTCCCCAACGTCGAGGTCGCGCAGGCCTCCGGCCTGGCCGTCGACGGCGGAATCCTCGTGGACGCACAGGGGCGGACTTCGGTTCCGCACGTGTACGCCGCCGGCGACGTGGCAGCCCGATTCTCCGACACGGCAGGCAGACACGTTCGCGTCGAACACTTCGACAACGCGAGCAAGCAGGGGGCGGCGACCGCGAACCTCATGCTCGGACGCGTCGGGGTGGTGGACCCCGCGCACTGGTTCTGGTCCGATCAGTTCGGCAAGAACATCCAGTTCACCGGCACTGCCCGGTACACCGACCTGGTCTTTCGCGGCAGCGCCGACGACGGCGAGTTCACCGCCTTCTATCTGGACAGCGGTGTCGTGCGCGGCGCCTTCACGCTCGACCGCGGCGACGAGATCAGCGCGGCCAGAGAACTGATCGACCGGTCGATCGCGCCGGCCCGGCTGGCGGACGAAGGCGTCGACCTGTTCGACCTGATGGACGATGACGAGGAATTGGTGACGGTGTCATGATCGAGGGACTCAATTTCATTGACGGGCAGTGGGTCCCGGCGTCCTCCGGGGCGACGTTCGAGCGGCGTAATCCCGCCGACCACGACGACGTGATCGGCGTGTTCCCGGATTCCACCGAGGCAGACGTGGATGCCGCCGTCAGCGCACTGGCCAAGGCTGCGCCGCAGTGGGCCGCGACGCCGCCGGAACACCGCGCGGCGATCCTGGAAGCCGCGGCCGCGCACCTCGAGGCGCGGGCAGACGAACTCGTCGACGAACTCGTCCGAGAGGAGGGCAAGACCCGGGCAGAGGCGACCATGGAAGTCGGTCGCACGCCGATGAACCTGCGCTTCTATGCGGGCGAGGCGCTCCGCACCACCGGCAGCACGTATCCCACCCCGGGTGAGGGGCTCGTCATCACCCTCCGCGAACCTGTCGGAATCGTCGGAGCGATCACCCCCTGGAACTTCCCGCTCAACATTCCGTCGCGCAAACTCGGACCGGCGCTGACCGCCGGAAATGTCGTGGTGTTCAAACCGTCGGAGCTCACGCCGCTGATGGGTCAGCGGCTGGTGGAGGCACTGCTGGCCGGGGGACTTCCGGGCGGGGCGCTCGCCCTGGTCCAGGGTTCCGGTCGTGCCGGTGCCGCGGTCGCGGCGGACGGGCGCGTCGATGCCGTGACGTTCACGGGCTCCACCCAGGTGGGTCGCGCGATCCACGCGGCGGTGGGTCCGTCTCGCCGCAGTCAGCTCGAGATGGGCGGCAAGAACCCCGTCGTGGTCCTCGACGACGCCGACGTGGACAAGGCGGCCGCACTGATCGTCAAGGGCGCCTTCGGATTGTCCGGGCAGGCGTGCACGGGCACCAGCCGGGTGATCGCGGTGGACGCGATCCACGACCGGTTGCTGGACCGCGTTGTGGAGCTTGCCGGCGGGATCACCGTCGGACCGGGCGCCGACCCTGGTGTGGGCATGGGGGCTCTCGCGAGCGCGGGGCAACTCGCCAAATTCCTCGAGTACGTCCAGATCGGCCGCGACGAAGGCGCCGAACTGGTCTGTGGCGGAACCAGTCTCGACAGGGAGAACGGCTATTTTGCCGTCCCGACGGTGTTCGCCGGTGGCAGCCCGGACATGCGGGTAGTCACGGAAGAAGTGTTCGGACCACTGCTGGTCTTCCTGCGGGCGTCCGGCTTCGACGAGGCTGTCGCACTCGCGAACGACACGGAATTCGGGCTCAGCGCGGGAATCGTCACCAACGACGTGACCAGGGCACTCGCGTTCGCGGGCCGTTCCGAATCGGGTCTGGTGAAGATCAACCAGCCCACCACCGGCATGAGCATGAACGCGCCGTTCGGCGGATACAAGGCATCGAGCACGCAGACCCACAAGGAACAGGCGGGGGACTCGATGATGCAGTTCTACCAAGCCGAAAAGACCGTCTACCTCAGCCCTTCGGCCTGAGGCCTACCTGTCGACAGAGGGAGAAGACCATGGAATTCACTCGCGTTGCGCGCTCCGGACAGGTTTCCGAAGGCATCGTGCGCCGCTTCTTCGCCGGCGAACACGAGTTCGCCGTGGCCCGCCTGAACGGGAAGGCCTACGCCACCTCCAACTACTGCACGCACCTGGACTGCCTGCTCTCGTCCGGGAAACTCGTCGACGACGGCATCGGATGCTCCTGCCACGGAAGCGTATTCGATCTGGAGACCGGGGAACCCGTGTGCCCGCCGGCGACGGTGGCCATCAAGACCTACCCGGTCGAGGAACGTGACGGCGAGATCTTCGTCGGCATCGACCCCGAGGACACCAGCTCCATCCCGCGCCGGCGGGCAGCGCGGGGGTGCATGAAGTGAACCCTCGACCGTCCACTCTCTCCGCCGACGGCATGGTCTCGTCCAGTCATCCCGCGGCGAGCACCGTAGGTGCCCGCGTACTGGCCGACGGCGGCAACGCCATCGACGCGACGCTGGCCATGGCCGCGATGACCTGGCTGACGTTGCCGGGACAGTGCGGGATCGGCGGTGACGCGTTCGCCGTCGTCCGCGAACCGGACGGATCGGTGTGGACGGTCGGCGGCAGCGGCTTCGGGCCCGACGGCGGTGATGTGGACTTCTACAGCGAACGTGGGCTGCGGTCGATTCCCCTCGACGGAGCGCTGGCGGTGGCCGTTCCCGGAGCGCCGGCGGCCCTCGGCGCGCTGCACGCGGGTGGCGCCACCCGCTCGCTGACGGACCTCTGGGCGCCGGCGGTGCGCGCGGCGGAGAAGGGGCTTCCCTGCTCGGCCAAGACTCGGGACGACGTGCGAGAAGCCCAGACCGCGATCGCCGCCGACCCCGGACTGCGTGCGGTGTACCTCCCGGACGGCCGGTTGCCGCAGGTCGGGGAGCGGCTGCCGCAGCGCGCCCTGGCCCGGACCATCGAGGCACTGGCGCGCGACGTGCACGGTTTCTACAGCGGCCGGTTCGCCCAGCAGGCTGTCGAGGCGCTCCGCGCCGGCGGGGCGCCGTTCGGCGGGGACGAGTGGGCGGCAGGCGCCGACGTGCGATCGGAGATCGCGATCAGCGGGCACTACGCCGGTGCGGTCATTCATCAGACACCGCTGCCCACTCCCGGGTGGATGGTGCTCCAGCAGGCGGCGCTGAACGACGGTGTCGTCGGCTTCTCCCCGTGGCTCACCGCTCCGGCCGTCGATCGCATGGCCCGAGCGGCCCGCCTGGCCTTCGAGGATCGGTTCGCGACCTGCGGCGCCGGCAACGACGAGTGGAAGGCCGTACTCGAGCCGGCCGCGGTCGGGGCGGCGCGGGACCGGCTGGACAGCAACCGGGCGTCGTCGGGCGCCTTCAGCGTGAGTGCCGGAGACACCACCTCGACCGTCGCGGTGGACTCCGACGGCCGTGCCGTCAGTTTCATCCACTCGCTCGCCTTCACGTTCGGCGCCAAGATGACGGTCCCCGGAACCGGAGTGGTGCTGAACAACCGATACGGCCGCGGGGCCTATCTGATCCCGGGACATCCCAACGCCGCGGCGCCGCGACGGAAACCGCTGCACACCCTCAACGCCTGGGTGATCACCGATACGTCGGGGAATCTCCTGCACGTCGGAAACACCCCGGGCGGGGACGGGCAGGTGCAATGGAACATGCAACTGATCTCGCACCTGCTCGATCACGGGCTCGACCCGGCGGAGGCCGTCGCGGCACCCCGCTTCACGGTCTTCCCCGGAAGCGACGCCGATGTGGTCGGTCGCCCGGCGGAACTGCGGTGCGAGTCCCGCATTCCGGAGGAGGTGCGCGCCGAGTTGGAGCGCCTGGGTCACGACATCGCACTGCAGGGTCCGTGGGCCGCCGGTGGTAGCGCTCAGATCATCTCCCTCGATGCAGCGCGCGGCCTGCTGTCCGGTGCCGCCGACCCCCGCCAGGAAGGAATAGCACTCGGTGTCTGAGCAGGAATCCGTCGCCACCGCCCCGCGACCCCAGGGCCGCTACATTTCCGCCGTCGTGCACGACGGGATCGCGTACAGCGCCGGGATGACGCCACGCCGCGACGGTGTGCTGACGGTTACCGGCATCGTCGGACGGGACCTGGACATCCCGCGCGCCCGGGAGGCGGCCGGACTGGCGGCGAGAAACGCGATCGCCGCCGTCGCCGCGGCCGTCGGCGGCACGGCGGCCATCTCCCGGTGCCTGCGCATGAGCGTCTTCGTCGCGTGCACGCGCGACTTCCGGGAGCTGTCCGCGGTGGCCGACGGCGCGTCCGACGTGCTGGTCGAATGCCTCGGTGTCGACGCGCTGCCGGTGCGCAGCGCGATCGGCGTGTACGCCCTGCCGTCCGGCGCACCCGTGGAGATAGAGCTCACAGTGGCTGTCCGTGCATAGACCCGCGTCCGGCTCCGGAGTATAAATACATCTTGTGTCTATGTTGTATTCCGCCGCGGAGCAGGCCTATCGCGAGGTCAAGGAGCTCATCCTGTCGGGCGGTCTGCCCGGCGGTGAGCTGATCAGCGAGGGCGAGATCGCCGGACGCATGGGGCTCAGCCGCACCCCCGTGCGCGAAGCCTTCCTCCGACTCGAGGCCGAGGGCTGGATGCGGCTGTACCCGAAGCGGGGCGCACTCGTCGTCCCCGTCGCGGACGGCGAGGCCGAACACGTGGTCGACGCCCGCCAACTCGTCGAGACGCACAGCGTCCGGGTGCTGGCCGATCAGCCACACGCCCGCGAACTCCTCGTCGCCCGCCTGCGTGAGAACCTCGTGGAGCAGCGGGAGATCGCCGAGCGCGGCGACGTCGCCGCCTTCAGCGCCGCAGACGCCGACTTCCATCGGATGATCGTCGAGGCGGGCGACAACCCGCTGCTCGCGACGTTCTACTCCAGCATCCGAGAGCGTCAGCGCCGCATGACGGCACACTCGATCACCCGTGATCCGGGACAGCTGCCCAGGATCATTGCCGACCACGAGCAGCTGACCGAACTCGTCGAGGCGGGTGACTCCGCCGGGTTCGACGCCGCGGTGCTCGTCCACATGCGCCAGGTCCACGCCCTCAACCCGAGAGGAGTTGCGCGATGACCGTTGTCCGCGAATCCCCGATGAAGGTGCCGGAGGCCCTCGCGTCGCCGCGCGTCTGGCTGTTGGTGGCCGCGACCATGTTCGCGGTGGCGTGGGGCGGCAACGAGTTCACGCCGCTCCTCGGCATGTACCGCGCCGATCACGGTTTCGCACCGGTCACCGTCGATCTGTTCCTGTTCGCCTACGTTCTCGGGATCGTGCCCGCCCTCCTCCTCGGCGGACCACTCTCCGACCGACTCGGCAGGCGGCCGATCCTGCTCCCGGCACCGCTCCTGACGGTCGCCGGCTCCGCGCTCCTGGCCCTCGGCGCCGACTCCTCCGCGATGCTCATCGTCGGCCGCGTCCTGTGCGGTGTTGCGCTCGGCCTCGGCATGGCCGTCGGTGGCAGCTGGGTGAAGGAACTGTCGACCGCGCCGTGGGATCCCGCGGCCACGGACGGTGCCGGTGCGCGTCGGGCGGCGATGAGCCTGACCGGCGGATTCGGCCTCGGCGCGGGTGTCGCCGGCGTCCTCGCGCAGTGGGCGCCACTGCCGAGTGTCCTGTCCTACGTCGTGCACAGCGCGATCGCCGTCGCCGCTTCCGTCGCACTGTGGCGGGCACCCGAGACCCGCGCCGCCCAGCCGGCCTCCGAACGGGTGTCGCTCGCCCGCGATCTCGCGATCCCGTCCGCCGCCCACAAGCGGTTCCTCTTCGTGATCGCGCCGCTCGCACCGTGGGTGTTCGGTACGGCGGCCGCCGCCTACGCGGTGCTGCCGTCGCTGATGTCCGGGAACACCGGTGGGCTGCCGCTCGCGTTCTCGGCGCTCATGTGCATGGTCGGCCTCGGGGCAGGATTCGCGATCCAGGCACTCGGCCGCAAGATCGACACTCCCCGCAACGCGCGTGCCGTCGTGGTGTCGCTGGTCGTCGTCCTCGCCGGAATGGGCGTCGCCGCCGTCGCCGCGTCGGCCCTGACCGTTCCGCTCGCGCTCGCCGCGGCCGTCGTGCTCGGCTGCGGATACGGCATGGCCATGGTGTCGGGACTGCAGGAGATTCAGCGGATAGCGGGACCGGACGACCTCGCCGGACTGACCGCCGTCTTCTACTCGCTCACGTATCTGGGATTCGGGACGCCCGCCGTGATGGCCTACCTGTCCGAGACGTTCCCAGCGGTGACGTATCCGCGGATGTTCGTCTTCGGCGCGATCGCGGCCGCCGGCTGTCTTGCGCTCGCACTCACGAAGTGGCGCGCGCACCTGCCGAACTCGGAGTGACCGCAGCTCACATCGGTGGCAGGGTCTTCTCCCCGAGCCAGGAATCCCAGAGCCGGCGCAGCGGTTCGTCGGTGTAATGGGTTGCCAGGTCGGTGAACTGCTCACTCGTGACCGTGGAGTGACGATGAGCCAGAGTCCACTGCCGCAGCAACGCGAAGAACTTGTCGTCGCCGAGCCGGCGTCGTAATGCATGGAGCGTGAGCGCGCCGCGCTTGTAGACGCGGTCGTCGAACATCAACTGCGGCCCCGGATCGGCGATCACCAGATCCTGCGGTTTCCGGGCCAGGCCCTGATGCGCCTGGACTGCGAGTCGGTGCGCCGAAGGCCCACCGGAGTTCTCCGACCAGATCCACTCCGCGTAACAGGCGAAGCCCTCGTGCAGCCAGATGTCCCGCCACTGGCCGAGTGTCAGGCTGTTGCCGAACCACTGGTGGGCGAGCTCGTGCGCCACCAGCCGTTCGGACCAGCGCCGGCCGGTGCAGTGATTGGCGCCGAAGATCGACAGTCCCTGCGCCTCGAGCGGGATCTCCAACTCGTCGTCCGTGACGACCACCGTGTAGTCGGCGAACGGGTAGGGGCCGAACAACCGGCCGAACACGTCCATCATCTGAGGCTGCCTGCCGAAGTCCACGTCGAACGACGCACGCAGTCGCGGCGGGTGGACGGCGAACATCGGAACACCGCCCGACGCGAAGCTCCGGCGTTCGTACGGTCCGATCTGGATGGTGGCCAGATAACTCGCCATCGGCTCGGTCTGCTCGTACACCCAGGTCGTCTGGCTCGCCCGAGTCTGCTTGCTGACCAGTGCACCGTTGGCCACCGTGTAGTACGGCGAATCGGTCGTGATCGAGATGCGGTAACTGGCCTTCGAACTCGGGTGGTCGTCGCAGGGGAACCAGGACGCGGCCCCATTGGGCTGACTGGCGACGAGTGCGCCCTCGGACAGTTCCTCCCAGCCGACCTCGCCCCACACGCTGCGGATCGGTTTCGGGGTACCGCCGTACTGGACGGTGAGCACCAGGGCGCCGCCTGCCGGGATCGTCTGGGCAGGCGTGACGATCAGCTTGCCGTTCCGGTGCAGCCACTTCGTGTTGCGGGAACCGTTGGTCGCGACCTTCGTGACGTGCAGGTTGGACGCCAGATCCAGCGCGAACCGCGTACGGGCCTCGGTGGTGACCGCCGTGATCGTGGCCTTGCCTGCCAGCCGGTTGCTGTGGACCTTGTAGGTGAGGTCGAGTTCGTACCGGGACACCCGGTACCCGCGGTTGCCGTTCTGGGGGAGGTACGGATCGACCGGCTCGTCGATCCCCTTGTCGAGCTTCACGTCGCCGGCCACGGGGCGATCGGGTTGCCCTGCCATCGCGTGGACGGCGGCACCGTGTCGCCGCGCATGACGAGTGAGGCCGGACCGACCGTGGCGCCTTCGCCGATCCGGGCGGCGGGCAGCGCGACACAATGCGGGCCGAGGGTGGCGCCCGCTCCGAGGATGACGGTGTCCATGGACATGATCCGATCATGGAACAGGTGAGTCTGCACGACACACCCCCGTTCCACGGTCGCGCCGTCGCCCAGCGTCACGAGATCCGCCTCGGGGAGCCAATAGGTCTCACACCACACACCCTTGCCGATGGTGGCGCCGAGGCCCCTCAACCAGACGTTGAGCACGGCAGTGCCGGTGGCGGCACGGGCGAACCAGGGCGCGGCGACGGTCTCCACGAAGGCATCCGACACCTCGTTCCGCCACACGAACGAACTCCACAACGGGTGCTCGATCTTCCCGATCCGACCCACCACCAGCCACTTCGCGATCACGGAGATCAGCCCGGCGACCGCGCCCGCGACGAGGAGGACGATTCCACTGGCCAGCGCCGCGAGCCAGAAGCCGACGCGGTCGGCCATCGCCTGCAGCGCGAACAGCACGCCGAGGCCGATTCCGAACGTCACCATCACCGGGATGAGGCGGCACGTCTCCACGAACGCGCGCGCGACCTTGAGCCGGACCGGGGGACGGAACGTGCGGGACGCGTCGGTGTCGCCCGGCGCCCTACGGAGGCGGACGGGGGGACTGCCCAGCCAGGACGAACCGGATTTCGCCTTCGACGGCGTGGCCGAGAGCACCGCGACGAGACCGTTCTTCGGGACCCGCCGGCCGGGACCGGTCATCCCGGAGTTGCCGAGGAAGGCGCGCTTGCCGACCTTCGCGTGTTCGATGTGCATCCAGCCGCCGCCGAGTTCGTAACTCGCGATCATCGTGTCGTCGGCGAGGAACGCGCCGTCCGCCACGGTGGTGAACTTCGGCAGCATGAGGACGGTCGACGCTTCCACGTTCTTGCCGATCCGAGCGCCGAGCAACCGCAGCCATCCCGGCGTCAGCAGGCTCGCGTACAGCGGGAACAGGAAGGTGCGGGCGGAGTCCATGAGTCGTTCGGTGGCCCACACCTGCCAGCCGATGCGACTACGAACCGGGTGGTACCCCTCGCGCAGCGCGATGGACAGCAACCGGACGGACACGACGGTGAGGACGGCGAACACGGCGAGGCTGACGAGCGTCGCGGCGGGCAGGATCACCAGCGACTGAAGTACGGCGGACCCGATCGTGCCGGCGTCGCGGATCCACCACCCGATGACCACGATGCCGGCGACGAGGGCGAAGATCGGCAGTCCGGCGATGAGCATCGACGTCACGCCGAAGATCGGCACCCAGTAGGACGCGCGACGCGGGGTCTCCTCCGGCCACGGGTGGACGGCCTTGCCGACCTTGACCGCCGGTGAACCGGCCCAGTGCTGATTGGCCTTCACACGTCCGAAGACGGCGGAACCGGCCTCGACTTCGGCGTTGCGCCCGATGGTGGCGCCGGGAACCAGCGTGGACCGGGCACCCACCGACGCACCCGGACCGATCTTGATCGCACCGATGTGGACGACGTCTCCGTCGACCCAGTGCCCGGACAGATCGACCTCGGGTTCCACGGAGCAACCGTCGCCGAGTTCGAGCATGCCGGTGACCGGCGGGAGCGTGTGCAGGTCGACTCCCTTGCCGACCTTGGCGCCGAGCGCCCGCGCGTAGTAGAGCATCCACGGCGCGCCGGACAGGTTCGCGGCGCCGCTGGCCTCCGTCAGGCGCAGCGCGACCCACAGTCGCAGGTGCTCGCTGCCGCCTCGGGGATACGTTCCCGGTTCGAGTCCGCGCAGCAGGATCCGTGAACCGATCACCGAGATCGCCATCCGGCCGACCGGGCTGATGAACGCGAGGAACGCGAGCAGAATCCACCACCACGACACCGTGGGAGCCCACGACACCGTCGTGAACCACGAGAAGACGTTGTTCGCGATGGCCAGCCACGTGACCCACTGCAGGCCCGTGAGTGTGGTGAGCGGAACCGTGGCCGCGATCTGCGCGAGCTGGCTTCGACGCGGAGTCGGCGTGACGATGCGGGGTTCGGCGGCGTCGATCGGCGCCAGCTCGTCGAGGTATTCCGCGAGCGAACCGAGCCGCGGATGGTCGTAGAGCTGCGCGACCGTCACTTCGGGGAACCGTTCGCGCAGTGCCGTGACCAGCTGGGCTGCCGAGAGGGATCCGCCGCCGAGCTCGAAGAAGTCGTCGTCGGAGCCCGTGATCTCGGCGCCGAGAATCGCCGTCCACAGCCCGGCGACCCAGGCCTGCGTGCCCTCGAGCCCCAGTTTCTCCGCGGCGTCGTCGACACCCGGCGGGGGCCAGGGCAGGGCGTTCCGGTCGACTTTGCCGGACGTGCGGGTGGGGAGTTCGTCGACCCGCACCAGCCGGGGAACCAGCGCCGCCGGCAGCTGCTCGGTGAGCGCCGCGTGCGCCGCCTTGAGGTCGAATTCGGGGTTGGTGCTGGCCAGATAGCCGACGAGGATCTGGTGACCGGCACCGGTCCTGCGCACGGCCGCGGCCGCACCGCCGACGCCGGGAAGGTTCTGCAGGGCGTTGTCGACCTCACCCAGTTCGATCCGCCTGCCACCGAGTTTCACCTGATCGTCGGCGCGACCCTGGAACAGGAGTCCGCGGCGGTCGAGGCGGACGAGGTCGCCGCTGCGGTAGGCGCGATCCCAGCCGAGTGTCGGCATCGGCGCGTACTTCTCGGCATCCTTGTCGGGGTCGAGGTAGCGGGCCAGACCGACACCGCCGATGACCAGTTCGCCGACCTCGCCCTCGGGTACGGGTTCACCGGATCCGTCGACCACCGCGAGGTCCCAGCCGTCCAGCGGGAGACCGATGCTGACCGGACTCCTGCCGTCCATCCGCGCGCCGCAGGCCACGACGGTCGCCTCGGTGGGGCCGTACGTGTTCCACACCTCGCGTCCGTCGACGGCGAGCCGCTCCGCCAATTCGGGTGGGCAGGCCTCGCCGCCGAAGATCAGCAGGCGCACGGCCTCGAGGGCCTCGGCCGGCCACAGCGATGCCAGGGTCGGCACCGTCGAGACGATGCTGACGTCGCGTGCGACGAGCCACGGGCCGAGGTCCATGCCGCTGCGCACCAGGGACCGGGGCGCGGGCACGAGGCAGGCGCCGTGACGCCACGCGAGCCACATCTCCTCGCAGGACGCGTCGAACGCGACCGACAGCCCGGCCAGTACCCGGTCTCCGGGCCGGATCGGGTCTTCCTGCAGGAACATCCGGGCTTCGGCATCCACGAACGCCGCCGCGTTGCGATGGTTCACCGCGACACCCTTCGGGGTGCCGGTGGATCCGGAGGTGAAGATGATCCAGGCGTCGTCGTCGACGGTCGGCGGGCGGGCGCTCGGTGACTCGGCCCTGGCCGGCGCCGTGCCCGCGGTGATCCCGGTGCCGGTCACCACGCACCGGACCTGCGCCTCACCGAACACGAGTTCGGCGCGTTCCTCGGGGTCGTCCGCGTCGACCGGCACGTAGGCGGCGCCGACGGCGAGCGTCGCCAGGATGGCGACGTAGAGCGAGCAGGACCCGGAGGGCATACGGATTCCGACGCGATCGCCGGCCCCGACTCCCGATTCGGCCAGGACCTCCGCGGTCTGCCGGATCTCCTCGAGCAGTTCCTGGTAGGTCAGCGACGTCGAGCCGTCGTCGATCGCCGGGGCTTCGGGGTTCGCCTCGGCCGTCGCGACCAGGATGTCGACGAGGGTGCGCGGCGCCGGTGCGAATTCACGGCGGAGGAATTCCCGGGGTATACGGAGCGACAGGTCCGAATCCGTCGGCGACTGGAGAGACAATCCAGAATTCCTTCTCTGAGCGGGTGGTGGTGCGTACGGCTCGTTATCTCACGATCAAGTGGCCAGATGGTGAACAGTTGGTGGTTGGCAAAGCTTCTTCGACCATTCTTCACCCGCAGTTGCCACTTCTCTCATCTCACATGTCGAAGTTTCCCCCGCTTCTTCGTCGTCTGGTCAGAAGGAGCACCCGAGTTCCTTCTTTTCGAGGAAGGATGACCTCATGTACTACCTGGCATTGCTGGCCGACGAGAAGAACGCCACCGAATGGGCACCGGACAGTCCGGAGTTCGCGGTGGCCGTTGCGCGCCACCAGGCGTTCACGGAGAGAGCGGGCTCCGCGATCGTCGGAGGTGGTGCCTTGTATCCGAGCGCGGAGGCGGCGACCATCCGGAACGAGGGCGGCCGCGCGCTGATCACGGACGGTCCGTTCGCGGAGACCGCGGAGGTGATCGGCGGCTTCTACGTTCTCGAGGGACCGGACCTGGACGAGGTGCTGAATGTCGCGCGGCACATCCCCGAGGCGATCATCGAGTTGTGGCCGATGTTCGAGTGGATGCCCGTGACCGATCAAAAAGGCTGCTGGATGGCGCTGCTCCGCGAACCGGTGGCGGCGGCGGTGTCACCGGGAACACCCCAGTGGGACGAGGGGATGGCCGAGCACGAGAAGTTCGGTCGCCTCGCCGGGTCCGCGGTGCGTGGTGGCGGAGCCCTGTATCCGCCGGACTCCGCGACGACGATCCGCGTCCGCGACGGGGAACTTCTTCTCACCGACGGCCCCTTCGCCGAAACCGCCGAGGTCGCGAACGGCCTGTACGTGCTCGCAGCCGACGACCGGGAGAGCGCGATCGCGTTGTCGGCGAAGATCCCGGTGTCGCCGAAAGGCTGCATCGAACTCCGGCAGATCGTCGCCTTCGCCGAGTAATGGACGGCGACACGCTGAGCCGCGTCTTCCGGGAGGAGTCCGGTCGGGCGCTGGCCACCGTGGCTCGGATGGTCGGCGATCTGTCCCTCGCGGAAGACGCGGTGCAGGAGGCGTTCGCCGAAGCGATCCGCAGCTGGCCGGGGGCGGGGATGCCGAAGAACCCGGGAGCCTGGATCACGACCGTCGCCCGCAACCGGGCACTGGACCGGTTGCGTCGGGAGTCGTTGCGCGGCGACAAGGAGCATGATGCGGCGCGGCTCGTTCCGCCTCCGGACGAGGAAGAGGTGTGGCCGGTGCGGGACGACCAGTTGCGGCTCATGTTCACGTGCTGCCACCCCGCGCTGTCTCCGGAGTCGCAGGTCGCGTTGACTCTCCGTCTGGTGGCCGGGCTGAGGCCGGCGGAGATCGCCCGGTTGTTCCTCGTCCCGGAACCGACCGTGTCCCAACGGCTCAGCCGCGCGAAGTCGAAGATCCGGACGGCCGGTATCCCGTTCCGGGTTCCGCCCGACCATCTGCTGCCCGAGCGCACCCCGCAGGTGCTCGCCTGCATCTATCTGGTGTTCACCGAGGGCTATTCGGCGACGTCGGGCGACACCGCGATCCGGGACGAACTCTGCGAGGAGGCGCTGCGGATCGGCCGCTTGCTGTGCGAGCTGATGCCCGACGAGGGTGAGGCGTGGGCGCTGATGGCGCTCATGCTGTTTCACGACAGCAGGCGCGCCCAGCGAACGGACGGCGCGGGTGATCTCGTCCCCCTCGAGGACCAGGACCGTCGGCGCTGGGACCGGGCGAAGATCGAGGAAGGCGTCGTGTGCCTGCGGGCCGCACGGCGCAGGGGAGGCGGTCCGTACGGCGCGCAGGCCACGATCGCGGCCGCCCACGCGACCGCGCCGAACTGGGCGGCCACCGAGTGGAACACCGTCGTCGCCGGATACGACGAACTCGCCACGTACGGTGACTCGCCCGCTGTCCGCCTCAATCGTGCTGTCGCAGTGAGCTTCCGTGACGGCCCCGACGCCGGCCTCGCCGAGTTGGACGCGCTCGCCGGGGAGTCGAGGCTGGCGCGGACGCACACCATGCACGCGACCCGCGCCGACCTGCTGCGCCGAGCGGGCAGGCCGGCGGAGGCGAGCGCGGAGTACCGCGCCGCGATCGGCCTGGCGGCGAACGAACCGACCCGGCGATTCCTGGTGAGGCGGCTCGCGGAGGTGGACAGCGAGAACAGTGCCCGCTAGATCCGCCCGCGAGGCTGGTGCTGGGTGATGCAGTGGATGCCGCCGCCCCGAGCGAAGATCTGCCGGGCATCGACCGTGACGACGCGGCGACCTGGGTAGACGCTAGACAGGATGTCGCGGGCGAGGGCGTCGTGGGGGTCGTCGAAGCCGCACGCGATGACGCCGCCGTTGACGACGAGATGATTGATGTAGCTGTAGTCGACCCAGCCCTCCTCGTCACGCAGGACCGTCGGGGCGGGCACCTCGACGATCCGCCACGGCGTACCGGAACGGTCACAGCTGTCGGACATCACCTTCAGGATCTCGGCGGTCACCTCGTGGTCGGGGTGGGATCGGTCGCGCTGGGAGTGCACCAGAGCCACCCCGGGTGCGAGCAGCGCCGCGACGATGTCCACGTGCCCCTTGGTGCCGAATTTCTCGGAATCCCGCGTCAGGCCGCGAGGGAGCCAGACGACGTGCTCGGCACCGATCGTGCGCGCGAGCTCCGCCTCGACTCCCGCCGCGTCCAGGCCGGGGTTGCGCAGCGGGTCGAGTTGCACGGTCTCGGTGACGAGCACGGTGCCGCGACCGTCGACCTGCATCCCGCCGCCCTCGTTGACCATCGACGACGGGACCGGCTCCGCACCGGACCACCGGGTGACAGCCGAGGCGATCGACCGGTCGCGACCCCAGGTGGCCCACTCCTGTTGTCCCCAGCCGTTGAACGTCCAGTCGACGGCACCGAGACGGTCGTTCTCGTCGAGGACGAACGTGGGTCCGATGTCGCGCATCCAGGCGTCGTCGAGGGGAGCCTCGACCACGTCGATGTCGGAGGACAGGTATTGCCGGGCGACGGTCCGGTCCGCCGGATCGATGACCATGGTGACCGGTTCGAATTCGGCGATCGTGTGGGCGACGGCCGTCCACGCGGTCCGCGCCTCGTGCGCGTCGTCCGCGGTCGCGGTCATCGAGGCCCCGACGGGCGGGAACGCCATCCACACCCGGTCCTGCGGTTCGGTCTCGCTCGGCATCCGCCAGGTCATGACCGGGTCTCCGCGGCGGTTAGCGTCGCCGGAAGTCCGTAGGGGTGCTCGTGGTCCACGGGATCCGTCAGCCGGGTGTACGTGTCCGGCCGGCGGGTGGTCAGGAACGGGAAGAGGTCGAGCCAGTCCTTGCGCTGATCGAGGTCGAGATCGGCCACCAGGACCGCCTCGTCGTCGCGGGGCGCCGACACCAGCACGCGGCCGTAGGGGTCGGAGATGAACGAGGAACCGTAGAAGTCGATGCCCCCCTCGTTGCCGCAGCGGTTCGGGACCACCATGAATGTGCCACTGGTGATGCCATTTCCGACGATCACGTGCTGCCAGATCGGCTGGGTGTCGAAGGACGGGACGCTCGGCTCCGATCCGATCGCGGTGGGGTAGACCAGGATTTCGGCGCCGCCGAGCGAATACATCCGCGCGACTTCGGGGAACCATTCGTCCCAGCACGTCGGCAATCCGATGGCGGCACCGTCCAGTTCGGCCGGGCGGTAGACGGGGTAGGCGTCGTCGGCGGGACCGCCGCGGAAGTAGATGTCCTCGTAGTAGCCGGCGCTGACGGGGATGTGCAGCTTGCGGGTCCGGGAGAGCAGTTCGCCGGACGGGGCGACGAGGATGGCGGTGTTGAAACCGAGACCGTCCGGGGCGTCGGCTCGTTCGTAGAGGGAGGCGTGGACGCAGACCCCGTGCCGGGCAGCGGCGGCCGCCGCGAAACGGTACGTCGGCCCGGTCATGAGCTCCTCGGCGTCGCGGCCGGGGGTCCCGGTCGCGCGGGTGTCGGCGGGGTACTTCGACAGCGTGAGTTCCGGCAGGAACACCACCGCGGCGCCGAGTGCGGCCGCCTCGCCGATCGCGTCGGTCAACGCGGTGCGCAATGCGTCCGCATCGGGACGCCAGCGGTGCTGCACCAGCCCGACCCGCAGCGGCGTGCGGGCGGATTCGGTGAAGCGCGCCGGTGAGGACGGTGCGGGCAGTGCGGTGATCGTGCGGATGGTCATGGTTCTTCCTTCGGTGTGGATGTGACGGGGGTGTCGGCAGTGGGGTGGGTGGGTTCGGACATCACGACGTCGATCGCGCCGAGCAGGTGGGCGTGGGCGTCCTCGGTGGTGATCTCCTTGCAGAGCCACCGCCCGGACAGTCCCTCGACGAGGGCGGTCATCGTGACCGCGGTGCGCTGGGGGTCGAGCGAGGGGGAGATCTCTCCGGTCGCCTGCGCCTGCCCGATCGCGTCGGCGATCTCGGCGACCCAGGCCGCGGTGGTGCGGGCGAGCGGCTCCCGCAGTGCCACCTCGTACACGGCGGCGGCGCGTAACTCGTTCCAGGCCAACGAGTTCTCCAGCACCTCGGGGCGATCCTGAATTTCCCCGAGGAGAGAGCGGGTGAGGCGGTCGCGGGCGGAGTCGCTCGATCCCTCACCCTCGCTGCGGTAGGCGCGCGCACGGTCGTTGATGTAGTTCAGGGCGGCCTCGAGGAGGCCGATGCGATCCTTGAAGTGGTAGTACAGCAGGCCCGGCGACACGCCCGCGACCTCGGCGACATCGTTGACGCGAAGCCCGCGGATACCTCGTTGGGCAATGGCCGTCGCGCTGGCCTTCAGAATCGCATCGCGTCGCTCGCTCATCGGTGAATCTCCTTCGGTTCGTGTCGTCCTAGGACGTCGGCGCCTCGACCGGGGCCACGTGTTCGGGCCACAGTCGCAGCGCGACGAGGTAGCCGGCCACGGCGATGGCCGACGATCCGACAAGACTGACATCGACACCGTGCGCGATGTCGGCAAGGGGCCCGGAGTACAGCGACGTGTCGACGGCGAGGATGCCGAACACCGACCCGGCCGCCCACGGGACGACGGCGCGCAGGTTCCAGCCGCCGGTGAACCAGTACCGCCCACCCTTGCGGCCCAGGTTGAAGACCTGGAGGTCGACCGCGTCGTACTGCCCTCGCCGCGCAATCAGGAAGCCGGCGACGTTGATCGCCACCCACGGCGCGGCGAAACCGTTGAGCACCAGGGTCATCGCGGTGATCGAATCGACGGCGTCGACGACGAAGACGCCGATGTAGAGCAGGGCCACCGCGAGCGCCGACGTGATCAGCGTGGTGTGGACGCGGCGCAACCGGGGGATCAGCGCTTCCAGGTCGAGGCCGCTGGCGTAGACGTTGAGGACGCCCTGCCCGAGTCCGCCCGCGAGGGCGACGAGGACGATCGGCAGCACGTACCAACCGGGCGCCTCCGCCACCAGGTCGGCAACGTAGGAGTCGCTGAGCGTGGTGAACGTCGAGGCGGTGAACGACCCGAACGCCGCGGTCAGGAACAGTCCGAAGAAGATGCCGGCCATGGTGGCCGCGACGATCGAACGGTCGCTGAACCGCACCCGGGAGATCCGCCTGCTGTAGTCGCCGAGCGTCGGGGCGTACGACAACGGACCGCCGACGGCGAGGACCACGGCCAGAATCCAGGTGGGCCAGAATCCGCCGAGGAGATAGTCGCCGCCGCCCGCGCCGCCGTCGAAGCGACCACCGAATGCGAAGACACCGAGCAGGAGCAGCGCGGCGACGACGGGCAGCACGAACTTCTGGAGCGCGACCACCGTGCCGTGGCCGAACAGCGCGACGGCCACGATCTCGGCGGCGATGATGCCGTAGCCGAGCGCGAGCATGCCGTTGTCGACCGGGGTGCCGAGCAGGCGGTGGGCGGCGGCAATCAGCGCGTCACCCGAGGTCCAGACCGCGATCGCGGCGTACGCGAGGGCGAAGAGCAGCGTGAGACCGGATCCGATCATCCGTCCGCTCACTCCGAAATGCGCACCACTCGACACGGTGTTGTTCGTGCCGGTGCGCGGACCCAGGAGTGACAGGGGAGCGATGAGGAGCGTGCCGAGGCCGATGCCGACCGCGCTGGCCGCGACCGCGCTGCCGAACCCGAGCCCGAACGTGATGGGGAGCCAGCCGAACACGATCACCGAGAACGCCAGGTTGCCGCCGAAGAACACGGCGAGCATGTTGAGCGGTCGCGAATCGCGCTCCGATTCGGGGATGTACTCCACGCCGATCGTTTCGACGTGTCCGAAGCGGTCCTCCGGCGGGGAGGGGGCGGTGTCGTCGAGGGGCGTCGCCGGGTCGAGATTCGTGGACACTGCGGACCTCACATTCTGGGGGCGGAGGTGACCGTCATCACGTCCTGTTGGGTACCGAAGATATTCCAAACTGAAAATTCAGTCAAGACCTGCGAGCGACGTGCACCACCGATGGCGGTGCGAAGTTTGCGCTACGACGACCGGGCTTCCCGCAGAACACCGCCGCGTCCTGTGCGGCTCCGCAGGGCAGTCTCGGCGTCCGCAGCGCGAACCGGATCGTGTTCGGCGACCCCGCCGCCGTGCGGCCGTGGGACTGCACACCCAAGAAGGACCCGAACAGGTTGGCCCTCAACCCGATTGCACATCAGCTCGCCCCGCTCCGCGCGGCGACCCCCAACTGACGCGAGTTCACGGGCGCGGATCCCGGACTCCCGGGTTTCGGGTTGACAACTGCGCGTCGATCCTGCAATCTTCGAAACAGGTCACGAGTACCAGCGTCAAGCCCCGGCTAGCTGGTCGGCAACCCTCCACCGCGGCGGGGTGCTCCGGGTGACGACCAGGCTGAGGTCCATACCGGATCCGGCAAGCGCGGACTCCGAGAGGGCACCGACCCTGCGACGAGTCCCTGACTACTAGGGATGTCGTGATGACTGCTGTATTGACCGCTGACGTGTGTGTTGCCCCCCTGGCTCAAGTTTCGGGCTCCGACCTGCGGGTTCCGCTCGTTCAGGGCGGTGACTGCACCTACGTCAACTTCGACTACGCCGCCAGTGCGCCGGCGTTGGCGCAGGTGACCGACCGAATCGGGGCACTGCTTCCGACGTACTCCAGCGTGCACCGCGGCGCCGGCTACGCGTCGCGGGTGTCGACCGAGTGCTACGAGAAGGCCCGCGACTCGGTCGCCCGGTTCGTCGGAGCCGGCGAGGACCAGGTGGTGGTCTTCACCCGGAACACGACCGACTCGTTGAATCTGCTCGCCGGCTGTGTCCCCGGCAGCACCGTGGTCCTCGACATCGAGCACCACGCGAACCTGCTGCCGTGGAAGAACTCTCGTGTCGTGAGGGCGGCGGACACGCTGGACGAGACCGTCCGCCTGCTCGTCGCCGAACTGTGCTCCAAGCCCACCGCCCTGCTCGCGGTGACGGGAGCGTCCAACGTGACCGGCGAGGTGCTGCCGATCGCCGCCCTCGCCGAGGTGGCGCATCGTTGCGGCGCACGGATTCTCGTCGACGCCGCTCAGCTCGCACCGCACCGACGCATCGACATCGAGGAGTGGGGTGTCGACTACCTCGCCTTCTCCGGGCACAAGCTGTATGCCCCCTTCGGCTCCGGCGTGCTGGTGGGCCGCCGGGACTGGCTCGACGCCGCCGAGCCCTACCTCGCAGGCGGCGGAGCGGTCCGGAACGTGACCGTCGAATCCACCCAGTGGGCGCCCGCCCCCGCCCGGCACGAGGCGGGGTCGCCCAACGTGCTCGGCGCGGCGGCGCTCGCCGCCGCGTGCGATGCGCTGTCCGAGCTGGACTTCGGCACGGTGGCCGAACACGAGGCGGCGCTCACCGGCCGGCTCCTCGACGGCCTCGGCTCCGTCGACGGCCTGGAGTTCCTGCGGCTGTGGTCGGACGCGCCCGACACCGTGGGGATCGTGACGTTCACGATCGACGGGTTCGAGCCGGGAGAGATCGCCGCCTACCTGTCCGCCGAGCACGGAATCGGAGTTCGCGACGGGCGTTTCTGCGCCCATCCGCTGCTGGGACGCCTCGGCCGGCCCGACGGCGCCGTGCGCGTGAGTGTGGGTCTCGGAAGCTGCTCCGAGGACGTGGATCGGCTGGTCGACGCGGTGCGCACCCTGGTGGCGGGGCGCCGGAACTGGACCTACGCCAAGGAGAGCGGCCAGTGGAATCCGGTGCCGGAGACTCGTTTTTCGCGGGACGCGCTAGTATGACCGCATGGCATCGCAGGCTGGGAGCACAATGATTGCTCACTGGTGCCGTCGGCATGTCGATCTGTGCCGAACCGCCTCGGGTATGTGTTCGAGCTGACCGGTCTTCCAGCTCCGTTTCATTCACACGTCATTCCCGAGGAACCCCAATGTCTCGAGACAATGTCTTCGCTTCCCGTCCCCTTCGCGTCGCCGTCGAACTGACCGGATCGGGCCACCACCCGGCGGCCGAGGGTGCCGCAGGCACGCGGCCGATCAACGGCGCGGACTACTGGGTGGACCTGACCGCCGACTCGACGGATCAGCTCGACCTCACGTCGTTCCCGCCGAACGTCGTCCGTATCCGGGCGTCCGATCTGCGTGAGGCGCAGCAGGAACGGGCGCGGATCCGCGCCGAACTCGTCGCCGACGGTCGCGACCCCGACGGCGTCACCGTCCTGGTGGACCTCGAGGTGCTCATCGCCGGAGAGGCCCGCGCCGCGCGTAAGGAGCTGGCCCTCCTCGACAGCGCGCTGGAGACACCGCGTGCTCCGTTGTCGTTGCAGTACATCGGAACTCCGGTCGGCCTTGCCGGGCTCATCGCCGACATCCAGGCGGCCGGCGTCGCCGACGGTGTGACCCTGCTGCCGCTGTCGCTGCCCAGGGTTCTGGAGCAGCTCGTCGACGGCACCCTCCCGTGGCTGGAGGAGCGAGGTCTCGTCACCTCCGCCGACGCCGTCGACGAAGCACTGCGTCGCTTCGACCTCCCCCTCCGCGAGCGGGTACTGGCGTCCTGAGCAGGTCAGTTGCCGTTGTTCGCTGAACCCAGCGGCGTGGGCCGGTAGTACCGGCCCTCGTGATACAGCAGGGGAGCCGACGCGGAATCGTCGTCTGCCTCGGCATGGACTCGGGTGACGAGGCCGATGACGAGTGTGTGATCGCCGACGGGAATCAGCTGGTCCACGATGACCCGCAACCAGCTGGGAGTTCCGTGGAGGACCGGTTCGCCGGTGTCGAGTCGCGCCCAGAGGGACACGTCGGCGAACCGCTGGTCGGCGCTTCGGGAGAATCGCTGAGCCAGGTGCTGCTGGTGCTCGCCGAGGAGGTGGATCACCAGCGAATCCGCGGAATGGAGTGCCTCGATGCTGGACGAGGTGTTCGCGATGTTGAAAGACACCAACGGCGGGTCCAGTGAGACGGACGAGAACGAGGATGCGGTGAAGCCGACGGGGCCGGATCCCGCGTCGAGGGTCACGATGGTGACGCCCGCCGGGTGACGACGCAGGGCTGCGCGGTAATCCTCTGCGCAGATTCCGGGGGCGAGTTGAGGGTCGCGGGGGAGGTCCGAACCATCGACGGTTTCGGCGTTCTCGGCTCTGTCGGACAAATCATTCTCCGGGTCGGCCCGTGTGGGCACTGTGTCATTCTCGCTCACGTCACTCTCGTTCACGAGATCTGACGTCAACTATAGGGGCGTGAACCGCCCGGGATTCAGTCGACGTCGATCGCCAGGCCCGCGGTGATCCGAACCAACTCCGAGAACGACGTGCGGAAGACGGTGTCCGGGTGCCCGGCGGCCGCCCACAGTTCCGCGTACTCGGACAGGGCGTTGTCGACGTAGGTCGGAAGGTTCGTGGGATGGCCGAGCGGGGCGATACCCCCGATCGGCTGGCCGGTCGCGATCCGCACCATGTCGAGGGGCGCCTGGGTCAGATTTCCCTGCAGACGTTTGCCGGTGTTCGCCAGATCCACCTCGTGCGCCCCCGACACGAGGAGCAGGATCGGGTCGTCGTCGAGAAGGAACACCAGCGACTTGGTGATGGCCCCGATATCGACCCCCAGAGACTCCGCCGCCTCGGCCGCGGAGTGGGTGGAGTCGGGCTGGGTCACGATCACCCCATGGTGTCCTCGCGCGATCAGAGTCTCGGCGACATGCGCGGCGTGGGGGTGCAGGGGCGTCGGCATGAACCAAGAGTAGGTCCATTCCCCCGGAACGACATCAAGAAGCGTCGTCCGACACGACATCGGAACGGGGCGTAGTCGATTCCGGGTTCCGGAGGCGCCGGACGGTGAACCCGAACAGCAGTCCGAGCCCGACCGCGGAGTAGAGCGCGAGGGCGACGGCGGGCTGTCCCAGCCCCACGTTGTCGAAGTACACGATGCTGCGAATTCCCTCCGTGCCGGCGCCCGGGGTGATCCAGCGTCCGATGGCCGCGTAGAAGGCGGGGATGACGTTCGAACCGAACGCCCCGCCGGCGCTCGGATTGCCCAGAATGACGAAAACGGCGATCGCGAGAGGCACCGCGAGGATGCCGATCGAGGCACGCAACCCCAGCGTGAACACGGCGGTGCCGAAGACGACACCCGTTCCGAGGAGCCACAGCGGGAACCAGTGGCCTGCGAACGTCCCGAGTACGTGAGTGGTGATCAGGGCGCCGAGGGCACCGGACAGCACGGCGTAGCCGAACAGGACAGCCGTGTGCACGGACGCCTGACGCAGGGTCCGCGGGGCGCCGATGAACAGGCCGATCGCCGCCGCGAGCAGATAGCCGCCGACCACCCACCCGACCGCCAGATAGAAGCCGGACAGTCCGCGGTTGTCGTGCGCGCCCACCGGAATTTCGTCGCGGACCGTGAACTGGCGACCCTGACTGTTCTCCACCTCGGCGAAGACCGATTCGAGCGCGCTGGAGATGGAGCTGCCGCCCGCACTCGCCGTGATCAGGGTGTCGGGGCCAACAGGGTTCACGACGAACGCGCCCTGGATCTCGCGGTCGTGGAGGAGTCGACGGGCTTCCGCGGTGTCCGAGACGACACGGGCGCGCAGCGGCCTGCCGTCGATCGCATCGAGCCGGTCGGCGACCTGCTGGTCCGTGCCTGCGGGCAGTCCCTCCGCTGCGACGGCACCGATCTCGATGTCGCGGGGCGTGGGCTGATGGAACGCGGCCACGTAGCTGAGGATGAAGCCGAGCTGGAGGAGGAGAACGCCGAAGACCAGCGCGACCATCACCTTCGGTGCGCCGTACTTCGACACCGGACTGTCGTGGTGCACGGGAGCCGGGGTGGGGGATTCGCTGTCGGTCATGGTCATCGGGCGTCCTCGATCCTTGTCGATACCGTGGGTATTGAATACCCTAGGTATCGTGATTGAAGATCGTCAACCGGACAGTCGTCACACCGAATGGGCGCCCACGACGCGTCCCGGTCGTGACGTCGTGCGTCAGCGCCTCCTCGACGCGGCGGCGGAGGAATTCGCGGAACGTGGCTTCAGCGCGGCCAGGCTCGCCGAGGTGGCGCGCCGGGCCGGGTTCACCAAGGGGGCGGTCTACTCGAACTTCGAGTCGAAACAGGACCTGTTCGCCGAACTCTTCGCGGCGCGCTCACTCGAACTGGCGGGACGGGTCCTCGCCGAGATCGCCGGCATGAACCCCTCGGACGCCGCGGGCAAAGGCGGCGAGGCCGTCGCGTCGTGGATGGTGCGCGAGCCGGGATGGTCGCTGCTGGTGCTCGAATTCGGCGTGCTCGCCGCACGCGACCCGCAGATCGCGCAGGCGTACCTGCGGGAGCGGCGGCAACTGCGGGCAAGGCTCATCGAGCTGATCGGTGAACGCGCACGGGAGTGGGCGGTCGACGACACGTTCGACGTCCGCACCACGGCCATCTCGCTGATGGCCCTCATCTCCGGCCTCGTGCTCGAACACTCCGTCGACCCCGAGGAAGTGGATCAGTCGACGATGGGCGCCGCGGTCACCGCACTGTTCGCGGGCGCCGTCGCGAGGGCCGGGCTGACCTGATCTCAGGCGGTCTGCGCGACTACCCCGTCGAGGAAGCCGTCGATGTGCGCCCACGTGGAGTCCCTGGCCTTCGGTCCCGCGACGAGTCCCAGGTGGCTGCCCGGCGCGGACTCGAACCGCACCGACGGAGAACCGGTGAGCACGTCCGTCGCCGCCCGGACCGACGGGATCGGCGCGATGACGTCTTCGGTGCCGCCGATCGCGAGAACCGGCACCGCGAGATCGGCCAGCGTGATCGCGCCGTTCCGGGTCTCGAAACTCCCCGCGGCGAGCGCGTTCCCGAGGATCAGCTGGGTGCAGACCTGGCGGAAGAACCGGGCCGGATAACCCGGCATGTCGGCCATGAACCGGTCGATGGACTCCATGCGCGCGAGGGTCTCGGTGTCGTGTAGGTTCCGGGCGATGAACCACGGCTTGGTGAGCTCGCGCTGAAGCGCGGTGAAGCGGTAACTCGCCTGGACCAGCGGCGCGGGCAGCCCGCCCATCGCCCGCGTCGCGGTGGTGAGGGGGCGATCGCCGGTGAACCGGCCGACCATTCGTAGTGGCGCGATCATGGTCACCGACTCGTAGTCGATCGGTGTGCCGATCGCCGTCACCGAGCCGATCGGCAGATAGTTCCGGCCCGCAGCCGTGAGCAGCGACATCGTTCCCCCGAGACTCCAGCCGATCAGGTCGACGGGTGCGCCGTCGTGGAGCCGGGACACCCGGTCGACGGCCGCCGGGATGAAGTCGTCGATCCAGTCCTCGAACCCGAGGCCGCGGTCGGAGTAGCCCATCGAGCCGTAGTCGACGAGATACGCCGCTTTGCCCGAACCGACCAGGTGCGCGGCCAGGCTCTGGCCCGGCCGGAGATCGAAGCAGTGCGCGGGCGCCGCGAGCGGGGGCACGAGAAGGACGGGCCGGCCGCCGTCGGTCTCGGTGGTGTCGTATCGGTACAGGTCCTGATGGGGCGCCTCGTGGATGCGCGTCGACGGGGTTCGCTGGACCGGGGCGATTCCGCCGCCGAAGGACAGTCGCCAGGCGTTGCGGGTCAGCGTGTTCAGCGTCGGGTTCCAGGCGATGTCGAGCACGGATTTCCTCTCATGGCGGCGCAGACCCTTCAGGTATCTGTGACGTCAACATACAGGTAATCTCGCGCTCGCCCGTCAGCGGGAGGCGAGCAGAACCCGCAGCACCGTCGCCGGGCGGAGCAGCGTCCCCGGGCGGTCGAGAAGATGCGTCACCCGGAGGAACGCGGACCCCACGGCCGGGTCGACGGACGCCGCCCGATCGAGCCGGGACGTGTACGCATTGACCAACCGGACCCGCGCCGACCGCCGCCCGGGCACGGCCGGGATCCGGAGATCGTTGTCGACGGTGAGCGTCCACGCGGCATCGATGCACCGGTTCGCCCCGCGGAGGAACCGGCGAGCGAGATGCGTCCGCCCCGACCGCAGGCAGTCCCGCAGGATCGTCGCCTCCACCGCGGCGACGCTCATGCCCTGGCCGTAGATCGGGTTGAACGAGCAGATGGCGTCCGCGAACGGCAGATAATTCGACGGCAGATCGTCCGCGGAATAGTGCCGCCGGACGGTCGTCGGAATCCGGTAGCGCACGCCGTCGTCCACCGGCTCGGCCGTGCGCAGTGCGTCGTACATGTCCGGTGCGGGGAACGACTTCACGAAGTCGAGGAAGCCGTCCGGATCAAGTGGCGGCACATCCTCCCCGTACCCGGCGAGAGTGACGATCCAGGTGCCGTCCTCCTGCACGCCCATGAATCCACTGCGCGGACTCGACGGTCCCGGCGCCATCCCGATGCCGGAATCCCCGTCCAGGTGCGGCGGTTCGAGCCGGAAGTGCCTCGTCGCGTAGCTGACGTCCACGGCCAGCTGCGACTCGGACGGCGGTGCGAACCCCAGCTCGCCGAGCCGGGCGACAGTCTGCGAACTGCGGCCGGACGAGTCCACGACGAAATCGGTCTCGATGACTTCCGGTGGGACGCCGCCCCGGTGCTGCACGGTCACGCCCGTCACCCGCCCACCGTCGACGGTGAGGCCGGTGACGTCGGAACGGTCCAGTATCCGCACAGTCGGCAGGGCCTCGACCCGTCTGCGCATCTGCCACTCGACGAGCGGCCTGCTCGCGAGAATGCCGGGGACCCCACTGATCTCACGCGCCATCCGATGCCCGTCGACGATCCACCGGATGTCGCCCAGTGCGTCGCCCGCGGTGGCGCCGAGGGCCAGGAGCTCGGCCACGAACCCCGGAAGGAGGTCCTCCATCGCGGCCTGCCCGCCGGCGAGAAGGGCGTGCACGTGCCGGGCCTGCGGCACACACCTGCGCGCGGTGGCCGTGTCGGGCAGGATGTCGCGGTCGAGGACGACGACGCTTCGGAACGTTCCGGCGAGAGCCGCCGCGGCAAGCAGTCCCCCCATTCCGGCACCGACGACTACGGCGTTGCCGACCGGGGTCGTCCGGTGCGTCATGGCGGCTGTCCGTTCACAAGACGGTGCAGAGACCTCCAGGGTATTTCGCCTGACCTCGAAGAGCGGTGGTTACTCTGGAGTAATGACCGAACAGAAGACCTGGAATGCGTTCACCGTCGAGCGCAAGGATCACGTCGCGCAGGTGACACTCATCGGACCCGGAAAGGGCAACGCGATGGGCCCGGATTTCTGGAGCGAGCTCCCCGAGATCTTCGGCGAACTCGACGCCGATCCGGACGTGCGGGCCGTGGTGATCGCCGGCTCCGGCAAGAACTTCTCCTTCGGTCTGGACCTGCCCGCCATGAGCGGCAGCTTCGGGTCCGTCCTCGCGGACAAGGCGCAGGCCGGCCCGCGTACCGCGTTCCACGACATGATCAAGCGGATGCAGTCCGGCATCAACGCGGTCGCCGACTGCCGTAAACCGGTGGTCGCGGCCATCCAGGGCTGGTGCATCGGCGGCGGGGTCGACCTGATCTCCGCGTGCGACATCCGCTACGCCAGCACCGACGCGAAGTTCAGCATCCGTGAGGTCAAGGTCGCGATCGTCGCCGACATGGGCAGCTTCGCCCGGCTGCCCGCCATCATCGGCGACGGACACCTGCGGGAACTCGCCCTTACGGGTAAGGACATCGACGCCGGGCGCGCCGCGAAGATCGGTCTCGTCAACGACGTCTTCGCGGACGCCGACGCCGTCCTTGCCGCCGCGCACGAGACCGCGGCCGAGATCGCGGCGAACCCGCCGCTCGTCGTGCACGGCATCAAGGACGTCCTCGACCACTCCCGCGCGGCCGCCGTCGACGACAGCCTGCGCTACGTCGCCGCGTGGAACGCCGCGTTCCTGCCGTCGCAGGACCTGACCGAGGCGATCACCGCCGTCTTCGAGAAGCGCGCCCCCGAATTCACGGGCGAGTAGTCCGTTCGCTGACACAGCCGCGCTCCGAGAAGGGGTGCGGCTGTGTCCGACGCACACGCTTATCCTCAGGTAAAGCCCAGTTCATCAGTTGCCCGAAACCTCGCCGCGCTCGCATACTTGCGGACTACAAGTAAACGACAGCGCAGCGAGGAAACAGTGTCGAATTCGGTCGAAACGCCGGTGGCCTACACCCACCGGCAGATCCTGGCTGTACTCAGTGGGTTGATGCTCGGCATGTTCCTCGCCGCGCTCGACCAGACGATCGTGGCGACGGCGATCCGGACCATCGCCGACGACCTCGACGGGTATTCACTGCAGGCGTGGGCCACCACCGCGTACCTCGTCACCGCCACCCTGGCGACGCCGCTCTACGGCAAACTCTCCGACATCTACGGCCGCAAGCCGTTCTTCATGTTCGCGATCACGGTGTTCGTGATCGGCTCGGTCATGTGCACGTTCTCGACGTCGATGTACATGCTCGCGGCCTTCCGCGCAGTGCAGGGACTCGGCGCGGGCGGCCTGTTCTCGTTGGCGCTCACCATCATCGGCGACATCGTCTCCCCACGTGAACGGGCCAAATACCAGGGTTACTTCCTGGCCGTGTTCGGCACCTCCAGCGTCCTCGGACCGGTCCTCGGCGGAGTGTTCGCCGGGCAGGACGAGATCCTCGGAATCGACGGCTGGCGTTGGGTTTTCCTCGTCAACGTGCCGGTGGGGCTGGTCGCGCTCACGGTCGTCTCGCGCGTGCTGCACCTGCCGCGACGACCGAGCGGAAGCCGGCGGATCGACTGGTGGGGCGCGATCGCCCTCGCGGTGGGTGTGGTGCCGCTGCTCGTGGTCGCCGAACAGGGGCACAGCTGGGGATGGGACAGCTCGAAGTCATTGGCGTGCTACGTGATCGGCGTCATCGGCGTGCTCGCCTTCGTGTCCGTGGAACTGGCGATGAAGGACGACGCACTCATCCCGATGCGCTTCTTCCGCAACAGCACCTTCGCGCTCGGCGTCGTGATCAGCCTCGTCGTGGGTGCCGTCATGTTCGGCGGCATCACCCTCCTTCCTCAGTACCTGCAGGTGGTGAAGGGCTCGAGCCCCACTCTGGCCGGGTTCCAGATCCTGCCGATGGTCCTCGGTCTCATGGCCGGCTCGGTGGTCAGCGGTCAGATGATCTCGCGGACCGGGCGCTACCGGTACTTCCCGATCCTGGGCACCGCCCTGATCGGGATCGGCGCGTTCCTGCTGCACACGCTGGCCGCCGACACCCCGATGCCCGTCGTGATGGTGTTCATGCTGATCCTCGGACTCGGTCTCGGAAACCTGATGCAGCCACTCACCCTCGCCATTCAGAACGCACTGCCCCCGCAGGACATGGGGGTCTCGACCGGAGCGGCCACGTTCTTCCGGCAGATCGGCGGCACCGCCGGCGTCGCAATCTTCCTGTCGATCCTCTTCTCCCGCCTCACCCCGGCCATCGGCGAGCGGGTGACAGCCGCCGCCGGCACAGCCGACTTCCGTCGAGCCGTGGCCGCGGCCGCACAGAGCAACGACCCCGCGGAGGCCGCCATGGGCCAGGGAATGCTCAGCCCCGACCACGCCGGCGTCAGCGGAGTCCTCACGGACAGCTCGGTGATCGGAAAACTCGACGACGTGCTGGCCCTGCCCTTCCGGGAAGGATTCGCCGACGCCATCGGATCCGTCTTCCTCAGCGTGTCGATGCTCGCCGTCGTCGCCTTCGTCCTCACCGTGCTGTGGAAGGAAGTACCTCTCCGCAGCGAGTCCGGACTCCAGGCCGCGGCGCGGGGGGACGCGGAGGAGTGAGACGACAACGGCGCCCACCCCGTGGGGGATGGGCGCCGCCGGCGTGAATATCGCGGGGGCTCAGTGCCCGCCGTTATCCTTCAGACGCTTGAACGAGGCCTCGACCTCAGCCTTCGCCTCGGCGAGTCCGACCCAGTCGGCTGCCTCGACGTGCTTGCCCGGCTCGAGGTCCTTGTAGTGGACGAAGAAGTGCTTGATGGCGTCCAGTTCGAACTGCGGGACGTCGCCGATGTCCTGGATGTGGTCCCAGCGCGGGTCGCCGGCGGGCACGCACAGCACCTTGTCGTCGCCGCCGGCCTCGTCGACCATCTTGAACATGCCGACGGGACGTGCCTCGACGATGACGCCGGGGAACACGGACTCGGGGAGCAGGACCAGCGCGTCCAGCGGGTCGCCGTCCTCGCCGAGGGTGTTCTCGATGAAGCCGTAGTCGGCCGGGTAGCCGAACGCGGTGTAGAGGTAGCGGTCCAGCTTCACGCGACCGGTCACGTGGTCGACCTCGTACTTGTTTCGCTGACCCTTGGGGATCTCGATGGTGACGTCGAACTCCACGCCGATTCCTCGCTGTCGTGTCGATGATGATTCGGGGAGAGGATATCGGGTCGAGGATAAGGTTGGTTGTCTGACCACCCACGAATCACAGTGAAGACGGAGGCGCGTTGCCGGGCCAGGGAAAGAAGAAGATGGGCTCGTTGGCGGGACGCCACCGTCGGAACATGCGAATTCTGTTCGCGTCGGTCGTCGTCGTGGTGCTTGCGATGGCCGCTGTTCTGGTGGTCGCGGTGACTGCGCACAACGCGTCGGCGGGCCGCGGCGAACTGGCGATCGCGCCCGAACCGGCACCGATCACGGCGGCCCCGCAGGTCACGCCGGTGCCCGACGACGCGCCGATGCCGACGGCGCAGGGGATCGCGACCGCGGTCGGTCCGGCCGCCGCCAACCCCGACCTCGGCAAGTTCAGCGGAACGGTCGCCGACGCGGTGACCGGTCAGGTCCTGTGGAGCGTCAACCCGCAGACCCCGATGACCCCGGCGTCGACCACCAAGGTCCTCACCGCGGGATCCGCGCTGCTGGCGCTGCCGTCCGACCGTCGCGTGACGACGAAGGTGGTGCAGGGGGCCACTCCCGGCGAGATCGTCCTCGTCGCCGGTGGTGATCCCACTCTCACCGCGAAGCCGGTCGGGGAGAACGGCTACTACCCGGGTGCGGCGCACATCTCGCAGCTGGTCGATCAGATCCGGAACGCGGGCACCCAGGTGACGAGCATCGTGGTCGACACCAGCGTCTACTCGGGCGACACCATGGCGCAGGGGTGGTTCCCGACGGACGTCGGCGCCGGATTCATCACCCCCACCGAACCGATCATGATCGACGGCGGACGGGCCGACCCCCTCGTGGACGAGTCGCCGCGCAGTTCGACGCCCGCGCTCGACGCCGGGCGGACGCTCGCCGGTGCGCTCGGCGTCGCCCCGTCGGCGGTCACGTCGGGGGTCGCGGCGCCCGGTGCGGCTACCGTGGCGAGTGTGCAGTCCGCGCCGCTGCGCGACCGGTTGCGGCAGATGATGGAACACTCGGACAATGTGCTTGCCGAAGCGATCGGGCGGGAGGTTGCCATGAATGCCGGCGCGGAAGCATCGTTCACGGGAGCCGTCGCGACCATCGGCCAGACGCTGACCGCGGCCGGATTCGATCTGACGGGGCTCACGCTGCACGACACGAGCGGCTTGTCCGTCGACGACCGGATCGCCCCGCACACGCTCGACCAGGTCCTGACGGCCGCCGCGGGCGACGGCAATCCCGCCCTGCGGCCGATGCTCGACTACCTGCCGGTCGCCGGTGCCACGGGCAGCCTGTCGGACCGGTACGCGTCGGGGAACCGGACGGGCGCCGGGTGGGTGCGGGCGAAGACCGGCACCCTGTCCACGGCCAGCGCGCTCGCCGGCTACGTGGTGGACCAGAACGGGCGTGTGCTCACGTTCGCGCTGATGTCCAACGACCGCCCGCCGGAGGTCAGCCGTCCCGCACTCGACGCACTGGCGGCTGCGCTCCGCACGTGCGGGTGCCAGTGATGGCCGCCGAGGGAAATGCCTTCAGCGGTGCCGTCGACTGGAAGCTCGCAGCCAAGACGGGGGTGAAGCTCGCGCGCAGCGGGCCCGTGACGTCGCGGTACACGGCCGAAACCGTGGTCGCGGAACTGGCCGACGCGTCGATGCGCGCGGAACTGCCCGTCCGGGAGGTCACCGGCCTCGCCGACGGACTTCCGGTGCCGGCCGCGCAGGTCCTCGATCGGGCCGGGTGGATCCACGCCGCGGCGCATTCGATGTCGCAACTGACGGGCGGCGACGCCGCTCCCGGCATGCTGGTCGGCAAGCCGGCGGGTATTCAGGCCGGGGCGATGCTCGCGTACCTGTCCTCGGCGATCCTCGGTCAGTACGACCCGTTCACCGGCGACAACGGAACCCTGCTGCTCGTGGCGCCCAACGTGGTGTCCGTCGAGCGCACGTTGCGGGTGCGGCCCAGCGACTTCCGGCTCTGGGTATGCCTTCACGAGGTGACGCACCGGGTGCAGTTCTCGTCGTCACCGTGGCTCACCGGATACATGCAGGAGTCGGTGGAGACCCTCGGATCCGCCGAGGACGAGTCCGTCACCGACGTGGTCGGCCGGTTGTCCTCCGCGCTGCGCGACCGCGGGCGCACGGAGCCGGACGAGTCGGGCGCACCGGGCGGAATCGTCGGACTGCTGCGCGCGACCCAGGCCGAGCCGCAGCGTGAGGCACTCGACCGTCTGCTGGTACTCGGCACCCTCCTCGAGGGACATGCGGACCACGTGATGGACGCCGTCGGCCCGGCGGTCGTGCCGTCGGTGGCCGCGATCCGGGCCGCGTTCGACCAGCGGCGCCGCCGCAAGAGCAACCCGGTGCAACGCCTGATCCGGGCGCTGCTCGGGATGGACGCCAAGATGGCGCAGTACGTGCGCGGTAAGGCGTTCGTCGACGCCGTCGTGGACAAGGTCGGGATGGACCGGTTCAACGTCGTCTGGAGCGGCCCCGACACGTTGCCCCGGCTCGCGGAGATCGACGCGCCGGACGCGTGGGTGTCCCGGGTACTGGGCTGATTCGCGAAGGGCTGAGCCGGTGATAGTGCTTCCCGAGGAGCCGGCGATCCTCGAGGTTCGTCACGCCGTGCGGCGCTGGGTCGCGGCGCACGCCCCGGACGGTGAGATCGCGGTCGCGTTGTCGGGTGGCGCCGACTCACTGGCGCTGACCGCCGCGGCCGCCGCCGAGGCGCGTTCGGTGTGTGCCCTCGTCGTCGATCATCGACTGCAGCCGGGTTCGGCAGACGTGGCGGACGAGGCGGCAGCCCGTGCCCGAGCGCTCGGCTGCACTTCCACCCAGGTGCTTCCCGTCGACGTGACCGGGTCGGGCGGGCTCGAGGCGGCCGCCCGGCAAGCCCGTTACCGCGCCCTCGACTCGGCGCGCGGAACCCAACCGGTGCTGTTGGGGCACACTCTCGACGACCAGGCCGAAACGGTGTTGCTGGGGCTGTCGCGCGGTTCGGGGGGTCGATCCATCTGGGGGATGAGCGCGTACGACAACCCGTGGGGGCGACCGCTGCTGGACGTGCGACGCGCGGTGACCCGGCAGGCCTGCGCGGAACTGGGACTGCGCCCGCACGAGGACCCGCACAACGTTTCACCCGACTTCGTGCGGGTGCGGCTGCGCACCGAGGTGCTGCCGCTGCTCGAGGACGTTCTGGGCGGCGGCGTCGCCGGGGCCCTCGCCCGCACCGGGGCACACCTACGCGAGGAGGGGGCGGTCCTCGACGCGTTGGCCGCCGACGCCGAAGCGAAAGTCGTGGTGGACGGCGAAATCGACGCGTCCGCGCTCGCCCTGTCGGCGCCACCCGTCCGCCGGCGGGTGCTGCGCAGCTGGCTCCTCGCCGCCGGTGCGCGCGGTCTCGGAGATACCCAGCTGCGGGCCGTGGACGACCTCGTCGCACGGTGGCGGGGGCAGGGACAGGTGGCGATCGGGGGCGGAACTCCGGACGCGAGGTTGGTGGTCCGCCGACGACGTGGCAGGCTGAACGTCGGATTGGACGACCGACGAAGGGTTTGATCGCGTGTACGAAGGCGACATCGCATCGGTACTGATCTCCGAGGACGAGATCCGTCGACGTATCGTCGAACTGGCCGAGGAGATCGCCAAGCGCTACCCGGAGGGTGCCCCGGAGGGGGATCTGCTCCTGGTGGGTGTCCTCAAGGGCGCCATCTTCTTCATGACCGACTTCGCGCGGGCCCTCCCCATCCCCACCCAGATGGAGTTCATGGCCGTCAGCTCCTACGGGTCGTCCACGTCGTCCTCCGGCGTCGTGCGGATCCTCAAGGACCTCGACAAGGACATCGCCGGCCGCCACGTGCTGATCGTCGAGGACATCATCGACTCCGGCCTCACGCTGTCCTGGCTGATGCGGAACCTGTCGACGCGTAACCCGGCGTCGCTCGAAGTCGTCACGCTGCTGCGTAAGCCCGACGCCATCAAGGTCGACATCAACGTCGCGAACGTCGGCTTCGACATCCCCAACGAATTCGTCGTCGGGTACGGCCTCGACTACGCCGAACGCTACCGCGACCTGCCGTACATCGGGACCCTCGAGCCCGCCGTCTACGGCGGCTGATTTCCGCGCTGCTCGTCAGCGGACGGGTTCGTGGGACACGGCGAGCTCCAGCGCCCGCAGATCCTGCTCCAGTTGCCGGAACAGCCAGTACACGCCGACGAACGCGAAGATGCCGCCGACGCACAGAATGCGGACCGCAATGATCACCAGCGTGATCTCGTCGGGCGACAGGAACGTCACCCCGGCCACACCGGCCAGCGGAACCGAGGCGGCGACCGCGAGATACAGCGTGCTCCGGCGGTCGAGGCCCCGGAGTTTGTGCGCGTCGGCGCTGCTGGCGATGTCCTGCGGCAGCAGGGTCGGGTAGATGCAGCGCACCGCGAAGAACGCCACCACGAAGAACGGGTACGCCACCGACACGGCACCACACACGATCAGTGATGCGATGAAGTGCACGTACGCGCCCGGCGGCACGTTCCCCGCCGCGAGTTGCAGGGAAATCGGATAGGCGATGCCCGCGATGACCCACAACCCGAACACCACGAGCACGACGCGGTCGCCGAGCAGCAGCGTGTCGGTGCGGGCCCGGGCCAGTGTCTGGCGGTCGTACGTTTTCCCCTTGCGCAGACCCCGCGGAACGAGCAGCGGATATCGGCACCAGTAGAGCAGCATGATCGCGCCCAACGGGAACGCAATCGAATTGATCACCAACTGGATCGACTCGAACGAGTGCTGGGCCTCCGGGGTCAGATTGCTGATGATCAGCATCTTGTTGTGGTGGTAGTTGTAGGCGCCGGCGAGGGCGTTCGGCACCGCGATACCGATCACCAGAATCGGGAGCGCGAAGCGCCGCAGCCGCATGCGCCAACTGTTCGGCGGCGGATCGACGAGGTCCCGAGCCCGGGGATTCAGGCACAGGTCGAATTGCTGGGCCAATTCGGCACCGGACGACCACCGGTCCTCCGGCTTCGGTGCCAGACACGTCAACAGAACCCGTCGCAGCGACGGCGGGCAGTCGTAGGGCAACTGGTCGAGAAACTCCGGGTCGATGTCGCGGCCGCGGCGGTCCAGCATCGCTTCGAGTGCGACGAGCGACTCGCTCGACACGTCCTCGTCCTCGAACGGACGTCGCCCGCACATCAGCTCCCACAGCATCACCCCGAGCGCGAAGATGTCGCTGCGGGTGTCGAGGTCCGCCGCCGTCCCCGGCATTCCGCGGTGACACGCCTCGAGTTGTTCGGGGGACATGTAGGCCAGCGACCCGCCGAAGTAGGCGAGCGGTGACGCCCCGGTGACGGTGTCGCTGAAACTGATGTTGAAATCGGCGAGCTTCGGCACACCCTCGGCCGTCAGCAGGATGTTGGCGGGCTTGATGTCGCGGTGCAGGACGCCGCGCTTGCCGGCGTAGTCGAGGGCTTCGGCCAGTCGCCGCCCCAGCCACGCGATCGTCTCCGGCCAGGTCAGCGACGCGATCTCGTCCCGCACACTCGAGTCGGTGGGCCTGAGCTCGCCCTTCTCCCGCATCTCCTCGTCGACCACGTCCAGCAGCAGGCTGCCCGTCCGGTCCTGTTCCGGGGTAACGCGCACGCGGCGCAGAACCCGCAGCAGGGTGCCGCCCGGCAGGTACTGCATGTAGAGAAGACGCAGTTGGCGGTCCTCGAGCAACCGCTGGTCGAACACGCGCACGATGTAGTTGTGGTCGAGCTGAGCGAGGGTCTGCGGCTCGTTCCCCTTGTCGTGCGAGATCTTCACCGCGACCAGTCGCTGCATCGACCGCTGGCGCGCCAGGAACACTCGGCCGAACGCGCCGCTGCCCAGGCCCATCAGCAGATCGAAGTCGTCGACCTGCTGCCCGACCTCCACATCGTCGAGCGCCGCATTGCCCGGCGGCCTGGTGATGAGCGTGTCCGGCTGCCGGGCGGTCACTGTCGGAGTGGCGGCCGCGGTCTGATCGGAGGCTGCGGTTTGCTCGGCCGCGGAGGTTTGTTCGGCGGCCGCGGTTTGCTCGGCGGGCATCGTCCGCGCGGACACGGTTTGCGCAGCAACAACCGTCGACGGGGCGGCCGCGACCGTCGACTCGCTGCTCTCGTGTTCGGAGTTCATGGCTCCGACGGTCCGTTCGGCAGAGTCCGATCCAGCGGCCGATCCGTCTCTGCCCGACCCGTTTCCTCTGGTCATTGCACATCGAGGGTTCTACTGGGCGGGTTCTCTGGGCACATCGAGGTTGTCTGGAGCGGTGTGAAGAGTCCCATCCAGGGACAAGCGAATGGTAACCCCGCAGACCTACCGTATCCAGCGCGAATACTCGAAATGACTGCATCCCTGCGCCATATACTCGGGTGATGGGGGACTCCCCGTTCACCGCAGCCGTCGTCGTCGCCGAGCAGGTTCGCTCGGGCGTCTCGAGCCCGATGGAGCACGTCGAGGCTGCACTCGCGGCCATCGAGGAGCGTGAACCGAAGATCCAGGCGTTCGTCACCGTCCTCGCCGAACAGGCCCGAGCCGACGCGCTCGCCCTCTCCCACCGGCCGGATCTGTCCACACTTCCGCTGGCAGGAGTGCCCGTCGCGATCAAGGACGTCATCCCCGTGGCCGGACTGCCGATGCGCGAGGGATCGGGCGCAACCAGTGCCGAACCGAAGGTCGCCGATCACCCGGTCGTCGCGCGGCTGCGGGCGGCGGGAGCGGTGGTCGTGGGCCTGACCACTCTCCCCGAACTGGCGGTGTGGGGGACCACCGACGCGCCCGGCCACATCACCCGCAATCCGTGGAATCCGTCGCGGACCTGCGGGGGTTCGTCCGGAGGAGCGGCCGCCGCCGTCGCCGCGGGGATGGTGCCCCTGGCCCACGGGACCGACGGTCTCGGTTCGATCCGCATCCCCTCGGCGAATTGCGGGGTGTTCGGTATCAAACCGGGCAGGGGAGTCGTGCCGTCCGAACTCGGAGCCACCTCGTGGTTCGGCATGGCCGAGAACGGGCCCATCGCGACGACCGTCGACGACGCCGCCCTCATGCTGTCCGTCCTCGCCGACCGACCCGAACTCGCGCGGATCGGCGCATCGGAACCACTGCGGATCGCGGTGGCGGCAGGGTCGCCGACATTCCTGGCCACAATCGATCCGCAGTGGCGGGATGCGGCCGTGCGCGCGGGCACGGAACTGACCGGCTCGGGCCACGACGTCGAGCCTGCGACCTTGCCGTACCCGGTCAACCTGCTTCCCGTTCTCGCCCGCTGGACCGCGGGAACGGCCGCCGACGCGAAGGGGCTGGATCTGCGGCAATTGCAGCCGCGGACCCGCAGGCACGTCGCGGTGGGCCGCGCGCTGGGCCGGTTCGTCCGTCCGGAGCAGGTGGGCCGGCTCGAAGAGTCGCTGCGCGAATTCTTCGAGAACTATGACGTGGTGATCACACCCGCTCTCGCGCAGCCGCCGCTCGCGGCGACGACGTGGAGCGAGCGGTCGTGGTTGTCGAACATCGTGGCCAACGTGCGGTACGCCCCGTTGAGCGCGCTGTGGAATCTCGTCGGGTGGCCGGCGGCGAGTGTGCCCGTCGGCACGCACTCGCATTCGGGTACCCCGCTGGCCGTGCAGATCGCGGCGCCGCCCGGGGGAGAGGCCAGGATCCTGGCGCTGGCCGCTCACATCGAGCGGGTGGGTGGCGGCTGGCCGAGGGTCGCGCCCGCGCGGTGAACTCCGGCACATTCGGGCCCGGATCGAGTCCGAGGGAACCGATGGGCGACCGCATGCGTTGAAAGAAAAGAGACCGCTCCCAACGGCGGTTGGCTGCTACCTGGAGTCGCCGGGGTGCCTTCGCGGTAACCTGGTTTGTCCGGTTGGCAGCCGGAAGGCGCACCCGGAAGACCCGCACTCTCGAAAGGACCGGCCATATCGGCCGACCTGTATGAACCGTAAGACTGTGTTTCGAAACCTGGCGATAGTTGCCGGCATCCTGCTGGTGATCTACGCCTTCAGCTACTTCGGCAACGACACGCGCGGATTCAAGGGTGTCGACACCTCCGTGGCGATCGCGCAGCTCGACGCGAACAACGTCGACAAGGCGCAGATCGACGACCGGGAGCAGCAGGTCCGCCTGTGGCTGAAGGACGGGAACGACGCGACCGACGGCAAGACCGAGATCCTCGCGAAGTACCCGGCGTCGGCGTCCGAGCAGATCTTCAACGAGATCTCCGACAAGGGCCTGCAGAGCTACAACACCACGGTCACGCAGGAGAGCTGGCTCACGTCGATCCTGTTGTTCGTCCTGCCGATGGTGATCCTGCTCGGCATCTTCTTCTTCGTGATGAGCCGCATGCAGGGCGGTGGCCGCGGCGGCGTCATGGGCTTCGGCAAGTCGAAGGCCAAGCAGCTCAACAAGGACATGCCGAAGACCACGTTCGCCGACGTCGCGGGTGCGGACGAGGCCGTCGAAGAGCTGTACGAGATCAAGGACTTCCTGCAGAACCCGATGCGCTACCAGTCGCTGGGCGCGAAGATCCCACGCGGTGTGCTGCTGTACGGGCCGCCCGGTACCGGCAAGACCCTGCTCGCCCGCGCGGTGGCGGGCGAGGCCGGTGTCCCGTTCTTCACGATCTCCGGTTCGGACTTCGTCGAGATGTTCGTCGGTGTGGGTGCGTCCCGCGTACGCGACATGTTCGACCAGGCCAAGCAGAACAGCCCCTGCATCATCTTCGTCGACGAGATCGATGCCGTCGGACGCCAGCGTGGCGCCGGCCTCGGTGGCGGTCACGACGAGCGTGAGCAGACCCTCAACCAGTTGCTGGTCGAGATGGACGGTTTCGGTGACCGCACCGGCGTCATCCTCATCGCCGCCACCAACCGCCCCGACATCCTCGACCCGGCGTTGCTGCGTCCCGGCCGCTTCGACCGGCAGATCCCGGTCGGCGCCCCCGACCTCGCCGGTCGTCGCGCCATCCTGAAGGTTCACTCGCAGGGCAAGCCGATCGATCAGCACGCCGACCTCGAGGGCCTGGCCAAGCGGACCGTCGGAATGTCGGGTGCCGATCTGGCCAACGTCATCAACGAGGCCGCGCTGCTCACGGCCCGCGAGAACGGCACCGTCATCACGGAGGCCGCACTCGAGGAGTCCGTCGACCGTGTCGTCGGCGGTCCGCGTCGCAAGAGCCGCATCATCAGCGAGCACGAGAAGAAGATCACCGCGTACCACGAGGGTGGGCACACGCTCGCCGCGTGGGCGATGCCCGACATCGAGCCGGTCTACAAGGTCACCATCCTCGCCCGCGGCCGCACCGGCGGTCACGCGATGACGGTGCCCGAGGACGACAAGGGCCTGATGACGCGGTCCGAGATGATCGCTCGACTCGTCATGGCGATGGGTGGCCGCGCGGCCGAGGAACTCGTGTTCCACGAGCCGACCACCGGTGCGTCCTCCGACATCGACATGGCGACGAAGATCGCCCGGTCGATGGTCACCGAGTACGGCATGAGCGCCAAGCTGGGTGCCGTGCGGTACGGACAGGAGGGCGGAGACCCGTTCCTCGGCCGGTCGATGGGTCAGCAGTCCGACTACTCCCACGAGGTCGCACGCGAGATCGACGAAGAGGTCCGCAACCTCATCGAGGCCGCGCACACGGAGGCGTGGGCCATCCTCAACGAGTACCGCGACGTGCTGGACATCCTGGCCACCGAACTGCTCGAACGCGAGACGCTCACCCGCAAGGATCTCGAGAAGATCTTCCACAGCGTCGAGAAGCGCCCGCGCATCACCGCGTTCAACGACTTCGGCCACCGGACCCCGTCCGACAAGCCGCCGGTCAAGACGCCGCGGGAACTCGCGGTCGAGCGCGGCGAGCCGTGGCCCCAGCAGCCCGAGCCGGTGTTCGCCCAGCAGCAGTCGCAGCAGGCTGCGCCGCAGCAGCAGTACCCGCAGCCTGCGCCCGCCAACGGCTACTCGCAGCCGGCGCCGGCCAGGCCACAGGGTGGGATGACGCAGCCGCGTCCGGACTACGGCGCCCCCGCGGGATGGTCGGCTCCGGGCTGGCCGCCTCGCGATCCGGGCAACCAGAATCCGGAGGGTCAATACTCCGGGAACCAAGGTCCGGGGAACCAGTGGAACCCGCCGCACGAGCAGCGTGGCACCGGAGACGACGACGCGCAGACGAGGGCCTGGAAAGGACCGGACGGATCGAACTGATCCGCCCGACACTAGGCTGTTGCTTCGGGACGATCGGTCCCGGTACTGGAGGAGTTTCGGTTGTCGGTGAATCATCTCGGTAGTGAGCCCGTGGCACTCGAGACAGGCCGGGTGTTCGATCAGCCGCGTGCCGAAGCTGCGGTGCGGGAACTGCTGATCGCGATCGGTGAAGACCCGGACCGCCCTGGACTCCGGGATACGCCCGCCCGCGTGGCGCGGTCGTACCGCGAGGTCTTCGCGGGCCTGTACACCGACCCGGACACCGTGCTGAACACGACGTTCGACGAGGGGCATCAGGAGCTGGTGCTCGTTCGCGACATTCCGCTGTACTCCACGTGTGAGCACCATCTCGTGTCGTTCCACGGGGTCGCGCACGTCGGGTACATCCCCGGTAAGACGGGCAAGGTGACCGGGCTGTCGAAGCTGGCGCGTGTGGTCGACCTGTACGCCAAGCGTCCGCAGGTCCAGGAGCGTCTGACCAGCCAGATCGCCGACGCCGTGATGCGTAAGCTCGACCCGCGCGGTGCGATCGTGATCATCGAGGCCGAGCACCTGTGCATGGCGATGCGGGGCATCCGCAAGCCTGGTGCGAGTACCACCACCTCCGCGGTGCGTGGTCTGCTCCAGTCCAGCGCGGCCTCACGTTCCGAGGCTCTGGACCTTATTCTGCGGAAGTGACCGTGATCGAGCTGCCGTCGCCAGGCCGAACCGTGGTGATGGGCGTCCTGAACGTCACCACCGATTCCTTCTCCGACGGCGGACGCTTCCTCGATCGTGACGCGGCGCTCGCGCGCGGTCTCGAACTGAAGCGTCTCGGCGTCGACATCGTCGACGTGGGCGGTGAGTCCACCCGGCCGGGGGCGGCGCGGGTCGATCCCGACGTCGAAGCCGGTCGCGTCGCACCCGTGATCGCGGATCTCGTGGGCGAGGGCATCTGCGTCAGCGTCGACACGATGCGGGCGTCGGTCGCGGAGGCCGCGATCGAGGCGGGTGCGTCGATCATCAATGACGTTGCCGGTGGCCGTGCGGATGCCGCGATGGCCTCGGTCGTCGCGGACGCCGGAGTTCCGTGGATCCTGATGCATTGGCGTTCGGCCGACGACTACGTGCACCGCGGCACCGCAGACCACTATGAAGACGTGGTCCGTGAGGTCCGGGACGAACTGATGACCCAGGTCGACCTGGCCGTGAAAGCGGGGGTGGATCCGGGTTCGTTGGTGCTGGATCCCGGTCTCGGTTTCGCGAAGAACGCCGACCACAACTGGTCTTTGCTGAAGGCGCTGCCCGAGTTCAACGAGCTGGGCTTCCCCGTCCTGATCGGCGCTTCCCGCAAGCGGTTCCTGGGTTCGCTGCTGGCGGATGCGGACGGTGAGCCGCGCCCGCCCGCCGGCCGGGAGATCGCCACCGCCGTCGTCTCGGCACTCGCCGCGACCCACGGAGCGTGGGGAGTGCGCGTGCACGACGCGCAGGGTTCCCTCGACGCCATCGCGGTCGCCGAGGCCTGGGCAAGGGGTGCATCCGGACGTGAGTGACCGAATCGAGTTGCGCGGCTTGAAGGTTCGTGGCAATCACGGCGTCTTCGAACACGAGAAGCGCGACGGTCAGGACTTCTACGTCGACATCACCGTCTGGATGGACCTCGCCCCGGCCGCCGCATCGGACGACCTCGACGACACCCTGGACTACGGCGGGCTGGCCGAGCGCGCAGCCGCGATCGTCGCGGGACCCTCACGGGACCTCATCGAGACCGTCGCCGCGGAGATCGCGGACGGGGTGATGACCGATCCCCGCGTCCGGAGCACCGAGGTGGTGTTGCACAAGCCGTCCGCGCCGATCCCGCTGACGTTCGCGGACGTCGCGGTGGTCGCGCACAGGTCGAGGTCATGAGTCGCGCAGTGCTGTCGATCGGGTCGAATGTCGGCGACAGTCTTGCCCATCTGCAGTCCGTTCTCGACGGCCTGGGTGACGCGGTCGTGGCGGTCTCTCCCGTGTATTCGACGGCGCCGTGGGGCGGTGTCGAGCAGCAGGACTTCCTCAACGCGGTCCTCGTCGTCGACGATCCCGCCCTCGACGGTTGCGGCTGGCTTCGGCGCGGGCAGGAACTCGAGGCCGCCGCCGACCGGATGCGGGTCGAACGGTGGGGCCCGCGCACGCTCGACGTCGACGTCGTCACGTGCGACGACGTCCGCAGCGACGACCCGGAACTGACGTTGCCGCACCCGAGGGCACACGAGCGCGCCTTCGTGCTGATTCCGTGGCTGGACGTCGAACCCGAGGCCGTGTTGCCGGTAGGCGGGACGACGACCCGGGTGGACGCGCTGCTGCCACTGCTGGACGACGAGGAACGGGCCGGTGTGCACCGGACGCAGCTCGTTCTGGACCGGCGGCCGCGATGAAACCGGAACCGACGGGCACGATGAAACCCACCCGCATCTGGGATCTGCTGTTCCTGGCAGCTCTCGCCGTCGCCGCCACCTGGATTCTGGTCCGCGTGTTCTACGGCTCGTTTCCGCCGATTCCCGTGTACGCCGGGGCGTCGCTGTATCCGGTCGCGCTGATCGAGGTCGTGCTCGCGTTCATGGTGCGATCCCGGGTCAGCAACCATCAGGTGGGCGACGGACCGCGTCAGCTGCACCCGATCACCGCCGCCCGCGTTGCGGCGCTCGCCAAGGCGTCCGCGCTCGTCGGTGCCGCGACCGCCGGGGTGTGGGGTGGCTTCCTGCTGTACCTGCTTCCGCAGCGTTCGGTGCTCCGGGCCGCGGGGTCGGACAGTCCCGGCGCGTGGGTGGGTCTCGTTGCCGCCCTTGCCCTCGTCGGCGCGGCACTGTGGCTGGAACACTGCTGCCGCACCCCCGACGACCCCTCGGACGAGCCCGCGCATTAGGGCATAGGGGATCGCCGCAGGTCCGATGGATGCGCGGCGGACCCTTCGCGGCCAAGTACCCTGGCACCATGACGAATCCTGGTCGCCTCAAGTCTGCGCGCCGCAACAAGCGCAGCGCGAGCCAGATGATCGTTGCGGGCTTGCTCGCCCTCGCGGTGATCGCGTCCCTCTTCCTGATCTTCAGCGACAGCGTGCAACTCCTTCGGGTGGGCCTGGTGGCCGCACTGTGGGCTGCCACGGTCGGCGCCATCGCCATGACGAAGTACCGGCGCGAGTCGGCGCTCGACAAGGCGAAGGTCAACGACCTGCAGACCGTCTACGAGTTGCAACTGGAGCGGGAGATCTCGGCGCGCCGCGAATACGAGCTCACCGTCGAGAAGCGGGTGCGCAGCGAGGTGCGCGCCGACGCCGAAGAGCTCGCCGCGTTGCGTGCCGAACTCTCGTCGCTCCGCAAGAGTCTCGAGGCCCTGTTCGACGGCGCGATGCCGACCGAACGGATCGCGCTGCGGGCGGATTCGACGCGTGTGCAGGAACTCGCAGGCGGGTCGTACAGCAGCTACCAGCCTGCTGCGTCGGGCCTGTACATTCCGGGTGCGGGACACGCCGCCGGAGCCGGGCATCAGAGCGGTTCGGCCCAGCAGACTCAATCGTTCGCGAATCCGGACGACGATCCGGTCACCGCTGAGACGTCGATCGTCGAGCCCGTCGACGCCGCCCGAATCGAACCCGAGATCGAGGTCGAGCCGGAACCGGAGCCCGAGCAAGTTGCCGAGACCCCGCCGGCACCCGAGCCGGAACCTGTCGCGGAACCCGAGCCCGAGCCCGAGCCCGACTCCGAGGCAGAGGCAGAGCCCGAAGCGCGGCGGGGCCGCCGACGGGCGCCCGAGGACGACGAATCGTCGGGTGCGCACTCGAACGGGTTGTCCGTCGCCGAGATCATGGCCAATATGCAGTCGGCATCCGGGGCCGCCCAGAGCGCCGGAGGCAGGCGTCGCCGGGCCGAATAAGGCCGGACGCGCCCGAGGATCAACCCGCATCGTGTGAGGCATATATCACTCTGCCGGCGCATGGCGGGGTGCGTTCGCGCCGGGCTATCCTCACCCTGGAACGTCTGGTACCCGCCGAGCGGGACTGGAACGAACGAGAGGACGAAGGTGACCTCTTTCGGGATCACTAATGGCCCTGCGCCTGCGAGGTTGACGGTAGGAATCGTCTCCGCCGGCCGGGTCGGTACAGCAATCGGTGCCGCGTTGGAGCGGGCAGGTCACGTCGTCGTCGCCTGCTCGGCTGTCTCCGACGCGTCACGTCACCGGGCCCGCACCCGGCTCCCCGAGACCGAGATTCTGCCGGTGGCAGAGGTCGCGGCCCGCTCCGAACTGCTCATTCTCGCCGTCCCCGACGCCGAACTGCCGTCGCTGATCGCCGGGCTGGCCTCCACCCGTGCGGTGCCCAGTCGCGCGATCGTGGCCCACACGTCCGGTGCGAACGGCATCGGGATCCTCGACCCCCTCACCGAGCAGGGCGTCGTTCCGCTCGCGATTCACCCCGCGATGACGTTCACCGGGCACGACGAGGACACCGTCCGTCTCGCATCCGCCTGTTTCGGCATCACCGCCGGCGACGACATCGGATACGCGATCGCGCAGTCGCTGGTCCTCGAGATCGGCGGCGAGCCCGTCCGGGTCCGCGAGGACATGCGACCGCTGTACCACGCCGCTCTCGCTCACGGCAGCAACCACCTGGTGACGCTCGTCGTCGACGCCGTGGCCGCACTGCGCGTCGCCCTCGAAGGCCAGGAACTGCTCGGCCAGGAGCTGATCGGCGACGATCCGAACGGCCTGGCCGAACGAGTTCTCCAGCCGCTGCTGTCCGCGGCGCTCGACAACGCTCTGCGGCGCGGGCCGGCGGCGCTGACCGGGCCGGTTGCGCGGGGCGATTCGGAGGCGGTCGCCACGCATCTGCGGGTACTCGAAGAGGTCGATCCGCGGATCGCGGCCGGCTACCGCGCCCTGTCTCTGCGGTCGGCGCAACGCGCCGGCGCGACACCTGAACTGCTGGAAATCCTGGAAGACCGGAGGTGAGTTCCGTGAGCGATCTGCAGGGCGGATACAAGCGCGGCGAGCTGACCGTGCACCACGACCCGAGCGTGCTGACCCGGGTCTCGAAGGCCCTGCGCGGTGTCGGCCGCCAGGTCGCGCTCGTGCCGACGATGGGAGCCCTCCACACGGGTCACCTGGAGCTGGTGCGGCAGGCGAAGCTCACCGGCGCGGTGGTGATCGTCTCGATCTTCGTCAACCCGTTGCAGTTCGGCGCCGGCGAAGACCTCGACGCCTACCCGCGCACCCTCGACACCGATCTCGAACTGCTGCGCGAGGCCGGAGTCGAGCTGGCGTTCGTGCCCACTGCAGCCACCATGTACCCGGCAGGACCGCGGACCACGATCCATCCCGGACCGCTGGGCGCCGAGCTGGAGGGCGCGTCCAGGCCGACGCACTTCGCGGGCATGCTCACCGTCGTCGCCAAGCTGCTCCAGATCGCCGCGCCGAACGTCGCGTACTTCGGCGAGAAGGACTACCAGCAGCTGACGCTGATCCGGCAGATGGTGACCGACCTGAACTTCGACGTCCGGATCTTCGGCGTGCCCACGGTGCGTGAGCACGACGGACTGGCACTGTCCTCGCGCAACCGCTACCTCGACGAGGCGCAGCGCAACGCGGCGACGGCATTGTCGGCGGCCCTGATCGCCGGCGCCCACGCCGCGGCCGGTGGCGCCGGGGCGATCCTCGCCACCGCTCGCGAGGTGCTGGCGTCCGTCCCGGAGGTGGAGGTCGACTACCTCGAAGTGCGGGGCGTCGATCTCGGCCCCGCCCCCGATCGAGGCGACGGCCGGCTGCTCGTCGCCGCCAAGGTCGGGACCACCCGCTTGATCGACAACGTCGGTGTCGCCGTCGGCACCGGTTTCCTCGAACGCGACGCCGAACCACAGTCGGACGCGTCGGCCGCAGACGAACTTCTTTCCCGCTAGAAGAGTAAGGACCGGAACATGTTTCGCACCATGATGAAGTCGAAGATCCATCGCGCCACCGTCACACACGCCGACCTGCACTACGTGGGCTCGGTGACGGTCGACCAGGATCTGATGGACGCCGCCGACCTTCTCGAGGGCGAGCAGGTGTGCATCGTCGACATCGACAACGGCGCGCGGCTCGAAACCTATGTGATCGCCGGCGAGCGGGGAAGTGGCGTCATCGGGATCAACGGTGCGGCAGCGCATCTGGTCAAGCCCGGCGACCTCGTCATCCTCATCGCCTACGGCGTCATGAACGAGCAGGAGGTGCGCGACTACGAGCCGCGCGTCGTGTTCGTCGACGCCGCCAACTCGCCGATCGAGCTCGGCGCCGACCCGGCGCACGCGCCCGAGGGCTCCGGTCTCATCACCCCGCGCATGCTGTCGACGCTCGACGCCGAGCGCGAATCCAGTTTGGTGTAACCCATGCTCCTCACCGTCGACGTCCGGAACACGAACATCGTTCTCGGACTGTTCACCGGTTCCGGTGAACACTCGAAGTTGGTGCAGGACTGGCGGATGCGCACCGACGCGAGGATGACGGCCGACGAGCTGGCCCTCATCTTCCGTGGGCTCCTCGGCGCGCACACCGATCAGATCACCGGTGTGTCCGCGCTGTCGACGGTGCCGTCGGTGCTGCGGGAGATCCGCGTGATGCTGACACGGTACTGGGGACACGTCCCGCACGTGCTGGTGGAACCCGGGGTGCGAACCGGTGTTCCGCTGCTCGTCGACAACCCCAAGGAGGTGGGCGCCGACCGGATCGTGAACAGTCTTGCGGCGCATCACCTCTACGACGCACCGTGCATCGTGGTCGACTTCGGGACGTCCACGTGCGTCGACGTCGTGTCCGCCAAGGGCGAGTTTCTCGGCGGCGCCATCGCGCCCGGCCTCGAGATCTCCTCGGACGCACTCGCGTCGCAGTCGGCGGCGCTGCGCAAGGTCGAACTGGTGCGGCCCCGCTCCGTCGTCGGCAAGAACACCGTCGAATGCATGCAGTCCGGTGCGGTGTTCGGTTTCGCCGGGCTCGTCGACGGGCTGGTCCGCCGCGTACGCAAGGAACTGCCCGCCTTCTCCGGTTCCGACGTCGTGGTGATCGCGACCGGTGACCGCGCGCCGCTGATCATGCCCGAGACGGAGACGGTCGACGAGCACGAACCGGACCTCACGCTCGAAGGGCTGCGCCTGGTCTACGAGCGGAATCAGGCTCGGCGGGGTGCGCGTCGCAGCCCGCTCGAGTGACGGGTTCCCTCTTCGCGGAAGTTATGTCAGAATGGTCCCCGTGAATCTCTGCACGAGTGCTCAGGAGTGTTGTCGAGGCTGAACGCTGCCTTGACCAATTCACACTTCTGGGAGTCTCTCTCGTGCTCGCAACGTATTCTTCTGCATCTGTACCCACCCGTCTTCGCCCGGCTGACCTGCTGCGCATCACCGATCAGGGTGCTTCCGAGGTCCTCGACGGCCGCCACGACGTCCTGCTCCCGCAGAGCTGGCCCACCGACGAGCGCTGGTCGACCCGGCTCTACTCGGACGACGACGTCGACGTCTGGCTGATCAGCTGGGTTCCCGACCGGAACACCGAATTGCACGACCACGCAGGTTCTTTCGGAGCGCTCACCGTTCTCAGTGGGGCGTTGTCCGAGTTCCGTTGGGCGGGTGACCGACTGCGTCACCGCATTCTCGACGCCGGCGATCAGGCCTCGTTCCCGCTCGGCTGGGTCCACGACGTCGTGCGGGCGCCGGATGCACCCGGGGCGGAGGTGGTGACGCCGACGCTGAGCGTGCACGCCTACTCGCCGCCGCTATCGGCCATGTCCTATTACGAGGTCACCGACCACGGCACGCTGCGCCGTACCCGGACCGAGCTCACCGATCTCCCCGAGGGTGGTTCGAAGTGAACATCGACCAGATGCTCGAAGAGGCCCGTACCCAGATCGACCGCATGTACGCATTCGAGCTGCCCGAGGCAGTGGCGCGCGGCGCGATCGTCGTGGACATCCGCCCGCAGGCGCAGCGGGCGATCGAGGGAACGCTGCCCGGCGCGCTCGCCATCGAACGCAACGTCCTCGAGTGGCGTTGCGATCCCACCAGCTCGGCGCACCTGGCGCTGGCAGTGGACCACGACGTCGAGTGGATCATCGTCTGCTCCGAGGGCTACACGTCGAGTCTCGCCGCTGCGGCGCTGCAGCAGCTGGGTCTGCACAAGGCGACCGATCTCGTCGGCGGGTACAAGGCGATCAAGGCTGCGGGGTTGCTGGGCTCGCTCATCGCCACGCAGCACTGCGTGCGGGAGCTGGCCACCGTCTCGGCTCACTGATGTTCGGCTTGACGCTGACGGCGAGCCGTCGGGTTGACGCTGACGGCGAGCCGTCGGGTTGACGCTGACCTCTGAAATAGGGGCACGCCCGGCCGTCGATTAGGCTGGTGACCCGTGAGTGAAGTAGCAGCCCAGCCAGTCGACGACACCCCCGAGCAGCTTCGGATCCGCCAGGAGAAGCGTGAGCGCATCCTCGCGGAGGGACGCGAGGCGTACCCGGTGTCGGTGGCGCGCACCCACTCGCTGGCGGAGATCCGGGCCAAGTACCCGGAACTCGAGCCCGACACGACCACCGGTGACCAGGTCGGTGTCGCCGGCCGGGTGATCTTCGTGCGCAACACTGGCAAGTTGTGTTTCGCGACGCTGCAGGAAGGCGACGGCACCCAGCTGCAGGCGATGATCAGTCTCGCCGCTGTCGGCGAGGACGCTCTCGCCTCGTGGAAGGCCGATGTCGACCTCGGTGACTTCGTGTACGTGCACGGTGAGGTGATCAGCTCCCGTCGCGGTGAGCTGAGCGTGATGGCCGATTCGTGGCAGATCGCGTCCAAGTCGCTCCGGCCCCTCCCGGTTGCGCACAAGGAGATGAACGAGGAGTCCCGGGTCCGGCAGCGCTACGCCGATCTGATCGTGCGCCCCGAGGCGCGGGAGAACGCGCGTAAGCGGGTGGCTGTCGTCCGTGAGCTCCGGAACGCGCTCGAGCGTCGCGGGTTCCTCGAGGTCGAGACGCCGATGCTGCAGACGGTGGCGGGTGGCGCGGCGGCCCGCCCGTTCATCACGCATTCCAATGCCCTCGATATCGACCTCTATCTCCGTATCGCTCCCGAACTGTTCCTCAAGCGGTGCGTCGTCGGCGGTATCGAGAAGGTCTTCGAGATCAACCGGAATTTCCGCAACGAGGGTGTCGACTCGACGCATTCGCCGGAATTCGCGATGCTCGAGACGTACGAGGCGTACGGCACGTACGACGATTCCGCTGTCATGATCCGCGAACTCGTGCAGGAAGTGGCGCAGACCGCTTTCGGTTCGCAGGTCGTCACTCTCGCCGACGGCACCGAATACGACCTCAGCGGTGAATGGAACACCCTCGAGATGTACCCGTCGCTGTCGCAGGCGATCGGTGTCGAGGTTTCTCCGGACACCACCGTCGAGGAATTGCTGGCGCTCGCCGAGAAGGTGGGCCTGGAGGTCCCCAAGGACAAGGGTTACGGGCACGGAAAGCTCGTCGAGGAACTGTGGGAGCACCAGTGCGGCGACCAGTTGTTCGAGCCGACGTTCGTCCGTGACTTCCCGGTCGAGACGTCGCCACTGACTCGTGACCACCGCAGCAAGGCCGGGGTGACCGAGAAGTGGGACCTCTACATCCGCGGGTTCGAGTTGGCCACGGGCTATTCGGAATTGGTCGATCCGGTCATCCAGCGTGAGCGGTTCGTCGACCAGGCGCGTCTCGCGTCGGCCGGCGACGACGAGGCGATGGCCCTCGACGAAGAATTCCTCGCCGCAATGGAGCAGGGAATGCCGCCGACCACCGGCACCGGAATGGGAATCGACCGTCTGCTCATGGCTTTGACGGGATTGGGAATCCGCGAAACAATCCTCTTTCCCATTGTTCGGCCTTCTTCTCGCTGATTCACCAGGGTGAATTCGGGCGGATAAATTCGATCCATTCCTCGTATTCCGAATCGGAAGAACAGGGGTATGGTTACCTCCGGGTCGTAGCTCACGTTGACGATGAGACGTCGCTTCATTCGAGAGGAATGTCATCCCATGGCTAAGAAGGTCACTGTCACCCTGATCGACGATGTCGATCAAGAGGCGTCTGCCGACGAGACGGTCGAGTTCGGACTCGACGGTGTTCAGTACGAGATCGACCTTTCCTCGGATAATGCGGCGAAATTGCGCGAGCAGCTCGACGTGTGGGTTTCCCACGCGCGCAAGGTGAGCTCGCGCAAGCGCGGCAAGGCCGTGGCGGCCCCGGCTGCCACCAAGTCCCGGGTTTCGGTCGATCGGGAACAGAGCGCCGCTATCCGTGAATGGGCGCGCAAGAACAACAAAAAGGTTTCTGCGCGCGGACGTATCTCCGCGGAAATTATCGAGGCCTACAACAAGGCGAACTGAAAGTTAGCTGGGAACAGAATTCGCTGATTCGCTCCGCGAGGTGACCTGGACTGTTACCGTCCCGCACTGATCCGTTAATCGGGAAGTCCGGGGGGTAGCTGTGCGTCGCTGCGTGGCCGTTTCAGGGATTCTGTTCCTGGCGTTCGTGATGTGGGCCGGGGTGGCGTCCGCAGCGCCGACCTATCCGGTGCCGGATTCGTTCCTCGCCGGCGTGCCCCTCGAATTGGGAAATCCGGGCAGTTCGGCCCCGGGTTCGAACGACTGGTCCTGCCGGCCGAGTTACGCACATCCCGAACCGGTGGTCCTCGTCCACGGCACGGGAGGAGCACGCCAGACCAACTGGGCGGTGTACGCACCGCTCCTCGCCAACGAGGGCTACTGCGTGTACTCCCTCACCTACGGCAACTTCCCCGAACTGCCGTGGCCGCTCGATGCGATCGGCGGGATGACACCCATCGACACCGGCACCGCTCAGATCGCCGCATTCGTCGACCAGGTGCTGTCGAGCACGGGGGCCTCGAAAGTCGACCTGGTGGGACATTCCCAGGGCACTCTCCAGGCGAACAACTACGTGAAGTTCTTCGGCGGAGCCGACAAGGTCTCGAAGGTCGTGTCGCTGGCACCGCCGTGGCACGGTACGTACGGCAACGATCAGATCAGCGTCGGGCGATTCATGCGGTCGCTCGGCATCGACGACGAGGTGGCGGCAGGTTTCCCCGTCTGCGGGGCCTGCCCCGAGATGCTCCAGGGGTCCGCGTTCATCGACCGCATGCGGGCGGACGGGGTCTACGTCCCCGGCATCGAGTACACGAACATCGCCACCCGCTACGACGAATTGGTCGTCCCGTACACCAGCGGCATCGAGCCGGGCCCGAACACCACGAACATCGTCGTCCAGGACGGTTGCGAGCAGGACTACTCCGACCACGTCGCGGTCGCCGGTTCGGCACGGGCCGCCGGATTCGTGCTGAACGCGCTCGATCCCGACCATCCGCGGGACGTGCCGTGCCGTTTCGTCGCCCCGGTTGCGGGGTAGCCCTGCCCGACAGGCGTCGCTGCGCGGCCGGTTACCGGGGGTGGCCTGAGCAACCCGCTGGGTATCGCCACCGACGCCGGCGGAAACTTATGGGTGGCGAACTCACAGCTCATCGACATACCCTGTCCGGACACGCAGGTCTCGCTTCCTTCGGGGAGCGGGTCGCGAACTTCGCGGGCAAGCGGTTGTCGCATTTCTGCGAAACCACCGTCGCGACGTGCCCGCAGGGTCCCGTCCAGGAACGTCTGGATGGCGAACAACTGGAAAGAAGTGTCCATTCGAGCCAGTCCCAGCGGCACGAAATGGTGGTCCACATCGGCATCGCGGGACCTGTTCGCTCCAGGCGTACAGCGAAGGGGAAACGATTGCCGGAGCTGGGGCGTTAAATACGGGTAAGCAGGCCTGCTCTTCCATCTAAAGGGGTGGAGGGGCAGCAGGTCGATCGGCAGCCAACTAGAGTAATAGCTGGGGTCGTGGAACGTTCGTCGGTTCGGGGCTTCTGCCCTCGGAGCAGGCGCTGGCGATCTGCTTGTAGTGCCGGAGCGAAACGCGGCGAACAGGGACGAGACACCCGGTCTCGTGACTGCACGTCGGAAAGTGTGAGGGAGAGCGATGTTCGAGAGGTTCACCGATCGCGCACGGCGCGTTGTTGTCCTGGCTCAAGAAGAAGCCAGGATGCTCAACCACAACTACATCGGTACGGAGCACATCCTGCTCGGCCTCATTCACGAGGGCGAAGGTGTCGCTGCCAAGTCGCTGGAGTCGTTGGGCATCTCCCTCGAAGGAGTGCGCAGCCAGGTCGAGGAGATCATCGGCCAGGGCCAGCAGGCCCCGTCCGGCCACATCCCCTTCACCCCGCGTGCCAAAAAAGTCCTGGAGCTCAGCCTGCGCGAGGCACTGCAGCTCGGACACAACTACATCGGTACGGAGCACATCCTGCTCGGCCTCATCCGCGAGGGTGAAGGCGTCGCAGCGCAGGTGCTGGTCAAGCTCGGTGCCGACCTCAACCGGGTGCGTCAGCAGGTCATCCAGCTGCTCTCCGGCTACCAGGGCAAGGAGCCGGCCGAGGCCGGCGGCACTCGCGGCGAGGCGGGCACCCCGTCCACGTCGCTGGTGCTCGACCAGTTCGGTCGTAACCTCACCCAGGCCGCCCTCGAAGGCAAGCTCGACCCCGTCATCGGCCGCTCGAAGGAAATCGAGCGCGTCATGCAGGTGCTGTCGCGCCGTACCAAGAACAACCCGGTGCTGATCGGCGAGCCCGGTGTCGGTAAGACCGCCGTCGTCGAGGGTCTCGCTCAGGCCATCGTCAACGGCGAGGTCCCCGAGACGCTCAAGGACAAGCAGCTGTACACGCTCGACCTCGGGTCGCTCGTGGCCGGCAGCCGCTACCGCGGTGACTTCGAAGAGCGCCTGAAGAAGGTCCTCAAAGAGATCAACACCCGCGGCGACATCATCCTGTTCATCGACGAGCTGCACACCCTCGTGGGTGCCGGCGCGGCCGAGGGCGCCATCGACGCGGCCTCGATCCTCAAGCCGAAGCTCGCCCGCGGTGAGCTGCAGACCATCGGTGCCACCACCCTCGACGAGTACCGCAAGTACATCGAGAAGGACGCCGCACTCGAGCGCCGCTTCCAGCCGGTGCAGGTCGGCGAGCCGACGGTGGAGCACACCATCGAGATCCTGAAGGGTCTTCGCGACCGTTACGAGGCGCACCATCGCGTGTCCATCACGGACGGTGCACTCGTCGCCGCGGCCACCCTGGCCGATCGCTACATCAACGACCGCTTCCTGCCGGACAAGGCCATCGACCTCATCGACGAGGCCGGAGCCCGGATGCGCATCCGCCGGATGACCGCACCGCCGGACCTCCGCGAGTTCGACGACAAGATCGCCGATGCCCGCCGTGAGAAGGAGTCCGCGATCGACGCGCAGGACTTCGAGAAGGCCGCGAACCTGCGCGACAAGGAGAAGACCCTCGTCGCTCAGCGCGCGGAGCGGGAGAAGCAGTGGCGTTCCGGTGACCTGGACGTCATCGCCGAGGTCGACGACGAGCAGATCGCCGAGGTCCTGGGTAACTGGACCGGCATCCCCGTGTTCAAGCTCACCGAGGAGGAGACCACCCGTCTGCTCCGCATGGAGGACGAGCTGCACAAGCGGATCATCGGTCAGGAAGACGCGGTCAAGGCTGTCGCCAAGGCCATCCGTCGTACCCGTGCCGGCCTGAAGGACCCGAAGCGTCCGTCCGGTTCGTTCATCTTCGCCGGCCCGTCCGGTGTCGGTAAGACCGAGCTGGCCAAGTCGCTCGCCAACTTCCTGTTCGGTGAGGACGACGCTCTCATCCAGATCGACATGGGTGAGTTCCACGACCGCTTCACCGCGTCGCGGCTGTTCGGTGCCCCTCCCGGCTACGTCGGCTACGAAGAGGGCGGACAGCTGACCGAGAAGGTGCGCCGCAAGCCGTTCAGCGTGGTGCTGTTCGACGAGATCGAGAAGGCACACCAGGAGATCTACAACACCCTCCTGCAGGTGCTCGAAGACGGTCGTCTCACCGACGGTCAGGGCCGGACCGTGGACTTCAAGAACACGGTGCTCATCTTCACCTCGAACCTCGGTACCTCGGACATCTCCAAGGCCGTGGGGCTCGGCTTCACGTCCGGTAAGGGCGACGAGTCGAACTACGAGCGGATGAAGCTCAAGGTCCACGACGAGCTGAAGAAGCACTTCCGTCCCGAGTTCCTCAACCGCATCGACGACATCGTCGTGTTCCACCAGCTCACCACCGAGCAGATCGTTCAGATGGTGGACCTGATGGTGGCACGTGTCGAGGTGGCCTTGAAGAACAAGGACATGACGATGGAGGTCACCGACAAGGCCAAGTCGCTGCTGGCCAAGCGTGGCTTCGATCCGGTCCTGGGTGCGCGGCCGCTGCGTCGCACCATCCAGCGCGAGATCGAGGACCAGCTGTCGGAGAAGATCCTCTTCGGCGAGGTCGGCCCCGGTCAGATCGTGTACGTCGACGTCGAGAACTGGGACGGCGAAGGCGCGGGCGAGGACGCGAAGTTCACGTTCCGCGGCGAGGCGAAGCCGGTCACGGTCCCCGACGAGGTTCCGGTCGACCTGGCCAAGTCCGGCGCAGCCGACTCGGAGTAAACAGGCAGAAGGCGAACGAACGGGCCGCCGGTGGTTTTCCACCGGCGGCCCGTTCGTGTGTGCGGGGTCAGATGCTCTTGCGTCCCGACCAGTTGGCGAGGCGCTCGGTGGGACCGGCGGTGGGGTGCGGCTCGACCACGTCCGCAAAGGGCACGTGCCCGCCGCGCGTCTCCGCCGGGATCGCGTGCCGTGCGACGGCGAGCATGGCCTCGGCGAGTTCCGGGCGGGTTTCGGAGGGTTGGCCCGTGGCGACTGCCAGGTCCCAGCCGTGCACGAGCGTCTCGTTGATGTACCCCCAGATCGCGGCGCTGCCGGGGACGGTGCCCCACGGTGCGGTCACCGTCGCGTCGAGCCGGCTGTCGTCGGCCCAGACGGGCCACATGCGGTCGGTGGCGGACCGGTAGGCGTCGGCGTAGCCGTCGTCGGGGATGTCGGTGACGACGAGCGGAACGGTGCCCGGGTCGCCGCCCTCACCGATCACGCGGGCACGCTCCACGGTGGCGACCAGGTGGCCGAGCAGGGTGCGGACGTCGAAGTCGACGCAGGGAGTGGACGCCGTCAGCTGGTCCTCGCGGACCTTCTCGATGAGGCCGGTGGTCCAGGTGAGGGCTTCGCGGTAGAGGGGTCGGGGATCTGTCGTGTTGTTTGTCATGAGGCAACTATCGCCGCGATACATGACATCTCCTGTCATGTATTTCTGCCAGACTTTCCCCATGCGCGCCGACCGCCTGCTCTCACTCGTACTCCTGCTCCGTAACCGCGGCCGCATGTCGGCGTCGGAGCTGGCCCGCGAACTCGAGGTGTCACCCCGCACGGTGCTGCGGGACATCGACGCATTGTCGACGGCGGGGATACCCGTCTACGCGGAGCGCGGCCGGGCCGGCGGCTTCGAACTGCTCCCGGGGTTCACCACCGACCTCACGGGCCTGACCGTCGACGAGGCCAAGGCCCTGCTGGCGGCCGGGTCGGCGATGACATCGGAATCGCTGGGCATGGCACCGGCGTTCGCGTCGGCGATGCGCAAGGTGGTGGCGGCGATGCCGGACGCGCACCGGGCGGCGGCGACGAAGGTGGCGGAGCGGGTGTTCGTCACCCAGGGATCGTGGCTGACCGATCCGGAACCGGTCGACGATCATCTCGGGCTGATCCAGCAGGCGGTGTTCGTGGGCCGGCGGCTGAGCATCCTCTACCCGTCGCGGGGCAACGATGCGGTGTGGCGCGTCATCGACCCGCAGGGCCTCATCCATGCGGCGGGACGGTGGTATCTGGTCGCGACGGACTCCGGCCGCGACCGGACGTACCGGCTCGAGCGAATCGAGGACGTCCGCGAACTCGACGAGCCGGCGCAGCGATCGGCCGACATCGACCTCGCCGCGATCTGGGAGCGTCGCCGCTCGACGTTCCGGGCGCGCGGGACACCAGTGGTCGCCGACGTTCTCGTGCGCCGTGAGCGCCGCGACGACCTGGTGGAGCGCGCCTACGCCGTCCGGTCCGAGCAGTCGGCCGACGACGACCGGGTCCGCCTGGAAATGGTATTCGGCGACGACTCCCACGCGAGCGGGGTTCTGTGGGCATTCGGCGAGGACGCGGAAGTGCTGGCACCGGATGATCTGCGGGCCGCCCTGCGTTCCCGGGCGGTGCGCATGTCCGCCCGGTACGAGTAGGTTCGAGACGTCAACCCGAAGAACCACGAGAGGATGTGGCATGCCGACACGTACCGCACGGACCGCTTGGAACGGATCGCTAGAACAGGGAAGCGGCCAGGTGGAACTCACCAGTTCCGGTGTCGCGACCTTCGACGTCTCGTTCCCCAAGCGGGCGGCCGAGGAGGCTGGTGGAACCACCAGCCCGGAGGAGCTGATCGCCGCGGCGCATTCCTCCTGCTATGCGATGCAGCTGTCCGCACTCATCGCGGAGGCAGGCGGCACCCCGCAGAGCCTCGAGGTGAGGGCGGATGTCTCACTCGGACCGGACAACCCGGGTTTCAAGCTCACCGGCATCAAGCTGACGGTCCGCGGTGAGGTAGAGGGTCTCGACGCCGACGGGTTCGCGAAGGCCGCTCAGGCCGCCAAGGAGTCGTGCCCGGTGAGCAAGGCACTCACCGGAGTCGAGATCACGCTGGACGCGGCACTCGAGTCCTGAGTCCAGCCGGCTACTGACGGCTGAACCGTGCGCGCACTTCCGCCATCTTCGCCTGGAGTTCGTCCGGGCTGATGACGCCCTTGTCCATCAACGCGTGAGCGGTGGCGACGACGGACCGGGAGCGGACGGGGAAGTCGCGGTATATGGTTTCGCCCAACTGGTCCTCGGTGTGGCGCCTGTCGAGATTGTCCCAGGCGCCACGCCAGGACAAGCATTCCGCGGTGGCCTGCATGCTCGATTCCCACGGGTCGGGCTTGCGGTCGAGGTCCGGTAGCGTCGCGTCGTCGCGGGTCGTCTCCGGGGCCAACGTGTTCAGGATGACGTCGTATGCCTTGTCCGTCATCATCGCGCGGTTCCTCCGTTGTCCGAGGGTGGTGTGGTCGCGGTCCAATCGACCTGCGGGACGGCGACGCCGATCATGGTGTCGCGGGTGATGATCGACGCCAACTGTTCCTCACTCCACCCCTCGGTGCCCTCGGGGCGCATCGGCATCACCATGAACCGTGATTTCTGATTCGAATCATGCACGCGCACTTCGACATCCGATGGGAAGTGCAGACCGAACTCCGCGATCACCTCGCGGGGCCAGCGCACCAGCCGGCGGCGATAGTTGGGGGTGCGGTACCAGTCCGGAGACATACCGAGAACGGGCCGCGGATAGCAGGAACATAACGTGCAGACGATGACGTTGTGGACCTTCGGGGTGTTCTCCAGCACGTAGAAGTACGTGTAGTCGCTCGGCGTGCCCGATCCGGTCGGGTCGCGCCAGTCGATCCCCACTTCCTTACAGGTTTCGGTGCCGTCGGCCAGTAGTCGCTTCTTGAATTCCGGGTCGACCCACGCTTTCGCAACCAATTTCGAACCACCCGACGGCCCTACCGATTCGGCCCATTCGGAGAAACGGCGGTGGTCCTCGCGGGAGAACAGTCCGTGTTCGATGGACAGTTCCCGAATGGCGGTCTCCAGGATCTCGAACTCGCTGACCTCCTCCGAGGCCTGGATCGGGGCGTGATCGCCGTGCGAATGCGTCATGTGTCCGCCTCTCCTGCCGGCTCGAGCCAGCGCTCGGAGCACTCGGTTTCCAACGTGTCGATCTCGAATCCGGTGTAGCGGGGCCAGAGGTCGGTCTGCCGGAAGCGGACGACGTAGAACGGCTCGGTCCGGCCGTCCTCCACGCGTCCCCACGCCTCGTCCTCGGGAATCACCCACTCCGGGCGGTGTTCGACGACGACGCCGGTGTGCCCACGGATGAATGCCTGAGTTCGGGTGTGGAACATCGAGGTCGCGTCCTTGACGGTGACCCGGTCGCCGATCTCGAACTTCGTCATGACTGGCCTCCAGTCGCGTTCCCGGCACCCGACCGCGCCCGGACCTCGTCGATCTTGGCGGAGAGTTCGTCGGGCGTGATCAGGCCCTTGTTGATGAGCGTCTTGGCGGCCACCGTGATCCACCGCGCGTAGTACGGCAACCCGAAATAGAGCGTTGCGCCCAGATCGTTCTCGGCGCGGCGGCGCTCCTCGGAGTTCCACACACCGCGCCACCCGAGGCATTCGCACGTGACGTATGTGCTCATCTCCCAGTCCTCTTCGACCTTCTCCTCGTACTTGACGGGGAGGGCGGTCTGGCCGCCGACGTCGTGGAGAACGTGCCGCAACGCGTCGAACGCGGAATTGGAGAGGTAATACGGCGAATCCATCTCAGTGTGATGGACCGGGCCGTACTCCGCGACCCTGTTCGCGTGTGCTTCGAAATCTGCTGGAGAGTTCATCGCGTGCTCCGGTCGTGGTGGAACTAGTGACAGGGAACTCCCAGGAGATGGCGGCCGTCGTGCATCAATTCGTGCAGGTACATGCCACTTCGGGAGATCGCACCCTGGTCGAATCCGACCAGGTAGAGGGTGAGCAGAGCGAGCAGGACGACTCCGACGGCGATCAGCACGATTCCGAGTGACTCGACGGACTTGCTCGGTGAGGAGACGTAAACCATGGTTACTCCTGGAGGAGTTCGGGTTCCACGATCATCGAGCCGCCGATTGTCCGGGCATCGCAACGAGCGCCCCTCACTCAGCGGCACGATCGATACGACGTTACTCTCGCCGTGTCGATCCCATCACCGTACCGTTCGGTCGAATTCGGCGTGCGGAAATGCAGCGCGTCGAGCCAAGACAAACGTCGAGCCAAGACAAACACCGTGTCGAACGTGGCGGAACAGAATGTGCCAGCGATTCGTTCCACTGAACTGTGACGACACAGCAGAACACCGACGGCGACATCGAGATCGAGATCTGGTCCGACGTCGCCTGCCCCTGGTGCTATATCGGCAAGCACCGTTTCCTGTCGGCCCTCGCGGAGTTCGAGGGGCGCGACCGGGTGAATGTGGTGTGGCGGTCGTATCAGCTGTCGCCGGAGACGCCGGTGGGGGAGCGGCGCAGTGAACTCGACGCCCTGGTGGAGCACAAGGGTATGCCTGCCGAGCAGGTCCGTCAGATGTTCGGTCAGGTTGCGCGCACGGCGGCCGACGAGGGGCTGAGTCTCGATTTCGACACCGTGATCGCGGCCAACACCTTCGACGCCCACCGGTTGATCCAGCTGGCGGGCGACGAACGAGATGCCTTGGTGGAGGCGCTGTTCCGCGCGCACTTCGGTGAGGGAGCCGTGATCGACGACCGTGAGGTGCTCGTCGACATCGCGGCGCGGGCCGGGCTCGATGCCGACACCGTGCGCGCCGAACTCGAGTCCGATGCCGGTGCGGACGCGGTCCGCGCCGACCTCGAGACCGCCCGTCGACTGCAGGTGTCGGCGGTGCCGTTCTTCGTTGCGAACCGCCGAATCGCCGTGTCCGGCGCGCAGCCGAAGGACGTGTTCCTGCAGCTTCTGACGCAGGCGAGCGCAGCGCCGGTGAACTAGCGGCGCGCGAAGTACCGGTTGGCGTCGGGCCGGAACATGAGTGCCACCGCACCGATCACCGCCATGAGATGGGTGAGCCGGGCGGTCGCGATCACCGCGACGTCGAGCGTCAGACCGGTGACGGCGGACATCGGGTCGTTGCCGGCCGACACCCAGGCGATCGGTTCGATCACGAGCGAAGCGACGCCGAACACGCCGAGACCGATCGCGAGGGTGTTCCGCGCCCACGCCCTGCCACTGCGGAAACGGGTCATGACGGACAGCACCGCACCGTAGACGACGACGCGGACCGCGAGTTGTCCGGCGAGGCTCCCGACGTCGGCGCCCGGGCCCTGCAATGCCGTCGACGCGTGCGCGATGGCCTCGACCACGCCGGCGAACAAGGCGAGTCCGAGCAGCCAGTACGCGCGCTCGACCGGCTGCGGGACCGAGGGTGCAGTGCGAGTGGTCATGTCTCCATGCTGGTATCGGTGACGTCGCGGCACATCACCCCGGAGAGTGGAGTCCACCCCTACCCGGGTATCGGTGCGACGCGCTTGCCATCACCCCGGACGAGGGGCACATTGAATGCACGTCGTAGCAGGGAGGCACTGTGCGCGAGCAGACACGATCCGGAGATGCATGGCCGGCGTTGAAGGTGGACGACTGGACGTCGACGCGGGACACCCTGCACATGTGGACGCAGATAGTCGGGAAGATCCGCTTGGCCCACGCACCGTTGATCAACCACTGGTGGCAGGTCCCGCTGTACGTGAGCCCCCGCGGTCTCACGACGTCGACGATCCCGTACGACACCGACTGTTTCGACATCGAATTCGACTTCGCCGACCACCGACTGGTGATCCGCACGAGCACGGGCGGCACCGGGACGATTGCCCTCGAACCGAAGTCGGTGGCCGATTTCTATGCGGAGACGATGGGCACGCTGGCCGAACTGGGTGTGGCGACGACCATTCTGGCCCGGCCCAACGAGGTGGACCCCGCAGTTCCGTTCGCGGAGGACACCCAGCACTGTTCGTACGACGGGGAGTCGGTGCACCAGTTCTGGCGGCAGCTCGTGCAGGCAGACCGCGTCCTGCACGAGTTCCGTTCCCATTTCATCGGGAAGGTCAGTCCCGTGCACTTCTTCTGGGGTGCGCTCGACCTGGCCTGTACACGGTTCTCCGGGCGAACCGCACCGACTCACCCTGGCGGAGCACCGAACTGCGGAGACTGGGTGATGGTCGAGGGCTACTCGCACGAGCTGAGCAGCTGCGGTTTCTGGCCCGGTGGTGGTGTCGAAGGCGCGTTCTACGCGTACGCCTATCCGGAACCGGACGGCTTCGCCGACTACCCGGTCGGGCCTGAAGGAGCTTTCTACAGCAAGGAGAACGGGCAGTTCCTGCTGCCGTACGAGACCGTCCGCACCGCAGACGATCCCGATGCCGCACTGCTGAAGTTCCTGCACAGCACGTACGACGCGGCCGCCGAGCGGGGTGGCTGGGACCGGGCCGCCCTGGAGGCGGACCCGGCCCGATGGGACAGATCCCGCTGACCCCGAGAGGCGGGTCAGGTGGCGTTTGCCGTCGCGGGCGTCGTGGCCCGGGTGGCACGCTCCGTGAGGAACGCGAAGGCTAGTCCGAGAACCAGCCACAACGTGGCCTGCGTCGCGAGGGACGACAGGCGGAACTGCCACAGCAGCACTGCGGGGAAGTCGTCGCCCACTTCGTTGACGGTGGGCAGAACGAGGTATCCGATGGTCACCACCGCGAGGAAGGCGAGAACCGGCGCCGCGATCCGCACCGACAGGAACTCCTGCGCTGCGACGGCCTTCGCCGCGAAGACGGAGGCCACCACCGCGAGCAGGCCCAGCACGACTGCGGCGAGCCACAGCCAGGTGCGCTGGGTGATCGTTTCGGGGTCTCCGACAGCGGGCGGGTTGGCGGGGTACTTGAAGAACGGCACCGCCTCGATTGCCAACCAGCCCAACGTGGCCAGTGTCAGCCCGAGCAACGGCCCCGACAGCGTCGTCACCCGACGCGCGTAGTTCGCGACGACGGCGAAGATCGCTCCCAGAGCCAGGCCCGCGAGGGACGTGGCGAGGAACAGTCCGAAGCGCTGTCCGTCACGGCTGACCAGTGCTTCTTCCTCGTCGTGCGAGTGCCCGGCCGGCTCTTCTGCCTGGGTGGCGTCGTGCGAGTGGACTTCGGCTTCGGAAGCGCTGTGCGACTCTTCGATCGCGATGGCCGCATCGATGTGTGACTCACCGAGGACGAAGGCGACGCCACCGGCCAGGATGCCTGCGATCAGGCCGGCCAGCAGACCACGGATGAGGAGTTTCGCGAAGGAATCGGTCAGTGGCATGGCAGACCCAGGAGGTGGCGGCCGTCGTGCATCAATTCATGCATGTACATGCCACTGCGCGAAATCGCGCCCTGGTCGAAACCAACGAGATAGAGAGCGAGCATCGCGAACAGAACGATCGCGAAAGAGATGACGGCGAGGCGGGTCGTGTCGACCGACGAGCCGGGTGCGTAGGCGAGTGCCATAGTTCCTCCTGGGATTTCGCGTCCCCTAGGTCCAGGCGATGGCCGCAGTATCTGGCTGTCGAGGTGGCTCCCGTGAAGGACTACTCCGATTTACAGTGGCGCGACCGCTCCGGGATTGCACCGGATTCCTGCCGAACCATCGCTTTGTCCTGCGAACTTTTGCACCCGGCGGGCCGCCGTGTCAATCCTCCCGCTCGGCCCCGACTCTCAGCTCTTGCTCGCCGCCGCGACGTCGAGCACGACCTCGAACTCGAGCAGGGAAGCTCCGGACGCCACCGGCTTCTTCTGCTCACCGGCGTGTGCTTCCCTGGCCGGACCGTCGCGCCACGCCGCGAATGCCTCTTCGCTCTCCCACTGGGTGACGACGAAGTAGCGGCTCTCGCCCTTGACTGGGCGCAGAAGCTGGAAGCCGAGGAAGCCGGGGGAGTTCTCCACGGCGTGCGCCCGCGCCGCGAAGCGCTTCTCGAGTTCGGGGCCCGCGCCCTCGGGAATTTCGATTGCGTTGATCTTCACCACTGCCATGCGGGCGAGGTTACTCCGCTAGCGTCGGAGGGGTGGCGAGTGAGAGTGCGTTGCACGACGAGGGCGGGACGGGACAGCCGATTCTGCTCCTGCACGGGCTGATGGGCAGCGCGCGGACGTGGGGGCGGCACGTGCCGTGGTTGCGCGAACACGGCCACGTCTTCACCTTCGACGCCGCAGGTCACGGCAGGCCCGCACCGTCGCGGTTGACGACGGAAGCATTCGTGGAAGACCTGGTCGTCGCGCTCGCGCCCTTCGCCGGGCCGTGGGTGGTGATCGGTCATTCGATGGGCGCCCTGCACGCGTGGTGCCTGGCGGCCGAACACCCGGAGAAGGTGTCGGCGCTCGTGCTCGAAGACATGGCCCCCGACTTCCGGGGCCGTACCGCCGCGGACTGGGCGGCGATGATCTCGAACTGGCCGCGGCCGTTCGCGACGCGGGAAGACCTCTTCGAGTTCTTCGGTCCGGTTGCCGGACAGTACTTCCTGGATTCGTTCGAGAAGCGCGCCGACGGCTGGTACCTGCACGGGGACGTCGACACGTTCCGCGACATCTCCGAGGAGTGGGGCGGCAGGCACTTCTGGGACCAGTGGGCGTCGATCAGCGTTCCGGCCCTGCTGATCGAGGGAGAGTTCACGATCACTCCCGAAGGTCAGATGCGGACCATGGCGGAGCGGCACCCGGGCGCCGAGTACGTCCGCATCGAGCAGGCCGGGCACCTCGTCCACGACGACCAGCCGGAGCAGTACCGGAAAGTGGTCGAGGCATTCCTCGACGGGCTCGGCTGAGCGTTTGGCAGTCAGCTCCCCTCGCCCGCGAGGGCGAAGAGGCCGTCGTCGGTCTGCTCGACGAGTCCGTCGATCAGCAGGGAGTGGAGGGCGCGGTCGCGCTGCCCGGGATCGCCGAGCCACACCTGGTCGAGCCGGACGCGCTCTACGGGGGCGGAGCTCTCACGGAGTACGGCCATGAGCTTGCCGCGCACCTGACGGTCGGTGCCGGCGAACTTCTGGACCTTCCGGCGCTCACCCGTGTGCGCGGGACGTCCGGCATCCACCCAGGCGCATTTCGGAAGCGGGCAGCGGGCGCATTCGGGGGAGCGTGCGGTGCACACGGTGGCCCCGAGTTCCATCAGGGCCGCGGAGAACGTGGCGGCCCGCGCGCGGGTTCGGGGGAGCAGCGCGGACACGTCGGCGAGGTCACGCGTGGTCGACGGATTTCCCGGCTCGGCGCTTCCGTGCACGGCCCTGGCGACCACTCGCCGGACATTCGTGTCGACGACGGGGACGCGCTGTCCGTAGGCGAAGCAGGCGACGGCCCGCGCGGTGTAGGCACCGATGCCGGGCAGACCGAGGAGGGTGTCGACGTCACTGGGAACCACGTCGCCGTGCTCGGCGGCCAGCACCCCGGCGCACTCGTGGAGTCTCAGCGCCCGACGCGGGTAGCCGAGCTTGCCCCAGGCGCGCAGAACGTCGGCCTGACTCGACGCGGCCATGCGGGACGGGACGGGCCAGCGCTGCACCCATTCCTCCCAGATCGGGGCCACCCGGACGACGGGCGTCTGCTGCAGCATGATCTCGCTCATCAGGATGTGCCAGGCCGTGACGCCGCCGCGGCGCCACGGCAGATCCCGGGCCTGTACGTCGTACCAGCTGATCAGCGCGGAGGAGTCAACGGCCACTTCGTCCTCACAAGTCCCTTCGTTCACGGGGGAAACGGAATTTCCGCCGTCGTCACATTCCCGTTGCGACGGTGCGACGCGCCCGGTGCACAATGTTCCCATGCCTAATTCCAACCCCGTGTCCGCGTGGAAGGCCCTGCGTCAGGGTAACGACCGATTCGTGAGCGGCACCTCGCTCCATCCCAGCCAGGGCATCGCCGATCGCGCGAAGCTCGTCGGCGGCCAGCACCCCACGGCCGTCCTGTTCGGATGCGGAGACTCCCGCGTCGCCGCCGAGATCATCTTCGATCAGGGTCTGGGCGACATGTTCGTCGTCCGCACCGCGGGTCACGTGATCGACGACGCCGTGCTCGGGTCCATCGAGTACGCCGTCGGCGTCTTGAACGTGCCGCTCATCGTCGTGCTCGGTCACGACAGCTGCGGTGCCGTCAAGGCGACGCTCGACGCCCTCGACGAGGGCAACGTGCCGCCCGGGTTCATCCGCAGCATCGTGGAACGGGTAGCGCCGTCGATCCTCATGGGACGCCGAGAAGGCCTCACTACCGTCGACGAACTCGAGGGTCGCCACGTGGTGGAGACCGGGGCGCTGCTCATGCAGCGGTCGCGCATCATCGCGGAGAAGGTGGAGAGCGGCGCGTGCGCCATCGCGGGTGTCACGTACAAGCTGTCCGACGGCCGCACCCACCTGCAGGGCGCAGTCGGGGACATCGGTGAGCTCACGGACTGACCGCGACACGCCGCACCCGCTGAGCCGTTGCCGCGCGACGCCGAACTACCGTTGACGTCGTGCTGGAACCGAATGGACCGTTGCCCCCCGAGATTTACTGGCGCCGCAGGGCGCTGGCGATCGGCGGCGCCATCGTCGTGTTGCTGCTCGTGGTGTGGTTGATCAACTCACTTCGTGGTGGCGGTGACTCAGAGACGGATCCGGCGGCAGCGAGTTCCTCGTTGACCACCCCTGTGTCGATTTCCCCGACAGCCTCGGGTTCGTCCACGTCCAGCGGTGGGTCCGGTGGCGCCGGCGGTGGCGCCGCTGCCGCCGGCGGGGAGGCCTCCTCGGGCACGTCCGGCTCGTCCGGGGCGTCGAGCAGCGGCGCCTCGAGCAGCGCGGCTCCCAGCGGCCAGCCGGTCGCCGCGGGGCAGTGCCCGGACCAGTCGCTGGCCATCAAGGTGGCCGCCGACAAGCCGACGTACCTGGCGGGTGAGGAGCCCAGCTTCACGACGGTCGTCACCAACATCGGCACCACACCGTGCGAACGCGATCTGGGCAGCAGCCTCCAGCAGGTGCTCGTCTACACGATCGACGGTGCCGTGCGTCTGTGGTCCAACATCGATTGCTTCCCACAGTCCGCGGCCGACGTGCGCACCCTCGCGCCCGGTGAGCAGGCACAGTTCACCGTGAAGTGGTCGGCCAAGACGTCCACGCCCGACTGCCTGACGCAACCGGAACCCCAGCGCGATCCGGTGGGGCCCGGTGCGTACACCGTGGTCGGTCAGCTCGGCCAGCTCCGCAGCGCGCCGGAGCCGTTCAACCTCAGCTGAGCCTCGGTGCGGGGTCGATGCGTGAGCGTCGACCGAATTCCTTGTCGAGGTCGGTGTGCTCGGGGTCGGCGAGCAGCGCCGCGAGAAGGATGCGGGCCTGACCTGCTCTGAGGTCGGTCGAGAACAGTGCGCCCGCCGAAACGAGGTCGTGCCCGCCGCCTCCACCGCCGTACGTGGCGGAGGTCGGGCCGTGCGGCACCCGGGTGGTAACCACGACCGGAATCCCGGCGGACGCGCAGTCCCGGACCGCCTCGACGATCGCAGGGTTCGCGTTCCCGGATCCGAGGCCGTCGAGCACCAGACCCTGGGCCCCGGCCGCCCGGCACGCGTCGATCTGGACGCGGTCGGCGCCCGGATAGGCGGCGACGATGTCGACGCGGGTTCCGGAGATCGGATGCCACGGCAGCGGATCGAGACTTCGCCGTGAGGTGACACCGGCGGGGTGGACGGATCGGAACGCGTCGAGGGACGTCGTGTCGACCTTTCGCGTTCCCGACGCCCGGTGCAGGGCGCCTCCGAACGCGATGAGCACACCCGCTCCGCGCAGAGCGGGGTCCGATCCCGCGGCGACCGCGTCGGTCAGATTGGCCTGGGCATCGGATTCCGGGTGGTCGAACGTGCGTTGCGCACCCGTGAACACCACCGGCCGCGGGTCGGCGTGGTGGAGGTCGACCAGGAATGCGGTCTCCTCCATGGTGTCGGTTCCGTGAAGCACGACCACAGCGTCGAGATCGGGATCGCGCAGTTCCGCGGTGACGGCGTCGCGTACCCGGTCCATATCGGCGAACGTCATGCTCGAACTGTCCTTCGACATCACGTCGACGACACGGAGTTCCGTCCCGGTCCACGCACTGCCCAGCAGATCCGGGCCTGCGACAACCGGTCTGCTGACACCCTGCCCGTCCCGCCTGCTGGCGATGGTGCCTCCGGTGGTGACGACGGCGACTTTCGGCACAGTTGTCCTCTCTCGTTAAGCGGTCGGGCGGTCCGAGGCCAGGGTGCGGATGCGGTTCCGCGCGCCGAACCAGCCGATCACCAACAGCGGGGCGATGATCGCGATGGACCCGACGGTCCAGGTTCCGACAGGGTGATCGAACGCCATCAGTATGACGACGCACACGAGGAAGACCAGGGTCAGGAGCCCGGTGTAGGGGGCGCCGAACATCCGGAACCCGGGCCGGGCGAGTTTCCCTTCCTTCGCGAGTTTCCAGAGTTTCAGCTGGCACAGCACGATTACGGCCCAGGCGCTGATGATCCCGAGCGCGGCGAGGTTCAGGACGATCTCGAATGCCTGTGCGGGAACGACGGCGTTGAGTCCCACCCCGAGCAGGATGACGAATCCGGTGAGGGCGATGCCGCCGTACGGCACTCCGGCCTTGTTCATCCGGGCGGCGAACGAGGGCGCCGACCCGGCCATGGCCATGGAGTGCAGTATTCGGCCGGTGGAGTACAGGCCCGCATTGAGCGAGGACAGTGCGGCCGTGAGCACCACGAGGTTCATGATCGCGTCGGCGCCCTGCACGTCGATGGAACCGAAGAACGTGACGAACGGGCTCTCGCCGGCGTGGTACTCGGTGTAGGGGAGCAGTAGCGACAGCAGCAGAACGGATCCGACGTAGAAGACGAGGATCCGGATGATGACCGTGTTGATCGCCTTGGGGATGACCTTCTGTGGGTTCTTCGTCTCGCCCGCAGTGGTTCCCACGAGTTCGATCGAGGCGTAGGCGAAGACGACGCCCTGGATCACCACGACGGCGGGCAGGATTCCGTTGGGGAAGAGTCCGCCGTTGTCGGTGATCATGCTGAAGCCCGACGAATGTCCTTCGATCGGCGTTCCGAACAGCACGAAGTAGATGCCGAAGCCGAGGAACGCGGCGAGGGCGACGACCTTGATGAGGGCGAACCAGAACTCCAGTTCGCCGAACACCTTGACGGAGACGAGATTCAGCCCGAGGACCAGTACGACTGCGGCCAGGGCGAAGACCCATTGGTCGACGTTCCCGAGCGGTGCCCAGTACTTCTTGAAGAAGTTCATGTACAGCGCGACGGCGGTGACGTCGACGACGGCCGTCATCGCCCAGTTCATCCAGTACAGCCAGCCCGCGGCGAAGGCCATCTTCTCGCCGAAGAATTCCCGAGAGTACGACACGAACGACCCGGATGTGGGTCGGTGCATCACGAGTTCGCCCAGGGCCCGCAGGATCAGGAAGGCGAAGAACCCGCAGAGGGCGTAGACGAGGACGAGTGCGGGGCCGGCTTGCTGGAGGCGTCCGCCCGCGCCCATGAACAGGCCGGTGCCGATCGCTCCGCCGATCGCGATCATCTGGATCTGTCTCGGGCCGAGCGCTTTCCGGTAGCCGAGGTCTTCCTCGACGAAGATGTCGGCGCCGGAGGTATCGTCCTTCTCGATCGTCACGAGACCACCACCACCGCGGCAGCGGCGACAGGTGTCTGCCGTGGCGAACCGGACGCTCTCAGGTTGGCGAGATGCTCGGGGCTGAGGAGGCGGTCGAGTTCTTCACGGTCGAGCAGACCCGCCTCGATCACGAGGTCGGCGACCCTGCGGCCGGAGACCAGCGCTTCCTGCGCGATCCGGGTCGAGGCGGTGTACCCGATGTACGGGTTGAGCGCGGTGACGAGTCCGATGGAGTCCTCGACCCGGGCACGCAGCAGATCGGTGTTGGCGGTGATGCCGAGTACGCAGCGGTCGGCCAGGATCCGGCAGGCGGCGGCGAGGTGGCGCATCCCCTCGGACAGGGAGTGCACGATGATCGGTTCGAATGCGTTGAGCTGGAGCTGGCCGGATTCGGCGGCCATGGTGATGGTGACGTCGTTGCCGATGACCTCGTAGGCCACCTGGTTGAGGACTTCCGGGATCACCGGATTGACCTTGCCGGGCATGATCGACGAACCGGCTTGTACCGGTGGAAGATTGATCTCGTTCAGGCCTGCGCGCGGCCCTGACGACAGCAGGCGGAGGTCGTTGCACACCTTCGACAACTTGACCGCGATCCGCTTGAGCACGCCGGAGAGGTGGACGAACTGACCGACGTCCTGGGTTGCCTCGACCAGGTCCGTGGCCAGGACGAGGGGGAGTCCGGTGAGTTCCCGCAGCGTGTCGCACGCTGCCTCGGCGTAGCCGGCGGGAGCGTTCAGGCCCGTGCCGATCGCGGTGGCGCCGAGGTTGATCTCGTGGACGAGGAGAGCGGCCTCGCCGAGACGGGCGCGGTCCTCGTCGATCATCACCGAGTACGTGGCGAACTCCTGGCCGAGCGTCATCGGCACCGCGTCCTGGAGTTGGGTGCGCCCCATCTTCACGGTGTCGGCGAACTCGACGGACTTGGTCGCGAAGGCGTCCTGCAGGACGCGCATCGCGTCCAGCAGGTCGTCGATCGCGAAGATCGTCGCGATGTTGACCGCGGTGGGGTAGACGTCGTTGGTCGACTGGCTGAGGTTCACGTGCTCGTTGGGATGGAGCTTCGCGTACTCCCCGCGCCCGTGGCCGAGGATCTCGAGTGCCCGGTTGGCGATCACCTCGTTGGCGTTCATGTTGGTCGACGTCCCGGCGCCGCCCTGGATGACGTCGACGACGAACTGCTCGTGCCAGCGGCCGTCGACGATCTCCCGGCACGCCTGCCCGATCGCGTCGGCCCGGCGGTTGTCGAGGATCCCGAGTTTCTCGTTGGCGCTCGCCGCGGCCCATTTGACGTAGGCGAGCCCGCGAATCAGGTAGGGGTTCGTGGAGATCGGCCGGCCGGTGACGGGGAAGTTCTCCACGGCCCGCAGCGTGTGGATTCCCCAGTAGGAATCCGCAGGCACTTGGCGGTCGCCGAGCAGATCGTGTTCTGTTCGCGTTTCGAGCACTTGATCATTCCTCACGGGGATTCGCGCGAGCCGTTGCTCTGCACGGATGCGGTGGACGGAGTCTGCTGCTCGAAGAGGGTCGATTCTCGGTCGAGCCACCCGGCTATCCACCTGCCAGGCTGTCAGACAGGTGCAATTGTTACCTCGCTCACTTGCAGGCGTCAACCCCAGAGGTGTCCCGTATTGACGTTGTGGCCGGGGCGTGAGAAGAATATCCACATGAACCTGTCAGACAGCTGGGCAGCCAGGCGCCCTGTCACGGCGCGGGTCAGCGCCGCGGAGGCGGTCCTCGCGGATCTTCGTGACGCGATCACGTCGGGTGAGCTGTCGGTCGGTGAACGACTTCCGTCCGAAGCGTCCCTCGCGGCGCGGCACGGGGTCAGCCGGTCGGTGATCCGGGAGGCCCTGCGGTCCTGTCATGCGCTCGGACTCACGGAGACGAAGTCGGGCCTCGGGACGTTCGTCGTCAGCGATTCGATAGCCCGCGACCTCGACTTCGGGAACTACGCGGCCAACGAACTCGTCGAGGCGCGCCCGCACGTGGAGATTCCCGCCGCCGGATGGGCGGCGCAGCGGCACACCGGCGAGGACCTGACCGCCCTGCGCGGCCTGGTGGACCAGATGCGGGACGAGGACGACCCCCTCGTGTGGGTGTCCCTGGATGCGCAGTTCCACGCGTTCATCGCCCGCACGAGCCGGAATCGCGTATTCGAATCCGTGATCGTCGACATCCGCGAGGCACTCACCCGGCAGTCCGAAACGCTGAATCTCGTTGCGGGGCGTCAGCAGAAGTCGAACGACGAACACGACCGGATCGTGGACGGCATCGCGTCCGGAAGCTACGACGAGGCCGCCCGCGCCATGGCCGAACACCTGGACGCGGTCCGGGTCGCACTGGAATCCGTGGTCGGAGACGCCGCCCCGGACCACCGACAGTAAGGACGAGAACCATTCTCACAACGATTCCCCTCGACGCTCGGCACGCGAGGTCGTGGTTGCTGGTATCTGCCTCGCGGACCGAGGATTTCGACCTCGCCGAACGGAGCGACGCGGACGCCGTCATCCTCGATCTCGAGGACGGTGTGGTCACCGCGGAACGATCCGATGCCCGGCGCTCGGTCGCCGCGTGGCTGTCCGGTGGCGGCGCCGCCTGGGTCCGGATCAACGCCGCGACCACCGAGGACTGGTCGGCAGACGTGGACGCGCTCCGGGGCCTCACCGGGTTGCAGGGCGTCATGCTGGCGAAAAGTGAATCCGGGCAACAGGTCCGGGACACCGCTGCCCGGCTCGACGGTGCGGTTCCGGTGCTCGCCCTCGTCGAGTCCGCGCGGGGAATCGAGTTCGCGTTCGGGATCGCCTCCGAGCCGGCAACGCTGCGATTGGCTTTCGGCAGTGGCGATTTCCGGCGGGACACGGGCGCGGGCGCGGAGGCGGACGCGCTCGCCTACGCCCGGGGACGCCTCGTCGTCGCGAGCGGCGCCGCCGGTATCGCGGCACCCGTCGACGGGCCGACGCTGGTCGACGACCTGAACACCCGGGTCGCGGATCTGGCCGTCACGCGGTCGATGGGGATGTCCGGCAAGCTGTGCATGAAGGCCGCACACACCGGCGACGTCAATCGCGAGCTGAGCCCGTCCGCCGCGGACGCGGCATGGGCCGACGAAGTGATCGACCGCCTCGGCGTCGACGGTTCGGGTGTCCGGAGCGGCAGCGACCGTCCGCAACTCGCGCGTGCACTGACCATCCGCACCCGCCTCGAAGCGCTGCGGCTGTCCTACTAGTCGTACGGGCCGGAGATCGACGTCTCGGCGAGCCGGGACAGGCCCTCGCGGATGTGCCGGGCCCACAGCCCGCCGATCCCCTCCACCGACTGCAGGTCGGCGGCCGTCGCGGCCAGCAACGACTGCAGCGTTCCGAACGAGCCGACGAGCCGGTGGATCTGGTTGAACTGCAGTCGGGGAACGCGGGTGAGGACGCGGTAGCCGCGAGGACTCATCGGGGCCTCGAGCGCTTCGATGGTGCCCGGATAACCGAACGCCCGCGCCAACGTCGTGAGGTCGAGAAGGTCTGCGTCCGTGATCCTGTCGAGCGCGGAGAGCGACTTCTCGACGTCGTCGGCGGGCGCCGGGCCGGTACCGGCCAGGTAGTCGCGCACGATGAGTTCCCTCGCCACGTCGTTGTCGCCGACGAGTTCCTCGAGTTGCAGTGCGAGCTGACGCCCGTCCGTGCCGAGTTCGAGCACGTCCTGCTCGATCTCGACGGACACGCGGCGCACCATCTCCAGGCGCTGCACCACGGTCAGGGCGTCCCGGAGCGTGACGAAATCCTCGATCTCGACCACCGACAGCTGACGGGTCACCTCGTCGAGCCGCGCCTTGTACCGCTCGAGGGTGGCCACCGCCTGATTGGCACGCGACAGGATCGTGGCGGAACCGTCGATGACGTGCCGGATGCCGCCGACGTACACGCTGACGATGCTCATCGACTGGCTGACCGACACCACGGGGTACCCGGTCTGCATGGCCGTCCGCTCGGCGGCGCGGTGACGCGTGCCGGACTCGACGGTCGGGATCTTGTGGTCGGGGACCAGCTGGACGTTGGCGCGCACGATGCGGGACCCGTCGGTGGACAGGACCACGGCGCCGTCCATCTTCGACAGCTCACGCAGGCGGGTCGGGGCGAACTCCACGTCGAGCTCGAAGCCGCCGTCGCAGATCTCTTCCATCTGCTCGTCGTAGCCGAGGACGATCAGTGCGCCCGTGCGACCGCGCAGAATGCGCTCCAGGCCGTCGCGAAGTGCCGTTCCGGGAGCCAGCCGGGCAATCGTTTCGCGCAGCGCTGACGACGACTCGGCATCGTTCATCGCGCAATACTCCCGCTGAGGTAGACGTCACTTGTCGGGGACCGCCGCGGAAACACGTCCGGACCCGCGTTTAGATTACCTATCCATGAGTAGTACCTGGACTTTGCCCGACGACCTGACCCTGCCCGAACTGGTCGGCAGCTTTCCCGCCGCAGGTCAGCGCGTGCCGCAGCACTGGTCACGGTGCTTCGGGTGCGGCGACCAGTCGCCCGCCGGGATGTCGATGAGCTTCACGGCCGGGGAGGGGCTCGACGTGTGGGGGCGCCTCGAGGTGGCACCTCGCTACCAGGGCGGTCCGGGAGTGATCCACGGCGGCATCCTCTCGACCGCGTTCGACGAGGCACTGGGCATGGTGTGCCGATCAATCGTCGACGGACCGGTCGTCACGGGTCATCTCGAGATCGACTTCGCCAAGCCCATCCCGCTGGGTTCCGTCCTCGAATTCCACGCGAGCATCGACGGATCGATCCGCCGCAAGGTGTACGCGAGCGCCGAGGCGCGCATCGTCGAGGGGCCGACAGCCGATCCCGACGTGGTGGTGGCGACGTCGCGGGGGCTGTTCCTCACCGTCACCGCCGAGCACTTCGAGAAGACCAAGGACTTCGTGGACGGCGTGCCGGAGCGCCCGTTCGGCACGTCGTCGATCTGAGTGTCACTGCAGTGACACCTCGATCCGAGCGTCACCGCAGTGACGCGATGGCTGCTCCCAGGTTCCCGACCTCGGTGACCTTCATGCCCTTCGGAGCCGCCCCGGAGTCGAGGGGAACGATGGCGCGGGTGAATCCGAGGCGGTATGCCTCCGCGAGCCTGCGCCCGACGCCGGGTACCCGGCGGACCTCGCCGGCCAGTCCCACTTCGCCGAGGATCACCAGTCCGTCCGGAACAGGCTTGTCCTTGACCGCGGACGCGACGGCGATTGCCAGCGCGAGGTCGGCGGAGGGTTCGGTCATCCGCATTCCGCCGACCGTGGCCGCATAGACGTCGTTCTTCGCGATCTGCACCCCGCACCGGCGGTCGAGCACGGCCAGGACCATGGCCACGCGGGCGCTGTCGAGCCCGCTCACGGCGCGCCGGGGTGCGGGCATGGACGTGGCCGCCACGAGGGCCTGCACTTCACCGAGGAGGGGCCGTTTGCCGTCCATCATGACGGTGACGGCGGTTCCGGGAACGGCCTCGGCGCGGTGGTGGAGGAACAGTCCGGACGGGTCGCTGATGCCGGCGATGCCGTCTTCCCGCAGTTCGAAGCAACCGACCTCGTCGGCGGCGCCGAAACGGTTCTTGACGCCGCGCACCATCCGCAGTGTGGAGTGCTTGTCGCCTTCGAAGTGCAGCACCACGTCGACGAGATGCTCGAGCGACCGCGGTCCGGCGACCGCGCCGTCCTTGGTGACGTGGCCGATGAGGAGCACCGGCACGCCGCTGGCCTTCGCGAGGGAGGTGAGGGCGCTGGTGACGGCCTTCACCTGGGTGACTCCGCCGACCACGCCGTCGACGTCCGCAGCCAGCATGGTCTGCACGGAGTCGACGATCAGCAGGGTGGGGCGCACCTGCTCCACGTGACCGAGGATGGTCGCGAGGTCGGATTCGGCGGCGAGGTAGACCCGCTCGTGGACGGCGCCGGTGCGGTCGGCCCGCAGTCGCACCTGTCCGGCGGATTCCTCACCGGTGACGTAGAGGGACCGGTCGTCCGGGCCGCGGCGGGCCCACTGGTGGACCACCTCGAGGAGCAGCGTCGACTTGCCGACGCCGGGTTCGCCGGCGAGGAGAACGACGGAACCGGGAACCACGCCGCCGCCGAGAACACGGTCGAGTTCGTCGATGCCTGTGGGCTTGGCGCGGGTGGACGTGCTGTCGATCTGAGTGATCGGAGTGGCCGGGGTGGACGGAAGTACCGCTCCGGCCCCGGCTTTCGCGAGCGAGGCCCCGGGGCGGCTCGCGACGGACGCGACGATCGGGGCCTCGTCCATCGATCCCCAGCTATCGCACTCGGGGCACCGGCCGACCCATTTGGGAACCGTGCACTGGCACGACGAGCAGCGGAAGCTGGATTTGAGTTTGGCCACCCGGCCAGCCTAGGTATCGGGTCCGACAGCGGACCCGGTCCGGCTGCTAGTGTCCGCCGCCCTCGGCTTCGGATCCGGGCGACTTGTCGGAGACGTGGCGCTCGGTCTCGTGGCCCGCGTCGACGGGAACGGACACGGTGACGTCTCCGGCCTTCTCGAACGCGAACGTGACGGGGAAGGTGAGTCCCGGGCGGACGCCTTCCTTCAGGCCGTTCAGCGTGACGAGGACGACGTCGGCCGGTGCGTCGGCACTCTCGTCCTTCTGACCGGCGGCGTCGGCGCTCGCTTCGGCGTCCTCGCCCGGCAGGCCGGCGATGAGCGCGGTCTGCGGCGGGATCTCGAGGCCGCCGCTCTTCTCGCCGAGCGTGACGGACTGCGCGAAGTCGGTGCTGATCCGGGTCAGCTTGTCCGGGGTGTCCTCGTTGTTGTTGATCGCGGTGAACGCGAGGACGGCGTTGCCGCCCGGCTCGAGGCTGTACTCGGCGGAGTCGGGGTAGACCACGTGCACGTTGCGCAGGGCGATCGACCCGGCGTCCGCGCTGTTGCCGTTGACCGCGGCGACCTGACTCGACGTCTGAGTGATCTGGCCTGCACTGCAGGCGGACAGCACGAGTGCTGCGCCGGCAGCGAGAGCGACGGCGGTGGCGACTCGGCGAGTCGACTTGTCGAGAGCAGTCACGAGTTGTCCTCCGGTGTCAGGTTCGCACTTCAACTAGGCAGAGTAGTAGTTCGCCCGCGGGGCCTGCTCGCTGGGTACTCACAATGGTTGTCTGCGTGCGGTTTCGGCGCTGAAGAACCGCCCGATCGGGGTGTCCGGAATGCACGTATCGGGGACCCTGTCAACCCCTACGGTCAGGCCATGATGCCCCTGACCTGCACCGTTGATGAGACCAGGTTCCGGACACGTGTTAAACTCGAATGATCGAAAGGGGCACGGGACAGATGATTTTTAAGGTCGGAGACACCGTCGTATACCCCCATCACGGAGCGGCGCTGATCGAAGCTATTGAAACCCGCACCATCAAGGGTGAGCAGAAGGAATATCTCGTTCTCAAGGTTGCTCAGGGCGATCTCACCGTACGGGTTCCCGCAGACAACGCAGAGTACGTAGGCGTACGCGACGTCGTCGGCCAGGAAGGTCTCGACAAGGTCTTCCAGGTACTGCGGGCACCGCACACCGAAGAACCCACCAACTGGTCGCGCCGCTACAAGGCGAATCTCGAAAAGCTCGCGTCAGGTGACGTCAACAAGGTCGCCGAGGTCGTGCGTGACCTGTGGCGTCGTGAGCAGGATCGCGGCCTGTCCGCAGGAGAGAAGCGCATGCTCGCGAAGGCGCGGCAGATTCTTGTCGGCGAACTCGCACTGGCCGAAGGTACCGACAGCGACAAGGCCGAGACCATCCTCGACGAGGTCCTCGCGGCCGCGTCCTAGCCAGTCGCGACACACACAGTGGCCGAGGGAAAGGGTCCTGTAGTCGCGCTGGTTCCCGCCGCAGGTCAGGGAGTGCGTTTGGGCGAGAACAAGCCCAAGGCATTCGTTGATCTGGGTGGGACGACCATGCTGGCACGCGCGGTCGACGGGCTCCTCCAGTCGGGGGCTGTCGACCGCGTCGTCGTGATCGTTCCGGAGGAACTGGTCGAGTCGACGCGGACCCTCCTCCCCGGTGGCGTCACCGTCGTGGCCGGTGGAAGCGAGCGGACCGATTCGGTTCGTGCCGGACTCGCCGTCGCGGACGACGCCGAATACCTGCTCGTGCACGACGCCGCCCGCGCGCTCACGCCGCCGACGCTCATCGCGCGGGTGGTCGCGGAGTTGCGGTGCGGTCGCAACGCGGTCATTCCCGTCCTCCCGGTGACGGACACCATCAAGACCGTCGACGTTCTCGGCGCGGTCACCGGCACCCCCGAACGGTCCGAACTGCGGGCAGTGCAGACTCCGCAGGGTTTCACCGCGGAACTGCTCCGGCGCGCCTACGACGCCGCCGACGGCATTGCCACGGACGACGCCGGCCTGGTGGAGCGTCTCGGCGAACGGGTCCGCAGCATCGTCGGAGAACCCACAGCATTCAAGATCACCACGCCGCTGGACCTCGTGCTGGCCCGCGCGCTGGTGGAAGAGGGAGCGCACTAGTGCGAGTCGGAATCGGGACGGACGTCCACCCGATCGAGCAGGGTCGGCCGTGTTGGATGGCCGGCCTGCTGTTCGAGGACGAGAACGGCTGCGCGGGTCATTCCGACGGCGACGTGGCCGTTCACGCACTCTGCGACGCCCTGCTCTCCGCCGCCGGGCTCGGCGATCTCGGCTCCGTCTTCGGAACCGGGCGGCCCGAGTGGTCCGGGGTGAGCGGTGCCGCGATGCTCGCCGAGGTACGCCGGCTCCTCGAAGAGGACGACTTCGGCATCGCCAACGCCGCCGTCCAGGTGATCGGGAACCGGCCGAAGATCGGCCCGCGCCGAAACGAGGCGCAGAAGGTGCTGAGCGACATTCTGGGCGCGCCGGTTTCGGTGTCCGCGACCACCACGGACGGGCTCGGCCTCACCGGGCGCGGCGAGGGGATCGCCGCCATGGCCACCGCGTTGGTCATTCCCGATCGAAGCGCCAGGTAGGATCGCTGGTCGTGACCCTGCGCCTATTCGACACCGAGACGCGGGCCATGCGTGACTTCGTTCCGCTGGCCCCTGGACACGCATCGGTGTACCTGTGTGGCGCCACGGTGCAGGGCGACCCCCATATCGGCCACGTACGCAGCGGCGTCGCCTTCGACGTGCTGCGACGGTGGCTGCTCGCCCACGACTACGACGTGGCGTTCGTCCGCAACGTAACGGACATCGAAGACAAGATCCTGAACAAGGCCGCGGAGGCGGGCAGGCCGTGGTGGGAGTGGGCCGCCACGTTCGAACGGTCCTTTACGTGGGCCTATCAGCAGCTGGGTGTGCTGCCGCCGTCCGTCGAGCCGCGTGCCACCGGGCACATCACGCAGATGGTCGAGATGATGCAGCGCCTCATCGACAACGGCCACGCGTACGCGGCGGGCGGGGACGTCTACTTCGACGTCCGCAGCTACCCCCGGTACGGCAGCCTGTCCGGGCACAAGCTCGACGACGTGCACCAGGGCGAGAGCGCCGGCGAATGCAAGCGTGATCCCCGCGACTTCACGCTGTGGAAGGCGGAGAAGCCGGGTGAGCCGTCGTGGCCGACGCCGTGGGGCCGGGGCCGTCCGGGCTGGCACCTCGAATGCTCCGCGATGGCCGAGTTCTATCTCGGGGCGGCGTTCGACATCCACTGCGGTGGCCTGGACCTGGTGTTCCCGCACCACGAGAACGAGATCGCGCAGGCCAAGTGTGCCGGCGACGACTTTGCGCAGTACTGGCTGCACAACGGCTGGGTCACCATGGGTGGCGAGAAGATGTCGAAGTCGCTCGGCAACGTTCTCTCGGTGCCGAACGTATTGAAAAAGGTTCGGCCGCAAGAGCTTCGGTACTACCTGGGCAGTGCCCACTACCGGTCGATGCTCGAGTACTCCGACACCGCGCTCGACGAGGGGGCCGCGGCGTTCCGCCGGATCGAGTCGTTCGTCATGCGCACGCAGGAGCGTGCCGGTGAGGTGTCCGTCGGTCGGTGGACGGAGGCGTTCGCTCGCGCGCTCGACGACGACCTCGCCGTCCCCGCCGCGCTCGCCGAGGTGCACGGCAAGGTCCGCGAGGGCAATATCGCCCTCGACGGTGGAGGTCTCGAGCGTGCGCGCGAGATCGCGTCGCAGGTCCGGGCCATGCTCGGAATCCTCGGCGTCGACCCGCTGGACGAGCACTGGACTCAGGAGACCGCGGATGCGTCCGCGGCAACCGATGCCCTGGACGTTCTGGTCCGGGCCGAACTCGAGCGCAGGCAGAGTGCCCGCGCCGAGAAGAACTGGGCTGTGGCCGACGAGGTGCGTGACCGTCTCATCCGGGCGGGCATCGAGGTCACCGATACCCCCAACGGGCCCGAGTGGTCTCTCAAGGCAGGACAGTAGTAATGGCTGGAAATTCGAGTAGGCGCGGAGCCATCCGCAAGACCGGTACGAAGAAGGGGCAGGTCGCCGGTTCCGGTGGCCAGCGCCGCAAGGGGCTGGAAGGCCGCGGCGCCACGCCGCCCGCGGAGGCCCGCACCAAGCACCCCGCCGCCAAGCGCGCCGCCCGCGCAGCCAGGGAAGCCGACAAGCAGCCCGGGCGCGGTCGTCAGACCGCCGGACGCAAGGTGCTCGACGGCCCCGAGACGGTGCTGGGCCGCAACCCCGTCGTCGAGTGCCTGCGCGCCGGTGTCCCCGCGACCGCGCTGTACGTCGCGGTCGGGACCGAGAGCGACGATCGCCTGAAGGAATCCGTTCAGCGGGCGGCCGACGCGGGCATCTCCATCCTCGAGGTTCCCCGGACCGATCTCGACCGGCTCAGCGCCAACGGCATGCACCAGGGCATCGCGTTGCAGGTGCCGCCGTACCGCTACGCGCACCCCGACGACCTGATCGCGGAGGCCCGCAAGCATCAGGAGGCGCCGCTGCTCGTGGCCCTCGACAACATCACCGATCCCCGCAACCTCGGTGCCGTCGTGCGTTCGGTGGCCGCGTTCGGTGGTCACGGTGTGGTGATCCCGGAGCGCCGCAGTGCGTCGGTCACCGCGGTCGCGTGGCGGACGAGTGCCGGCGCGGCGGCCCGCCTGCCGATCGCCCGCGCCACCAATCTGACTCGCACGCTGAAGGATTGGGCGTCCAAGGGTGTTCAGGTGGTCGGTCTCGATGCGGGTGGCGACACCACCCTCGACGAGTTCGACGGCAGCGGCCCCGTGGTGGTCGTCGTCGGCTCCGAGGGCAAGGGATTGTCGCGTCTGGTCCGCGAGAACTGCGACGCCATCCTCAGCATCCCGATGGCAGGCCCCGTCGAATCGCTCAACGCGTCCGTCGCTGCGGGTGTCGTGCTCGCCGACATCGCCCGCCGTCGCCGGGGCTAGATTCCGCCACGGTCACCTCGGGATCGGCGACGCCACCGCGCGGTGGAAGCGGACTCGGTGCCCGGGCCGCAATTGTGCGGCCACCGGGAGGTCGGCCTCGGTGACCACGGCGATCACCGGATAGCCGCCGGTCACCGGATGGTCGGCGAGGAACAGGATGGGCCGACCGTTGGGCGGCACCTGCAGTGCCCCCGCAACCATGGCCTCGCTCGGCATCTCGTGCGTCACGGCGCGGTGCAACGGTCCCGGACCCTCGAGCCGCGCCCCCACGCGATTGGTGTCGGAGCTGACCGTCCACGTCTCGCGGAGAAGGGCCTCGACGGACGCAGGTGTGAACCAGTCGTCCCGCGGTCCGAGCCGAACCCGCATCGTCAGCGGATCCTCGGGAGCTACGGGTGGGGGGATGATCTCGTCCGCAGGCCAGTCGCCGGCATCCGCGCCGACCAGCAGCCGATCACCCAGGGCGACGGGATCGGGGCCGATCCCCGACAGACTGTCGGTGGACCGGCTCCCCATCACCGCGGGCACGTCGAAACCTCCGCGCACCGCGACGTAGCTGCGAAGGCCCTCCGACGCGAACGCGATCTCCAGCAGGTCCCCGGTATTCAGGTGCAGCATCGTGTAGTCGGGCCGGGGTTCGGTGTTGACGGTGACGGGGTTGCGGGCGCCCGTGACGGCGACGGAGACGGTCCCGGCCGCACGCACCGCGAGCCCACCGAGCGTGACTTCCAGGGTTGCTGCGTCGGAATGGTTGCCCACCAAACGGTTTGCGCTGTCGTGCGCGTCGCGGTCGGCGGCACCCGACTCGCCGACGCCGATCGACGCGTAACCGGGGCGGCCACGATCCTGCACGGTGGTGAAGGGTCCGGTGCGCACGACCTCGAGCCAAGCCATCGTTCGATTGTCCCGCATCCGCAGGTCTTGTGGATACGCTCTCGACCATGTTGACCGCGACGTTGTACGGCCTCGGTACGGCCCTGCCCTTGCTGATCGGTGCTGTCGTCGGATTGCGCTTCGATTTGCCGCGGCCGGTTCTCGCGGCACTCATGGCCTTCGGCGCCGGAACGATGGTCGCCGCCGTGTCCACCGAGTTGTTCCAGCCCGCGTTCGAGACCGAGGGGATCTGGACAGCAGGCGCGGCCCTGTTCGCGGGAGCACTCGTCTACGTGGGCGCGGACCGGCTCATCGAGCTGAAACTGGGTGCGGGCGCACTGGGCTGGGCGTTGATGCTCGGTGCGCTACTCGACGGCATCCCCGAGAACACCGCCCTCGGCGTATCGATCAGCGGCGCCGGCGGGGTGGTGCTGCTCGTGGCCGTCGCCGTCGGAAACGTGCCGGAGGCGGTGGCGGGCGCGGCCTCCATGCGAGCACAGCCGCACTTCAGTCGCGGTCGTGCGCTGTCCGTGTGGGCGGCGACTGCAGCCCTGCTGGTGCTGGTCGTGATCGGCGCCGACGCCGTGTCCGACACCATCTCCGACGGCACCATCGCAACGGTCCAGGCGTTCGCCGGAGGCGCGACCATCGCCGTGCTTGCGGACTCGCTGATGCCCGAGGCGTACCGCGAAGGCGGGTGGTGGGTCGGCCTGTCCACCGCACTCGGGTTCCTCGTCGCATTCGGTCTCGGCGCCTAGCCGGGCGATGTCGCTCAGGCAGGCAGCGGCACCGCCGTGTAGCCGTGCGCAGCAGCGACTTCGGTGGACAGCAGCTGTCCGTCGTGGGTGGACAGTCCCTCGGCGAGTCCGGGAACGGTCGCGGTGGCCTCTTTCCAGCCTCTGTCGGCGAGGGCGACGACGTAGGGGAGGGTGGCGTTGGTGAGGGCGTAGGTGGAGGTGCGGGGGACGGCGCCGGGCATGTTGGCGACGCAGTAGAACACGGAGTCGTGGACCTGGTAGGTGGGCTCGGCGTGCGTGGTGGGACGCGAGTCCTCGAAGCAGCCGCCCTGGTCGATGGCGATGTCGACGAGCACCGAGCCGGGCTTCATCCGCGAGACGAGGGTGTTGGAGACGAGGGTGGGTGCCTTGGCGCCCGGGACGAGAACCGCACCGATGACCAGGTCGGCGCCCTGGACGGCCTGCTCGAGTTCGAGGCTGTTGGAGGTGATGGTCTTGACCTGGCCGGAGTACTGGGCGTCGATCTCGCGGAGGCGGGCGATGGACAGGTCGAGGACGGTGACGTCGGCCTGCATGCCGTAGGCGACGGCGATGGCGTTGCGGCCGGAGACGCCGGCACCGATGACGACGACCTTCGCCGGGCGCACGCCGGGGACGCCGCCCATGAGGACGCCGCGGCCGCCGCCCTGGCGCATGAGGTGGTAGGCGCCGGCCTGCGGGGCGAGGCGTCCGGCGACCTCGCTCATCGGGGCCAGCAGGGGGAGGGAGCCGTCGCCGCCGACGACGGTTTCGTAGGCGATCGAGGTGGTCTTCGATGCGAGCAGGGCGTCGGTGCAGTCCTTGGACGCGGCGAGGTGCAGGTAGGTGAAGAGCGCCTGGCCCTGGCGCAGGCGTGCGTATTCTTCGGCGATGGGTTCTTTGACCTTCAGGAGCAGGTCGGCGGTGTCCCATACCTGGTCGGCGGTCGAGAGGATCTGGGCGCCTGCGGCTTTGAAGTCCTCGTCGGCGAAGGACGAGCCGATGCCGGCGCCGGATTCTATGACGACTTCGTGGCCGCGTTCGCTGAGTTCGTGGACACCGGCGGGGCTGATGGCCACACGGTATTCGTGGTTCTTGATTTCGCGGGGGATGCCGATCTTCATGAGAGCTCCGTGCTGTCGGAAATTCGATTGGTAGGTGCCAATAGTGAAGAAAACGTCCATTCTTGCCAACAGTTGTGAAGATAATTCTCAACCTTGGGGTGCTGGCTCGCGACTATTCGGATGCCGGCACCCTGAGCCGGTCCTCGTCGAAGGATGTTCGGCCAGTGGCTTCGCCCCGTGAGTACTTATTAACCGCCCGCCGTTAACAAGTACTCACGGGTGGCGGAGCCGCAGGATCAGCATCGCCGTGTGCAGCGACGTCCGGGACTCGGCGTCGTCGAGGTCGACACCGAGCAGGCGCTGGATCGTGGCCAATTTCGCGTAGAGCGTGGGGCGGGAGAGGTGGAGCTGTTTCGCGAGTTCCGTCTTGTTGCCACCGAGTTCGAGAAAGCTGCGCAGGACGTCGACGCTGTCGCCGCCGTGGCGCGCCTGATACTCCAGCAGGCCGCGGAGTTCGGTCTCGGCGAAGGCCTGCACCCGCGGGTCATTCCGGATGAGGGCGAGGAGACCGCGCAACCGGATGTCGGCTGCTCGGTGAAAGGCCTTGTCGCCCGGTGGCAACGACAGCGCGACCTCGGCGATGTGAGCGGATTCCGTCAGGCCGCCCGCGGCGTCCAGGAGCCGGGTCGATTCGGGACCGACGCCGATCGTGCAATGCAGGACGCCGTCGAGACGGGTGAGCGCGGCACGGATCGCCGCGCAGAGTTCGGGCAGCGCGTCGGGTGTGGACGCCGGCGGATGGGACAGGAGCAGGTCGATCTGCCCGGCGCGGGTGTTCGCGGTGAGTGCGGTTTGCCGCGACGTCCGGACCGCGTGGCGGACGGCATCGAGCATGTTCACTCGGCGTCGCTGCGCGAGAACCTGGTCGGCGCTGGCGGTTTCGCTGACTCGCACCGTCATCGGCAGGTAGGTCAGTGCTGGACGGAGGCCGAGCGCATGGGCGCGCGCGGTCGCCTCTGCCTCGTCCTGGATGCGCCCGCGGCGGAGTTCGTCGACGAGTCCGCTCTGGGCCTGCTGCTCGAGTGCGGTCCGGTCCTGCTCGACCATGCGGTTCAGTGCGAGCGCCTGCGCGGCACGCTCGAGGGTCATCCGCGCCCGACCTTCCGCGGCGACGGGGCGAGGGGCGACGAGTCGTCCCCATTCCTGCCGATGTGCGCCGACGGGCGTCGTCGTCCACGACTCCGGGCCGTCGACCGCGGTCTGACGCGATACGGGCGTCAGCCGCGACCGACGTTCCCACTCGGCGAGGAGATCCGCCGCCGTGGTTCCCTGCGCTGCGAAGGCCAGCACCTGCCGGTTGAGGTCCTCGAGCACGATCGGGGCGCCGAGCATGCCGGCCGCGGCGTCGACGATCTCACCGAGCGACGCCCGCTTCATGCTCAGGTCGGTGAAGACCTCATGTGCGTGCCGTGCGAAGGCGACCTCGTCGTACTGCTCCGCGACGATCGATCGGTGCACCTCCTCGGTGACCTCGACGAACCGGATCTGGCGGTGCAGCGCGATCACCGGGAACGACAGTCTGTCGGCGGCGCGCGCCACCCCTTCCGGCACGGTGTCGACGTGGACGCCGAGTTCGACGACGAGTCCGGCTGCGCCCGCCGCGGCCAGTCCCTCCAGGTACGCCACGCTCGACGAGTCGTCCGCGAGGGGTTGGCCGGTGGTGAGGACGAGTTCGCCACCCTGGAGAAGGTTCGACAGGTCGGGTAGATCGCTGACGTGCACCCATCGCACCGGCCTGTCGAGCGGTCCGCCGCCGATCACCTCGGGCGTTCCCGCCTGCACGACCGGGAGCGCCAGGATGTCGACGATGGTGGGCTGCATTTACGCAGTGTAAATCAGAAGCCGGATTTCTATACAGATCGTCGGGCTCTGGGGGCTGGTTCACGGACCAGAGTGAAGACATCGCACTTCACGCGGAGTTCCCGCGTATCGGCTCTCTCGGTAAGGACACCCATTTCATGACCCACAGCGATGGCGCAGCGCAGACCCGAACGATCTCGCACTGGTTCGACAACAAGTCCTACCCCGGAACGCGCGTCGATACCGCGCCCGTGACGAACCCGGCGACCGGTGCCGTGACCGGTCAGGTCGCCCTCGCCAGCGTC